>JADHTJ010000005.1 GCA_016785015.1 Anaerolineales bacterium
ACATAGTAGTCATGGGGATGGGAGAGCCTTTCCACAATTATGACGCGACCATGGAGGCTATCAGGCGTCTCAACCATCCCGAGGGGATGAACTTGGGGGCGCGCCGATTTACTGTCTCTACTGTGGGGTTGGTGCCGCAAATTCAACAATTGGCGAAAGAAGAGCTGCAGGTCAACCTGGCAATCTCTCTGCACGCCGCAGATGACGAATTGCGCCAAAAGACTATGCCTATCAATCGCAAATATCCTATTGCAGAACTGATGAAGGCTGTTCGGGAATATATCAAAACTACAAATCGGCGCGTGACCTTTGAGTGGGCGCTGATCAACCAGGTCAATGACACACCCGAACAAGCTACCAAACTCGCCGAACTGCTTGGAGGCATGCTAGTCCACGTGAACCTGATTCCACTCAACCCCACGGAAGGGTTCGAAGGTCAGGCATCGGACAAAGCGCGCGCTGCAAATTTTCAGGAAATTCTACAAAAGAAGGGCATACCTTGCACGATCCGTATGCGCAGAGGCATCGATATTCAGGCGGGCTGCGGACAACTGGCAAGCCTCAAAAAGTAGAATTCTGCTACGAACAAAACTTAGGGGATGTACTTCTTTTTCATGCTACAATGCATCTGAATATGCGGACGTTGAACTTCCTTGCGAAAGGAGATTTTTATGGACGATCAAATCATTCGTTTGGTATATCCACCCCAGCTGATTGATGTGCCGGTGATCAATCAATTGATTCGCAGTTATGAGTTGACCGTCAATATCCTGCGTGCGCAAGTAACTCCTGAGGAAGGTTGGGTCGAAATCCAATTGACTGGCAAAATGGTGGAAATTGAAGAAGCTATTACCTGGCTGGTTAGACAAGGTATTGAAGTTCTGCGGTTAGATAATTAAACCGTCGCACCCACTTGATGGAACGCTAATCTATGTCGCAACTCGCAAAACTTTCCCCCATTGCAGAACTTATTCACAGGGCGTTTAAAAATGAACAATTTGCGCAGGGAGCCTCGCTGTTCTTGCGTTTGCATCCTGCTGATCAGGCTGATGTCTTCGAAATTCTCAATGAAGAAAATCGAAGCCAGTTACTGCGGCACCTAGATATCCCGACCACTGCTGATCTTTTCGACGAACTCGAAGATCAAGAGACAGCCGAAGCAGCTGAATTCATCTCGCTGGAACGCCTGGGGGATGTACTCGATGAGATGGACCCTGATCAGGCCGCTGACCTACTTGGTGACCTCAGTCCAGAAATCGCTCGGCTAGCACTCACGGAGATGGACGAACCCGAAGACGTTCTGCCGCTCCTCGAGTATCCAGATGAAACTGCCGGTGGACGCATGACCACCGCCTTCCTTTGCCTGCACCCCCAGACAACCACAGCAGAAGCTATCGAATACCTTCGAGAAGCCAATCCAGATACCGATGTTCCGTACTATCTTTTCGTGTCAGACGAAACTGAACATCTTGTTGGGGTTTTGGGACTTCGAGAACTGGTCATCGCCGACCCGCAAACAACGGTCGATGAAGTCATGGATCGAGATGTGATCAAAGTTTCCGCAATGGCTGACCAGGAAGAAGCTGCTCGCCTGATGACCCACTACGATCTCACTGTGTTACCTGTAACCGACGCAATAGATCAACTGGTGGGTGTGATCACGCACGATGACATCCTTGATGTTATCGAAGATGAGGCTACTGAGGATATTTACCGTCTGGCCAGCGTCGCCGATACAGACCTGGAGCCCGAGAGTGCGGTCGTCGAACAAATTAAAGGGCGTTTACCCTGGCTGCTGCTTAACACCGCCACAGCCTTATTCGCTGCCTGGATAATCAGCATGTTCGAAGATTTATTCGTTAAAGTGGCTGTTCTGGCTTTCTTCCAATCGGTTGTTGCCGGCCAGGGTGGCAGCGCGGCCAGTCAAAATGTGGCCATGATCGTACGCTCTTTAGCTCTGGGAAAGATTGAAACAAAACGAGTCTGGGCAATCCTCTTACGCCAACTGTGGATCGGTTTGCTTCAGGGAATTATCATCGGTGTTATTATTGGTTTGGGTGTTGGAATCTGGCAGGGCAACCCTTACTTAGGCATTGTATTAGGCCTTGCCTTGGTCGGAAATATGCTCGTTGCTGGGATCGTAGGAACTCTACTGCCTTTAGCATTTCAATACATTGGCCAAGACCCTGCGATGACCTCATCGGTGTTAGTCACCGCCGCAACTGATGCCCTGGGATTTTTGATCTTCTTGAGTTTGGCGAAAATGTTCTTACCACTAATTATCCAATATCTTCCCTACTAGTGGAGAAACCTATGACAGCAAAAATCATCCTCAACCCCTACGCAGATCGCTGGAACGCGCAAAAACGTCGCCCTGAGGCAGAAGCTGCACTTCAAAAAGCAAGCATTGACTATGACTTTGTGGTTTCGGAATATGCAGGTCACAACCTAGAACTAGCCGCCCAAGCCAGCAAAGAAGGCTTCAACCCCGTTATCGCTGCGGGTGGGGACAGTACATACAACGAAGTTGTCAACGGACTTGTCCAAGCTGTGGGTGAGGGGCCTGTGCTGACGAACTTTGGTATCCTACCCATGGGAACCGCAAATGACTTAGCGGATAATCTGGGCATTCCCAAGGATCTTGACAAGGCGGCTGAAATTATCGCCGCGGGGCAAACACGTTCGCTGGATGTCTGCAAGGTTAATGAGCGTTATTTCATCAACAATTCTGGTGTGGGACTCGAAACAGCTGTCAGTGTGCAGCAAACTAAGATGAAAGGCGTAAAAGGTATCTTTCGATATCTATTGGCTACATTGATCACTATCCTGCGTAATCCCCAATGGGAAATGGAATTGAGTTGGGACAACGGAGAATTTCAAGGACCGGTGACATTGGTATCTGTCGGCAACAATCCGCGTACTGGTGGCATCTTTTATACTGTGCCCCATGCTGACCCATTCGATGGTAAGCTGTCTTTCGTTTACGGTTCGATGGCCAAACGTCTCGACATTCTGAAGGTTTTGCCCCAAACGATGAAGCCCGATGAGGGCAATTATATTGAGCATCCCCGCGTCCACGAAGTTCACAGTACCTGGCTGCGTATCCGCACCGAGCCAACTACCCCAGTGCACACCGATGGAGAAGTGATCGACTACGCTATCAACGATCTTGAATACCGCGTTTTCCCTGGGCGGGTGCCAATGCTTTTGGGAAACTAGCAACACGTTATTCAAAACTTAGTTTAGTTCCGTATCTTATATGACTACCATGAAACCCTTAAATCGTTGGTATTCCCTGTTGCTTATTAGTAGCTTAGGTTTATTTCTAGAATTAGCCGTCATCCGATGGATCGCTGGCGAAGTACGTTTATTTTCGTATTTCAAAAATCTCCCCTTATTAGCCGCATTTTTGGGTTTAGCGATTGGATTTGGATTGGTGCGTAAAAATGAAGATTACCAATCCACCTTTGCTCCTCTTTTCGGACTTTTCGTTGTTTTAGTTATTTTGGTGGGTCGAGTGCTTTCGCCGCGCGCCTTGGCTTATCCATCAAGAGGGGATGAATATCTCTGGTTCACGGGGGATTTCTCATATTGGCTAGCTCTGTTTTTGTTCCTGAGCGTTGTGGCTGTTTTCTTTTTACTCATCATGATGTTCTTCATTCCTATCGGACAAGCCACCGGTAGAGAAATGGATAAACACAAACCCATACCGGCCTATGTCGCAAATTTGATTGGTAGTCTGATTGGAATCTGGATATTTGCTGTATTGTCCTATTTCCAAACCCCACCTGCGGTTTGGTTCGGCTTGGCACTTCTTGGCTTGAGTGTGTTTTGGTTTAAAAACAATAATATTTCCCGCAGAGATATCCTCATATTTGTTGTATCACTTATTGGTCTGATCTATATCAGTTGGGGAATTACTTGGTCGCCATACCATCGCTTAGAAATCATCGAAAATACTGTTGCAGAGAATAGTGAAGGCCAAACAGAATATTGGTATATGCTCAACGTTCAACAAGTTTTCTACCAATCGGCAATGAACTTATCCACGGAGTTTGTCTCTCAGTTCGAAACAAGTAACCCTGAATTAGAGAGCGCTACTTTCACCTATAATTTACCCTACCGCCTCCACCCAGCAGGAGATCAGGTACTGATTGTCGGTGCAGGGATGGGCAACGATGCAGCCGCCGCTCTTCGCAACGGAGCCGCACATGTCGATGCGGTCGAAATCGACCCGGCAATACTAGACTTCGGCAGAGAATTTCACCCCGAAGATCCATATACCGATTCGCGCGTCTCCTTGATAGTCGATGACGCCCGTTCATTCTTCGAAAAGAGCACCAAACAATACGATCTAATATCATTTGGATTACTAGATTCCCAGACCCTGTTATCGGGTCTCTCCAATGTCCGTTTAGATTCTTTTGTTTACACCCTGGAAAGCTTGGAACAAGCGAAATCTCACTTGAGCGAGAATGGAATTGTCGCATTGACTTTTGGCGCAAAAACAAATTGGATAGACGAAAGGCTCGGCCATTTACTAACCGAAGTCTTTGGCACAGGTCAAGTATATGTATACCATGGTGATATTGGCACGACTTTCGTAGCCAGTAATACCAATATTGACACGAGCAACACAAACCTAGTGCCTTGGCAATCCGATCCCGAAATAACAAATCTCCCCTTAACCACAGATGATTGGCCATATCTGTACCTGAGAGCACGCAGCATCCCCGATGCTTATTGGCAGGCGATTCTACTGATTGTCGTGCTCAGTATGGTCATGATTTCCCGGTCCTTTCCGCAAGCACTCAAACCCGAATGGGATTTCTTGCTCTTAGGTGCCGCGTTCCTGCTGATAGAATTTAAAAGCATCACCGAACTTGCCTTACTTTTTGGGACAACCTGGATCGTCAATGCTTTAGCCATATCAGGGGTTTTGCTCATGGCACTTGCGGCAAATATCATCGTCCTATGGCGATCAAAAATAAACTTGAACCTGAGCTATGTGTTCTTATTCTCGAGCCTGGCGTTATCTTACTTCTTCCCCCTCGACATTCTCATTGGAACGAATGCCATAGTTCGAGTTTTGGCAAGTACCCTACTGCTCTCCCTGCCGATATTTTTTGCTGGGCTCATTTTCAGCGAATCCCTGCGACAGGCTGGTGAGACAGGCAAGCCATTGGCTTCAAATCTCAGCGGATCGGTTGCGGGAGGGGTTCTGGAATACGGCTCAATTCTATGGGGAATCAAAAGCCTCTACATCATTGCCGCGATCGTTTACCTGGGGGCATGGATCACTTCTCGAAAAAAGAAATAAACCATGTGGCATAGATTTCTGGCCAATGCGTTGCGGATGTTCTTCCATCTGCTCTATCATCAATTTGCCTGGAGTTATAACCTTGTCGCCGCGGTGGTTTCTTTAGGTTATTGGAAGGATTGGGTACAAACGACATTTCCGTATCTTGAAGGACCGCGCCTCTTGGAGCTTGGATTCGGTCCGGGGCACCTGCAATCAGCGCTGAGCTCGCGCGTGGTCTCCGCTTTTGGTGTGGATACCAGCCCCCAAATGGCCAGACTCACCAAACGCCGAATGAGTTCCAAAGGGCATCCATATCAACTCACAAATGCCTATGCGCAGCATTTGCCCTACCCCAACGCTGTCTTCAACCAGATTGTTGCCACCTTCCCCACAAAGTTCATCCTTGAAGAAAATACTCTATCTGAGATCCAGCGCGTTCTGGCTCCTGGGGGGAGACTTGTAGTGCTGCCCAATGCCTGGATCACGGGAGAGAAATTCTACGAAAAATGGGCCGCCTGGATTTTCAATATAACCGGACAATCCCCGCCGTGGAATGATTCCATTCTCACATATTTCTCTAAGGCCGGGTTCACAGCTCGGATCGAGCACATCACATCAGCATCTTGGGCGGTAGTTCTCATCCTGGCAGAGATCGCATAAGCGCGACTATCGCGATAATTCTTGCTTCTTTGGTAAAATTCAACCATGGAAGTTCAAATCGCTGTTTCGAAAGTTAAGAAATATGCCACATCCACCAGCGGCGATACTGTCGAAGTGGTAGAACGTCCCAATGGCGGCGTGTCGGTAGTGATGGCCGATGGACAAAGCTCGGGGCGCGGTGCAAAGTGGGTTTCTTCATTCGTCGTACGCAAAGTTATTTCTTTACTAGCGGACGGCGTACGCGATGGCGCTGCGGCGCGCGCTGCTTCAGACGCCCTCTTCACCGAACGAGGCGGCAAAGTTTCAGCCACCTTGAATATGCTCTCCGCCGACTTCCTGACCAACACCCTAGTGATGACTCGCAACAATCCTGCGCCGGTGTTGTTGGCACGCGACGAAGAGATAAAGCTCCTCGACGAAGAGAGTACATCCATTGGCATCTATCGCAACACACGCCCTGTAATCACTGAGGCGGAATTGGTTGCTGGTCTGACGGTAGTCGTATTCACCGATGGAATCACCCATGCCGGTTCTCGCTATGGAGAATCCATGGATTTCGTCACTTGCCTGCAATCCACATTAGACAATGAATCCCCCACACCCCAATTTGTTGCTGATGCTCTGCTCAAACATGCCCTCAAATTGGATCAGGGCAGACCAGTTGACGATATCAGTGTTGTTGCCTTGAGAGTAGTCTCCACAGAGGATGTTGATCAGTTTGCCAGCGAGAATTTAATCCGCAGGATGACTGTCTCGCTACCCATAGGACGATGAAAACAGATCGGGGCCATCATTTCTGGAGAAAGGCACGCGCCAGCATCCGGGATACCTGGCTGCTCATCCGGCAGTTCCAATGGCCGCTATTTATTTTTATTGTGGCGATTTTTGGTGGGGGAATTCTCTATCAATCATTATCAACTCTGGCAAACGAGCCCATTGACAGCCTTTCCGCGGCAGCGTATCACATACTTACGTTAGTATTCTTAAGTTCTATCGGAAATTACCCCAACACCTGGTATTTACAGATATTTTATTTTTTGATGCCGATTATTGGTATTGGAATCTTGGCTCAGGGCGTTGCCGACTTTGGTGTGTTATTCTTCAATCGTCGAGCGCGTGGCAAGGAGTGGGAGATGGCAGTTGCATCAACTTTCAATCATCACGTTGTATTAGTGGGCCTGGGGCACTTGGGCTTCAGAGTGGCAAATCACCTGCATTCCATGGGGCAAGATGTGGTCGTGATAGACGTGGACCCCAAGGCTGATCTTGTTCAGAGTGTGAAAGACTTAGGCATACCCGTGATCGCAGACGATAGCACCCGCGAAGCTGCCCTCAGAGCTGCGGTTGTGCCGGAGGCACGCGCCATTATCCTCTGCACACAGAAAGACGGATTAAATTTGCAGGTTGCCATGAAAGCCCGTACACTCAACCCGAATATTCAGGTTGTGATCCGCATCTTCGATGACGATTTCGCAAATGCCCTGAGAGAGCAATTCGGCTTTGTTGCCTTTAGCACTTCGGCCACCTCCTCGCCTATCTTCGCCGCGGCGGCGGCCGGTGTTGACATGACCCGACCAATTACCGTCGAAGGGCAGGCGCTGTGCTTGGCCAGCTTGCAGGTTACACTCCAATCAAAGGTAAATGGTCTCAGTGTTGAAGATATCGAGCGCGATTTTGATGTCAGCGTGGTGCTTCTGCGCCGTAAAGACGAAGGCCCAGACTTCCACCCTGCTCCGGACAGACAGATAATGGTTGATGATACACTGGCGGTTTTAGGCGGTGCCCCGGAGATCAGCGCGGTGGCGCAACAAAACGATTAAAAAAAATCAGAAGCGTGTAAGGCTCAGTAAGCAATAGAACTCGCTTCATTCGTTATGGTAAAGACAGATTTCACGATCGGTGTCGTAGGGGCTTGTGGATCAGGCAAATCGGAATTGGTTCAGCGGCTCAGCGCGCGTGGCTATAATGCCCGTCATATCGCCCAAGAACACTCCTACGCTCCCGATATGTGGAAAAGAATCACAAACCCGGACGTCCTAGTTTTTCTCGAAGTTTCCTATCCATTGACCCTGGAACGCAAGAAATTCGATTGGAGCGAGAAAGAATACCAAACTGAGCTATATCGCCTACGACACGCCCAAGAGCACGCCGATTTTTTTATCAACACGGACGTTCTCAATCCCGATGAAGTATTTGAAAGAGTTTTAGATTTTCTTAACGATTGATCTACAAATCCCCGTTAATTCAAGGAACAGCTATCCAGATAGCATCCTGGAAATATAAGAGCAATATGGCGCTGGTAATTAAAAATGGTCCGTATGGAATTGCAGTAAAAGCCTGGTATTTCCGCAATACGAACATCACGAGCAAGTAAAAAAGACTCACTGCCCCACCAAAAAGAATTGCTAGCACTAATCCCCCCACAATCCCAGGCCAACCCAGCAGCAAACCCAATACACCAGATAAGTTTACATCACCAAATCCCAGGGCAACTTCGTCAATCTTTTGTCCGCGTATGCGCGTCATCACTCGGGCGAACAGATTGCCAAAAAGGTGCAGCGCAAACATCAGGCCGAATCCCACAACGCCGCCGATCAAAGTCGATCTCAAATCATGCAGCCAAATACCCACAGCCAAACCCAAAAACACGCCAGCCCAACTCACGGGGTGTAAGATCAAACGATGTTCCAAATCTATTACAACAACCACACCAAAGTACAACAACAGGGTTATGCCTACCCAATAGCCGAGACTCTCAGGGGGCGAGCTCCACATCCACAAACTGGAGGCCACAAAAAGGGTTTCCACAATCCACACCCTCGGTGAGCGAGCTGTATCACATGATGAGCAACGCCGCGGCCAAAACAGATGCACCCACCAAGGCTGCACTTCGTTGCAATTCAAACAGAATGGCAGCACAAGGCGTCGTTTATAGGGCAAAACATCGCAAAGATAATTCACCATGCTGCCACCGATCCAACCGATTATTGCCGCAAGTATATATCCCATACTCGAGAATTATACACGAAGCAAATCAAATCGAGCTTCGTGCACCAAGGAACAGATCATCGTATAATCGCGCCAACATGAACTCCACCATTGCAATCCTGACTGATTTTGGCTCTCAAGACCCCTTCGTGGGCATTATGAAAGGAGTCATTGCGGCGATCAATCCCCCTGTACAACTGATCGATCTAAACAATCAAATTCCACCCGGCGACATTCAAAGAGCAGCATTCACTTTGTGGCAATCGCGGGATTATTTTTCGCAAGGAACAATTTTTCTCACCGTGATAGACCCGGGGGTGGGAACCCATCGCCGCCCGGTCATTGTCATGGCAGATGGTTATGTTTTTGTGGGTCCAGACAATGGTGTCTTCAGTTTCATTTTGGGGGATGACTGGCAAGCCTGGCAGTTAGCCAATGCTGACTTGATGCTATCAAATCCGGGGAATACTTTCCATGGCAGGGATATTTTTGCACCTGGCGCGGCACATGCATCGCGCGGGATTCCTGGCCCAGAGTTTGGAAAAGCAATTCTTGATTTAGTGATGCTTGCAGCACCCAAACTTGAATCTCTGTCTCCAGGCATATTGCGCGGGGAAATCCTTCACGCCGATCATTTCGGCAACCTGCTCACTAGCCTGGGAAAATTGGTTCCTGCTGTAAATAGAAAATGGAAATTCACACCTTGGGTTGGAGAATCCCAATCACAAATATTGAATGCTTCAAATACATCTGTCAAACTCCCTAATGGCAGGGAACTCCCTTGGGTAAATACATTTGGTGAAATACCCAAAAATGAATGCGCAGTTTTAGTCGGCAGCAGCGGATTGATTGAAATCGTTGCCAACCGTCAGAATGCCGCTGAAATGTTAGAATTATCAGGTGGTGAATGTATTGTGCTCGAATCATCTACCTGAAGTTTCAGTTCAGAAATTTCTATCACGATTTTTTATAAGTGGTCTCCGGAAAGTTCTTTAATAACCTGTCATTCTGAACCCCGTCGCCGAAGGCGTGCCTGTGGCAAGGGGTGACACTTGCACCTGCGCTGCAAGTGCAGGTGAGAATCTCTATCCGAAGGGCAGGAGACTCTCCGCTTTGCTCAGAGTGACAGATTTTTCAGGTACTTTCCGATAAATACTAAGTGCGTAGCGGTTTGTGCTTTGAAATAAAATGAGCAAAATTTATCGCTACGCTTGAGCAGATTTCGGTTTGAGCTTGCGTTTTATTTCAAAAATCTTTCCGAAATCTACTTAATAAGCGAATGACATGAGCAAAAGGCAAATTCAACAAATCATTCATGCTGTAGATGGTATTCTTTTTTATTCGTGATTTCCTTTTGGATGATCGTTTTAGTACCACTGGCTAGAAAACAACACAGCAACCGGAGATACCAATGGAATATTTTAAAATCCGCGGCGGGAAACCGCTCCAAGGCGAGATAACCCCCTCAGGAAATAAAAATGCAGCTCTGCCCCTCTTGGCAGCTTGTCTACTAACGGATGAGCCAGTCATTATGCACAATGTGCCAGAAATTCGCGATGTTTTGGCGATGCGCGATTTATTGGTCAGCCTGGGGGTAGGGATTGAAACCGTAGCGGACCACACCTGGCGCATTCATGCCAAAGAGATCCGGCCTGCGGATTTGGATCCTCAGATGTGCCGCCAAATTCGCGCCTCGATCTTACTCGCTGGACCCATGATCGCCCGCGCTGGTGAACTTCACCTACCACCCCCTGGGGGAGATGTAATTGGTCGCCGTAGAGTTGACACGCACATATTGGCGCTTGAAGCCTTGGGGGCACAAATTGAATATGACCGCACGGAACGCGTCTTCCACTTTATATCGGATGGATTAACAGGGAACGGGATCCTCTTAGATGAAGCCAGCGTTACAGCCACCGAAAATGCGATCATGGCCGCGGCAACTGCCTCTGGCAGGACCATATTGCACAATGCAGCTTCTGAACCCCATGTTCAGGAATTGTGCAAATTAATCAATGCCTTAGGTGGAAATATCTCGAATATTGGATCAAATACTCTGCATATAGAAGGCGTTCCCAAACTCAGCGGCGGTGAATTTACTATCGGACCAGATTATTTAGAGGTCGTCAGTTTCATCGGCGCGGCGGTGGTCACAGGAGGATCAATCCGAATTCGAAATGCCGGTCCAGAATACCTTGATATGGTGCGTTTGGTCTTTCGCCGCATGGGGGTTGAATGGGAAGTTGAAGGGAATGACATCATCGTTCCTGCAGATCAAAAATTGATCATCGAGCCCGATATCGGCCATGCTATCCCACAAATCAATGTCATGCCCTGGCCAGCATTCCCTACTGACCTGATGAGCATTGCCATCGTCATAGCCACACAGGCTCAAGGTTCGATTTTGCTGCATGATTGGATGTATGAGGGCCGCATGTATTTTACGGATAAGCTATCGGGGATGGGCGCACAAATTGTTTTATGTGATCCCCACCGTTGTATCGTTCTAGGACCATCAAAGCTGATCGGGGAAACTGTAGAAAGCCCAGATATTCGCGCCGGGTTAGCGTTGGTGTTGGCTGCACTGGCCGCCGATGGAGAATCGATTATTCGCAACGTCAGCCAGATTGATCGCGGTTATGAGCGCATTGAAGAAAAATTGCGCTTATTAGGAGCTGATATCGAACGGCTTTCTGAGTAAATCATCATTTCTACACCAAAAACAGGATGCGAAAATAGATTGCATCCTGTTTTTGATTCTCCAACACTGCCTTTAAAGAAGGCGTTGGTCAGTAAGAAATTTAATTGAATTACTTAGTTTTCAGCTGTTTCGACGACATTCAAGAACTGGTCAAGGGTGGTTCGCAGCATAGGTTCAGGCATCGCACCAACTTGCGTATGCACAACTTTACCACCAGCGACGAATAACATCGTAGGGATACCTTGAACGTTAAATTTCATCGCCCATTCGGGATCTTCATCGGTGTTGACTTTGGCAATGACAACTTTTCCAGCATATTCTGTGGCCAGCTTGTCTAAAATCGGCGCCACCATACGGCAGGGTCCACACCAGGGAGCCCAAAAATCAACCACGACGGGCAGTTCAGACTGCATAACAGTCTTTTCAAAAGCATCATCGGTTACGTGAATAGGTTCGCTAGTCATAATTTTCTCCAAAAAAATAAATCACCACTCTGTGAGTGTTTGGTTTTTGTTTACTGGCTTATGCTTCTTCGCCAGGGGATAGGATACGATAGGAAGATTTTATCTCAGCAGTCTTAGCCAACATTGCACTGGCTGAACAATATTTTTCTTCCGACAACTCAATGGCCTGCTCCAGAGCTTTCTCGCTCAAGCCTTCACCCCAGAAAAGATACTCTATCTCAATCTGGTCGAATACCATAGGGTAGGTGTCAACGCGCTTGCCACGCACGTTAATCTTCAAATCCTGCATTGGTTGTTGTTTCTTTTCCAAGATCATAGCTACATCATAACCGGTGCAGCCTGCCAATCCGACTAAAAGCAATTCCATGGGACCAACACCAGGCTTACCATTGATTTCGCCCATTTGGACGCTGCCCCCAGCGCTATTCTTACCAATGAAGGTTGTAGAACCTTTCCATTCCGCAGTTACTTCTTTCCAATCAGCACTCATAGAATTTTTATCTCCTTCATAGGTTTAGATGCAGATCTTGATAAATGGTTACAATCAAATATCCCATTTTTTTATACGGACTTACTCGGAAGTATAGCATGACAAGATATCAATGTCAGGTATAATCACGGGCATGAAATTCGACTTCGCTACCCAGCAAATGGGTGATTATAAAGTCGTAACGCCCGTCTTCGAGGGGCCTCTTGACCTTCTACTGCAACTCATCGAGCAAGCAGAACTAGACATCACCAAGCTTGCCCTCGCCCAGGTTACGGATCAGTATCTGTCACATATTCGCGATATGCAAGAACAAGAACCTGAAGAGGTTTCTGCTTTTCTCGTCATCGCGGCGAAATTACTGCAAATCAAATCTGAAGCGTTGCTACCACGGCCGCCCGTCCGCGATGAGGGTGAAGAAGACCCCGGAGAAGCACTAGCCCGACAACTATTAGCGTATAAAAAATTCAAAGAAATCGCCGACACTTTAGAACAGCGCGAATCAGAAGGTTTACGCTCTTATCTTCGCCTGGCGGCACCCCCAAAAGTGCAGGAAAAAGTTGATTTTGGAGAATTCACAATAACAGATTTGTATGCCCTGGCGGAAGAAGTATTTTCCCAAATTGATGATCGACCCGAACTTGGGACTGTGGTATCCGTCCCTCGGGTGACCATCAGAAAGAAAATCGATCAAATCGTCAAAACTCTTAGCAAAGGCAATCGTAGCTCATTTAGCCAAATTTTGGGGGAGCAGCGCACCCGTCTTGATGTGGTGGTTACCTTCCTGGCTATACTGGAACTGATCAAACGTCATTTCGTGCGCGCCACGCAGGATACGCTATTTAGCGAGATTAACTTGGAAGCAGGTAACGGCTGGGATGATGAAGTCGATTTTGAACTGGAATTCGGAGAGTAACCAGTAAGAATACTATCATTCGGCGACTCATTACAATTGAAGATTATCTGAAGCCCGAACAAATCTGTTCGGGTCTTTTTGTAACTGTTCCAACTGAGGTTAAAATGCCCAACCGACTCGCCAATGAAAATTCCCCCTATTTATTGCAACATGCTGAAAATCCCGTTGACTGGTATCCCTGGGGAGAAGAAGCTCTCGAGAAAGCCAATACCGAGGATAAGCCCATATTCTTGAGCGTCGGCTACGCCGCCTGCCATTGGTGTCATGTCATGGAACATGAATCTTTCGAAGACCCTGAGACCGCAGCGTTGATGAATGAACACTTCGTCAATATCAAAGTCGACCGCGAGGAACGCCCAGATATTGACAACATCTATATGCAAGCCGTCGTTGCGATGACCGGGCAGGGTGGCTGGCCGATGAGCGTATTCCTTACTCCTGATGGTCAACCCTTCTATGGCGGAACTTATTTTCCACCAGAACCGCGCTACCGCATGCCTTCCTTTAAAGATGTGCTACACAGTGTGGAGCGCATATGGAGAGAGGATCGAGAAAAACTCCTCGAAAGCGGCGAAAAAATTACTGCCCATCTGAAAGCAACGGGCGAATCTCACAATGCGGGTGGAGAAATTAACCCGTCAATTCTCAGTGAGGCAGCCATGCGCCTGGCACAGGCATACGATTGGAAGAATGGTGGCTGGGGTCAAGCCCCAAAATTTCCGCAACCGATGGCCATCGAATTCTTGCTCCGACAGGCTTCTCGGGGGGATCGCATGGCATTAGATATGACTAATCACGCATTAAAATCCATGGCCAAAGGCGGCATGTATGATGTAGCCGGGGGCGGCTTTGCGCGTTACAGTGTGGACGACTTTTGGCTGGTGCCCCACTTTGAAAAGATGCTCTACGACAATGCTCAACTGGCATTGGCATATTTACATGCATATTTGATCACTGCTGACGAGGAATTCCGCCGCGTGTGCGAGGAGACATTAGATTTCGTCCTGCGCGAAATGACGCATCCAGAAGGCGGCTTCTACTCAAGTTTAGATGCCGATTCTGAAGGAGAAGAGGGCAAGTTCTATGTCTGGACATCTGAGGAGATTCAAGCTGTCATCTCCGACCCCGAAGACTCTAGATTATTCCTGGCCGCTTATGGGGTTACGCAGCAAGGGAATTTCGAGGGACATACTGTCTTACAGCGTGTATTAGATGATGACCAAATTGCCGAGGAATTCGGCTTACCCATAGAAGAAGTGCCCAAAAAGTTGGCTGAGATACACGCGCTGCTGCTGGAAAAACGCACCGAGCGAATCCGGCCTGGGACCGATGACAAAGTTTTAGTGTCCTGGAATGGGTTGATGCTATCAGCTTTCGCTGAGGCTGGGCGCTATCTGAAACGACCTGACTACGTAGAGACTGCTATCCGCAACGCGGACTTTTTGCTGACTGCATTACATCCAGATGATCGTCTCTTACGCAGTTGGCGAGACGGCAAAGCGCGCTACAACGGTTATCTCGAAGATTATGCTGCCATGATTTTGGGTCTGTTGGCGCTATACCAGAGCGACCCAAATCCGCGGTGGTTCAGCAGTGCCAGCGAGTTAGCCATTGAGATGATAACGCGTTTCCGCGACCCCGATGGGGGCTTCTTCGACACGCGCGACGATCACGAAAAATTGCTTTACCGCCCCAAAGATCTCCAAGACAACGCTGTCCCATCGGGCAACGCACTGGCCGCGCTGGCTCTCTTACAGTTGAGCGCATTTGAACTCAACCTCGAGTGGCGCGACATGGCTGAGGCCATGATGGCAAAGATGGGAGGAAATTTAGCGCGCTACCCAACAGGTTTTGGGCAATGGCTGATCGCCGCAGATTTCGCGCTTGGACCGGTAAATGAAGTTGCTATCATTGGTGATTCGGAATCCGCTCAAACCCAGGCTTTGGTAGAAATGCTTTGGAAACAGTATCAGCCCCATTTGGTAGCAGCCATCTCGGAGGAAAAAAATAACCTGGAAGGTGTTGAAAACCTTCCAGGTTTCCCGAAATTACTCGAAAACCGCGGCTTGTTCAACGATCAATCCACCGCATATGTCTGTCAGGGATTCGTTTGCCAGCAGCCAGTCAACACGCCTGAAGAACTTGCGGAACAGCTAAACAATTAGCGTCACTGGGCAGTGGTCGGAACCCAGCACATCGTCATGGATGATCACATCTTGAACGCGCGCCATGAGGCTCTCACTGACTAAGAAGTAATCTAAGCGCCAGCCGGTATTATTCTGGCGGGCATTACCCCAATTTGACCACCAGGTATATTGCTCCCGTTCTGGATAAAGAACGCGGAAAGCATCCCCAAAGCCATGCTCTAGATATTTGTCCACCCAGGCGCGCTCCTCGGGAAGAAAACCCGTAGACTTTTTGTTTTGGCGGTGATTTTTGAGATCTATCTCCTGATGCGAAGTATTGAAATCACCACAGATGATAATTTGTTCGCCCGCAGCATGCAGCGAGTCGACCAAGTCTAATAGATGAGCGTAAAACTCTAGCTTGTAATCCACCCGGCTGTGATCACGGCTGCCATTGGGGAAATAAATATTAAAAAGAGTGAATTCTTCAAAACGGGTTTGAACCACGCGACCTTCGTTATCGAAGCGTTCCTCCCCCATACCCTTTCGTGATTCCAATGGCTCAATTTGACAAAATGTCGCCACACCACTGTAACCCGGTTTTTGGGCAGAATTCCACTCGGCATGAACCCTTTCCAGTGGGGCTCGCTGCTCCTCTGTGATTTGATCGGGTCGAGCGCGGATCTCTTGCAAACATAATACATCGGGATTGTAAGTATCCCACCAATCTGCAGCTCCCTTACGCAAGGCAGCACGCAAGCCATTGACATTCCAGGTTGTGATTCGCAATTTATTTCTCCTTGGGTGCTGTTCACAAAATTGTACCGCGTATAGTATTCATTCTGAACATCCACCAACTATCATTGATTACTTTTCTCACCAGATACCAAATACCAGGGCAATCGCATTTGGAAATAGCAATTATGGATGAGAAAGGTCAAAACAGCCTTTCGGGTAGCGAGCCAACCGCGTTGGCGGCAGGATCAGACAAAACAAAGTTTGCCAGATTCACCCAACGCGGTTGGGCTACTGACCCAGAGAGACATTTTATCGTGAAAAAAAACCATATGCAATCGCCCTGTACCAAATACTGGGGAGTGGTCACTGGCAGTGCAAAGCATGGTATAACTAAACTATCAAACGCCCAAACTATCCAACCATCCATCAATTTGCTCCCATGCCCCAATTTGAATTCCACATCTCCCGCAAATCTCGAGAGAGATATCATTTTTCAGACACCCTATATGCATTAAGCGGCAACGTCATCTTTGCCGATTTTCACGCCGTACGCACCTTCGCCCAGAGGATGAACGACCAGCGGGATTTGATCCGCTTCCCAGAGCAGGCAGTCAAGGCCGGACAGATCAATGCCATGGGTCTGATCGATGAACTACTGCATTACATGGCACGACAATACCGTTTGCAAGTCAATCCACAGGCGTTAGAGAAAGCCTTGTCATGGTTAGATACCAAATTGGGAAAAGAAAAAGTTGACCATGCTCTGCGCCGTTTCACCGATGAATTTCCCCCTCTGGCCGTATACCGTGGCGAAAGCGCCATCGATGAATATTTGTGGGGTCGCACGGATGGCCTGCTCAACCGCCACATCGCTCTCGAAGAACTGCTCATGCTCTGGCTGGCAAACGCCAATCCGGCCTTCTCACCCTATCAGGAACTCTTCGACGACAGTAATCTAGAAAAACACACTATTTACCCAAAGATCATCAAGCAATTGGACGAATTCTTCGAAACCCAGCCCACCTTCGGACCTGAAAATCTAACCTTTATCAATTTATTGCGCGCCCCCGCATTGGCATCGCCGCGCTCTCTCTCGGGTCAATTGGAATATATCCAAAAGCGCTGGACTACGACACTGGGCGAATATCTTCAACGATTGCTCAAAAGTATTGATTTCATTAAAGAAGAAGAAAAAACCATTTTCTTCGGACCCGGTCCAGCGCACATCCCAGAGTACAAAACTAGTTCACAAGATTATCCAGAAGAGGAGCGTTTCAGTCCAGACAGCGACTGGATGCCGCGGTTGGTACTGCTTGCCAAGAATGCTTACGTTTGGCTGGATCAGTTGACCAAAGAGTACCATCGCGAGGTCAAACGGCTTGATCAGGTTCCTGATGAAGAACTCGATAAATTATCCCAATGGGGCATTTCTGGCCTTTGGTTGATCGGCTTGTGGGAGCGTAGCCCTGCCTCCCAACGGATCAAACAACTCTGCGGCAACCCAGATGCTGTTTCTTCAGCGTACTCTCTATTCGATTATGTCATTGCCAACGATCTCGGCGGCGAAGAGGCTTATCTCAACCTGCGCAGTCGCGCCTGGAAGCGCGGTATTCGCCTGGCAGCCGACATGGTGCCCAATCACGTGGGCATTTATTCAAAATGGGTCGTCGAACATCCCGATTGGTTTGTCTCTTTAGATCATTCTCCTTTCCCTACCTATACATTTGATGGTGAGAACCTCTCCCACGATGAGCGCGTGGGCATTCACCTGGAAGATCATTACTACTCCCGCAGCGACGCTGCTGTCGTCTTCAAGCGCGTTGATCAATGGACTGGCGATACCAATTTCGTCTACCATGGCAACGATGGTACTGCCATGCCCTGGAATGATACTGCTCAGTTGAATTTTCTCAACCCTGAAGTGCGCGAGGAAGTTATACAGACGATCCTGCATGTGGCGCGCAAATTCCCTATCATCCGCTTCGATGCGGCCATGACTTTGGCCAAGAAGCATTTTCAACGCTTGTGGTTCCCACAGCCTGGCACTGGGGGCGATATCCCCTCTCGTGCTGAGTATGGTCTCACTCGCCAGCAATTCGACGAAGCAATCCCCATGGAATTTTGGCGCGAGGTTGTTGACCGCGTTGCGCAGGAAATCCCAGACACACTGCTTTTGGCTGAAGCTTTCTGGATGATGGAAGGCTACTTCGTGCGCACGTTAGGCATGCACCGCGTTTATAACAGCGCCTTCATGAATATGCTGCGCGACGAAAAAAACGCCGAATATCGCCAGTTGATTAAGAACACCCTGGAGTTCGATCCCCAGATTCTCAAGCGTTATGTCAACTTCATGAACAACCCCGACGAAGAGACGGCCATTGAGCAATTCGGCAGCGATGACAAATATTTTGGCGTCTGCAGCATGATGGCTACCTTGCCCGGCCTTCCAATGTTCGGCCACGGACAAGTGGAGGGCTACCATGAGAAATATGGCATGGAATATCACCGTGCCTATTGGGAAGAATACCCTGACACCCATCTGGTATCGCGTCACGAACGCGAGATCTTTCCCCTCTTACATCGGCGGGGCCAATTCGCCGAAGTAGAACACTTTTTGCTCTACGATTTTTATTCACCTGAAGGACGTGTCGATGAAAACGTATTTGCGTATTCAAATCGCACTGGCGGTAAACCGTCGCTGGTTATTTATCAAAACCGTTGGGCAGATATTAGCGGCTGGATAAAAACTTCCGCAGCCTTCAAAGACAAAGCAAAAGATCAATTACTACGAACCCACCTGGGGGACGGTCTTGGGTTGAAGAATCACAAAGATACCTTCACAATTTTCCGAGATCAAATCAGCAACTTAGAATACATCCGCAGCAACCATGATATCCACGAAAACGGTATCTTTATTGAGCTTGGAGCATACAAATATCATATCTTCCTCGATTTCAGAGAAGTTGATGACAACGAGTGGGGTCAGTACGCTCAACTCAACGAATACCTGAAAGGCCGCGGCGTTCCTGATATGGAAGAGGCCATGAAAGAAATCCTGCTCCAGCCGCTGCATTACCCCTTCCGTGAACTTGTCAACCCGGGCATGTTCGAGTGGCTGTTGGAAAACCGTTTTCACGTTGACACGTTCAAACGTTCCCACGTCACAACAATCAGAGACGAGGTTGAACAGAAGATACTTCGCCTGTTAGGTGAAATCGCGGGGATGATCGAGGTCGAATTTGACGAAAAGGTTTTGGCGGGGGAAGTTTGCGGGAAATTAGAATCCGCTTTGGGGTTGGTTCAAATCCCCAAACAATTACCCGCTTCCAAAGGGGTCGATTTGGACTCCGTTCTGGAGTGGCTCGATCCTTCTGATGAAGATATAGCCTTTTGGGGAACAATATTCGGCTGGCTGTTCACACACAATTTGGGCAAAATCACAGACGATGAAGAATTCGCGGAAAGAGGCCGAAGTTGGCTCGACGATTGGCTGCTGGGCAAAATCATCTATCAGACTTTGGAAGATTTAGGAATTGAAGATGATGGGGCCGAAAATGCCGTCACAGCTGTCAAGATTATGGTCACGCAGCAAAATTGGGGGCAGTCACTCGCATCAAAAACTGACCAAGCAGCACAAATCTTGAACAACTGGCTGCGAGATAACGATATCCAACGCTTCCTGCGCGTCAACCGTTATCAAGGCGTTTTATGGTTCAACAAAGAAGCTTGCGACCAACTCCTGCGCTGGATGCTGGCTATTGCCATTATTTCTACTGTGGCTGATCCCGAACTAAATGGGAAACAAAAGGCTCAAAAAATCCAAGCTCAATTTGATGTGATTGAAAAAATTGCGGGGGCTGTAATCAAGTCGGGCTATCAGGTTGAGAAATTGCTGGAAGCTATCTAGACTCTCAAGAAGCTAAACTTCTCAGAGAAGTATAGCTTCTTATTGTATGATCAATCAAGTAGTAAAGAATCGGGTATCCCTCTTTTGGGGTCTCTATCATCATTGACAAAATCCAAATAATGTTTCGGTGAAGCAAACTGGCTTAGGATCACACTCGGATTAGGCAGTGTCCCATTTCTCAAACCAATATAATCCCGGTAGCTTGAATAGATCCAATCTTCGGGCTTATTGACCAGTCCGGCTGTTACTGGGTTCAAGTGAATATACCTTGATAAATGCAGCAAATATTCATTCTTGTGTACAAATTTCGCCCGAAATGTTCCCTGAAAAAGAGCGCCTACGCGGCTTCGTTGCTTGTTGATAGCTTTTGTATATGATGTAACAAATGGCTGCATGACTTTATGGCTGACTTGATCGCTTTTCGCAAGAATCAACATATGATAATGATTGGGCATCAAACAATACGCCATAACATCTGCATGTTGCGGAAGGAAATATTTGCGCATCCTTTGGAGAAAGAAACGCCAATTCTCTGGGATGAAGAAAATATTTCCAAAATTCACACCCCGATTGTAAAAATGGTAGTAACATTCGGAACGAATAGGAGGATTTCTCATTGCAGTTAACAAAAGCTAAACTTTTTTGAAAAGTTTAGCTTTTCAACTCCTTTGCCATATATTGCAGTATTATATCATTTACATTATTAAATGTTGACTAAATTCATAATTATCCAATTTTCCATTCCTTATGCCCTCTCTAGCTGACAAACTCAAATCCCTGGGCGTTGACCTCGGTGCCAAAAGCCTTGCACCAAAACAAGCTCCTCGGCGGGATGATTATCCCATCGAGCGTGTTCTGGCTGGAGAGTGGCAATCCATGCCCCATGGGGAAACTTTCGTTGTTGAAGCCCGCTATCAAGCTGATTTTCAGCAGGGCACTATCCCTTTGAGAGGAAACGCACCTTTAGAGATCATCGCTGCCTGGGCTAAAGAGCCAAAACTGGTTGAACTCGATCTGGAAAAATTTGTCTTTCTGGATACCGAAACAACTGGTTTGGCTGGGGGAACGGGAACATATACCTTTATGATCGGTGCGGGACGCTTTGAGGGGGATGAATTTCGCATGGTGCAGTTCTTCCTGCGTGACCCTGCAGAAGAAACCGCCCAGCTAGCCGCATTCGAGCAGTTTGTTGCCCCATGTGAGGCGATTGTTAGCTTCAACGGCAAATCATTCGATATGCCAATGCTCAACAACCGCTTTATCATCAATGGTTGGCCGCCGCCACTAAAAGATGCCGCACATCTCGATCTACTGCACTTAGCTCGACGATTGTGGCGCGCCCGCTTACCCAGTCGAGCATTAGGTGATTTAGAAGCAAAAATTTTGGGCGCAACACGTTCCCAGCAAGATGTTCCTGGCTGGATGGTGGCTGATCTTTATTTTGATTATCTGCATACTGGTGATGCACGCCCGTTATTGGGCGTTTTCTATCACAACGAAATGGACGTGGTATCCCTGGCTGCGCTGCTCAACCACATGGCAACTTTATTGGCTGATCCTTTGAATGGGGGCGTTGAGTACGGCTTAGATCTGATCGCCATTGGCAAGCTCTACGCTGATTTGGGTAACCTGGACAAAGCTGCTGAGATATACCAACATGGCTTGTCACAAGATGATGTCCACCAAGAAGCCTATTGGAAGGCGATTGAGCAGCTTTCCTTCCTGCACAAAAAACGCGCCGATCTTGATCAGGCGATGACTCTTTGGGAACAGGCCAGTGGCGAGGGTCAAATATATGCCCATATCGAATTGGCCAAGGTTTTCGAGCACAAGCTGCGTGATTACACCGAAGCTTCTCGGTGGACACTGGCAGCCATCGAAATCGTTTCCGCTTCTGAATATCCTGAATTTGAGCGAACTCAATGGCTGCCAGTGCTAGAGCACAGACTTTCGCGCCTGGAAAAGCGGCTGCTGTCTTCTAAATCTGGCGACTAACGATTGAAAAATCTCTTTTTGGGTACGATACAATTACATCGGCTATACAAACAAGGCAAGTGTCAGAATTTATTAAACTAATTTTTTGCGCGTAAACCTATCTAACGACTCAATACACTTCTCATCTTCGGAGGAATAATGCTCAACCCCCAAGACATGCAAGCACATCTCGAAGAACGTCTTCCTCAATATCTTGACTTTCTAAAAAGTATGGTTGAGATCAACAGCTTCACCGGCAATCCTGCTGGTGTCAATGAACTTGCAAAATTGACCGCCGAATCCTTCAACTCTTTGGGATTTCAGGCTCAGTATATACAAGCCAAAAACCCCCAATACGGGAAACATCTGGTCATGACCAAACCCGGAAAGTCATCTCTCAGAATTGGATTGATTTCCCATCTCGACACTGTCTTCCCCCCAGATGAAGAGATCAAGAATGATTTCCGCTGGCTTGAAGAAGGGGACCGTCTCTATGGTCCCGGCACAAATGATATCAAGGGGGGTACAGCAATCATCTATATGGTCATGGATGCATTGAAAACTTTTGCACCCGAAGTTTTCAACGAGATCACCTGGGTTGTCTTGATCAATGCAGCCGAGGAGAGGCTTTCAGATGACTTTGGCGAATTGTGCATCGAACATCTCACCAAGGATGCGGTCGCAGCTCTGGTATTCGAAGCCGGAGTGCGCGGTGATAACTTCTTCCAACTGGTAACTGCTCGCAAGGGGCGTGCGACATATAAAGTGACCACGAAAGGCAAAGGAGCCCATGCCGGATCAAACCACCAAGAAGGGGCCAATGCTATCGTCCAAATGGCTCATACCATCCAACAGATCGCAGCACTAACCGATTATGAAAAACACCTGACTTTCAACGTCGGCAATGTGAAAGGTGGCAGCGTGGTAAACCGTGTCCCCCACCTGGCTAAAGCAACTGTCGAAATGCGCACTTTTGATCTCGAAATTTTTGAGTTCGGCGTAAAAAGCATCTTAGCCTTACAAGACGAAAAGAAAGTTTCCAATGCTAATGGGAATTATGAGTGTAAAGTCAGCATTGAATTGAAAGAACAATCCGCTCCCTGGCCTTCGAACCCAGGGACCGAAAACCTATTTCACGTGTGGGAAGAAGCCGCCAAATCGTTGGGCACTTCCGTTTTTCGAGAAGAGCGTGGCGGGTTGAGCGATGGCAATGCGATATGGCACACGATCCCCACAATTGATGGTCTGGGACCCTATGGCGCTCATTCGCACTGCTCCGAACGTAATCCCGAAGAAGGAAAGAATCAAGAATTCGCCAACCGTTCATCGTTTGTACCGAAAGCGCTCTTGAATACGTTGGCTATTTTGAAGCTGATCGAAAAAAATCAACTGAATGACCGCTGACCGTTGACGGCTGACCGCGGTCTCCGGTCGTCCGTCCTCAGTCTTACATATAGGAGGACCACCAATGACCAATTATATTGCCGCCATAGATCAAGGCACCACCAGCACTCGTTGTATGCTTTTCGGCCACTCGGGGGAAGTGGTCAGCGGTGATCAAAAAGAGCATCAACAAATTTTCCCAAAACCTGGCTGGGTAGAACATGACTCCCTGGAAATTTGGGGGCGCACCCAAGAAGTAATTCGCGGAGCAATCAAAAAAGCAGGAATTGAAGCTTCGCAAATATTGGCCGTGGGCATCACCAATCAGCGTGAAACGACGTTAGTATGGGATCGCCACACAGGGGTACCTTATTACAACGCCATTGTCTGGCAAGATACCCGCACCAAAGAAATATGCGACGAACTAAGCAAAGAAGGGGGACAGGATCGTTTTCGTCCACAGACCGGATTGCCTTTGGCAACCTATTTCTCTGGCCCCAAAGTCAAATGGATGCTGGATAATGTCGCAGGGTTGCAAGCCGCTGCAGAGAATGGCGATGCCATCTTTGGCAATATCGATACCTGGCTGATCTGGAAACTGACTGGCGCCCACGTCACGGATGTCACCAATGCCAGCCGCACATTGTTGATGAACCTCGAAACTCTGGATTGGGAGGATGAAATTTTGGAGATTCTGGGAATCCCTCGGCGGATGCTGCCCAAAATCGTGCCGTCGAGCGACCCTGAAACCTGGGGTGCTACTGATCCCAATGGCCCTTTCGGGGCAGCTATTCCTGTGTGTGGTGACCTGGGAGATCAGCAGGCCGCCCTGGTCGGACAAACTTGCTTTAGTCCAGGCGAAGCCAAGAACACCTATGGAACGGGCTGTTTTATGCTGCTCAACACGGGTACAGATATCGTTCCTTCAGAGAGCGGCTTGCTCACTACGTTGGGATACAAATTTGGTGATCAGCCGGCAGTTTATGCATTGGAAGGTTCTATCGCCATCACAGGCGCGCTCGTACAATGGTTGCGCGATAATTTGGGCATCATCCAAAGCGCACCAGAAATCGAAGCACTGGCTAAAACTGTTGATGATAACGGTGGTATCTATTTCGTTCCCGCTTTTTCTGGGCTGTTCGCCCCTTACTGGCGCTCAGATGCACGCGGCGCCATCGTCGGTATGACGCGCTATATCAACAAGGGACATATCGCCCGCGCTACACTTGAAGCCTCCGCGTACCAAACTCGCGAAGTTCTGGATGCCATGCAGCAGGACTCTGGAGTCGATCTGCAAGCTCTCAAGGTCGATGGCGGCATGGTGGCCAATGAACTGCTGATGCAGTTCCAGGCTGACATTCTTGGCGTACCTGTCGTACGTCCGCAAGTTGCCGAAACAACAGCCTTAGGCGCGGCCTACGCTGCGGGATTGGCTGTTGGATTCTGGAATAACGCCGAAGATCTACGTGCCAATTGGCAAGTGGATAAGATATGGGACCCCGAAATGGATTCACAAAAGCAGGCTGATTTATATGCAGGTTGGAAAAAGGCAGTTACTAGAACCTTCGATTGGGTGGAGTAAAATCCGACAGCCGTCTGCGGTCAGCCGTCCGCGGTCTGCTAACCCACATCACTAAGCTTCAAGCTCTGATCATCGGGAGCGTGGGCGCCATTACTTTCAAGCCCATCCTCCCGATAATGATTCCCCCTACTGATCGGATTTTGGCGAGCGGCGCGCGCCACGATCATGGCCGCCTGGACGCTGTTGCGCAACCCGATCATGCCATCTGAAAGGCATGTCTTGCGGTAAAAATCTTCGATCTCACGCCAAAGGTGGCGTAACTCTCTCAAGGCGCGGCTGAGCCGATATTCACTGCGCACCAAGCCTACATAATGCCACATCAAGTTGCGAATCGTTTGCAGATCTCCTTGCATTAATGTGGGGTCTGTATCATAGATAAGATTCTCGTCATCCCAAGGGGGCACTTCATTTTCATTGACTACATCGCCCGAAAGCTGAGTTTGTATATGTCGCGCGGCGCGGTCACCCCATACCAATCCTTCTAATAACGAAGTGCTGGCCAAGCGATTGGCACCATGTACACCCGTGCATGACACTTCACCCACGGCATACAAACCCTGGATGGTACTCCGCCCCCAAGTATCAACGAGCACCCCTCCGCAAAAATAATGTGCCGCCGGAACAACCGGGATAGGGCGTTCCGTAATGTTGATATCTTGATCAAGACAACGCGCATAGATCTGAGGAAAGCGCTCTCGTATGGCATTGGGTTTCAAATGGGAAGCGATATCCAATATAACATAAGGATAATCGTTCTCGAGCATCTCCCAATAGATGGCTCGTGCGACAACATCGCGCGGGGCTAAATCCTTCCACTCAGGGGCATGGCGATGCATAAAGGGTTTCCCGTCTGGAGTCAATAAAACACCTCCCTCGCCGCGCACCGCCTCACTAATTAAGAATTTCGTCGCCCCAGGCATGTGCAGAGCCGTAGGGTGGAATTGAACGTATTCGGCATTGACCACCCGCGCCCCCGCGCGATATGCCATCGCCAGCCCATCGCCGCGCGCTCCAGGTGGATTGCTGGTATTCAAGAAAATCTGTCCCAAGCCCCCCGTTGCCAATATTGTATATTCAGCCAAAATTGGTTTGACTTTTCGTGTCGTCTTATCAAATACATAAGCACCATGACATGCCAAGTGCTGGTAGATGGCTAGGGGATCCAGTGCGTGGTGTGGGAATGTCAGCAGATCAACCGCGGTTCGACCAGTAAGAATTTTTACGTTGGGCTGTTTCTTCAATTCCTTAATGAGGCCGCGCATAATTGCCTGACCAGTCATATCGCCAACGTGCAAAATGCGTCGTTTGGAATGCGCAGCTTCAAGCCCATAAATCAATTCGCCCCTTTCGTTGCTGTCAAATGCAATTCCTGATTTTTGGATGAGCATCTCTACGATCAAATCGGGACCTTCTTCAGCGAGAACTTTGGCTGCTTTTGGATTACAGATGCCATCACCAGCAATTATCACATCTTCTATCAATTTAGCAGATGAATCATCAATACCACGCCCAACAATTCCCCCTTGGGCATAATAAGAATTTGATTCAACTGGCTCATCAGCTCGGGTTATCACTGTGATCTGACGCTGACGATCATTTGCCAGACGTAATGCTGCTATAGCTCCAGCGATGCCGCTGCCTATGATTAGTACATCTGTTTGCATAGCTTATCCAATTTCGATCATGCGTTCCACTGCACGTGCCGCCCGCAGACGGATTTCTTCAGGAACTTCAATAACATATTGATCTTTTTGCAAGGCAGTCAGTGTATCTTCCAGGGTGATCTCATTCATGTGCGGACAGCGCACACGGCACAAACGCAGCATATCCTTTTCAGGCTGAGCCGCTGCGATATTATCTCCCATAGCACACTCTGTCAGCAGCAAATATTGGGGCGCTTGAGTCGCTTCAATATGGTGGATCATGGCGGTAGTGCTGGCAGAAAAATCTGATGCATCGACAACTTCAGGGCTGCATTCTGGGTGCGCCAGGATAACCACTTCAGGATACTCCGCTCGGATATCTACAATATCTTGCACAGTGAACTGCTCGTGGACTTCACATCGTCCATGCCAACCGATCATCTGATAATCTAAATTGGGATCAGCACCCGACTTCATCTTTGACGGGAAAATTATTTGTTTTCCAGTCTCCTTGGCAACATTTCCCGCAAGATATTCATCTGGCAAAAAGATGACCGTGTCTGAATCCAGAGATTCAACTACTGCCTTTGCATTTCCTGAGGTGCAGCATACATCGCTCTCGGCTTTGACATCCGCATAGGTGTTGACATAAGTAACTACAGGTACTCCTGGAAATAGGGCACGGAGATTCCTGACATCCTCTGCGGTGATACTTTCAGCCAATGAGCAGCCTGCCTTTTTAGCTGGTAGCAACACAGTTTTTTCTGGGTTGAGGATCTTGGCCGTCTCGGCCATAAAACGCACGCCGCAAAACACAATGATATCTTTGTCAGTTTGAGCCGCAATGCGACTCAGCCCAAGAGAATCACCTACAAAATCTGGGATCGAGTGGAACAGAGCTGGTTCCATGTAGTTATGACCCAGGATAACGGCATTCTTTTCTTTTTTGAGCTTGTTGATCTCCCAGGCAATTTCAGCCTTGATATAAATTTCAGGTTCAGGTACTACATTACCTAATTTATCTTTCATTTCTTCTAAAAACACATCGAATGTCATTTCAAATACTCCACATACTTTTATAAGCTTTATAAAAAGGCTAACTGTTACCCGCTAACCGCATACTGATATCGAATACCGGTGCCGAGTGAGTCAATGCGCCAACAGAAATAAAATTGACACCAGTCTCTGCAATATCACGTACCGTTTCAAGAGAAACATTTCCAGAGGCTTCTAAGGGAACCCGCCCTGCACTTATCTCAACGGACTTTTGCATTGTTCCCAGGGACATATTATCGAGCATGATACGGTCAGGTTGAAGTGATAAAGCTTCTTCCAATTCAACTAGGTCCTTAACTTCCACTTCAATGGGATACCGATTCCCATGATGCCGGCGTACATTCTCAACAGCTTTTGAAATGCCCCCCGCGCCATCGATATGGTTGTCTTTGATCAAAACCATATCATATAACCCCTGCCGGTGATTCTTACCACCCCCTACTCGAACCGCATACTTATCTAACCGCCGCCAACCTGGGGAAGTTTTGCGAGTATCCAGGATTACGGCCTGGGTTCCGGCCACAGCATTCACATATTTTTTTGTCAGCGTTGCCACACCAGACATGCGCCCTAAGAAATTTAGCGCCATGCGTTCAGCCGCCAATAACGATCGGCCTGGGCCGGAAACAGAAGCGAGCAGATCACCCTCTTCTAAGGCTGCACCTTCAGGTTTATGTGCAAGGAATCTAATTTCTGGGTCATTGAGTTTAAATACAACTTCGGCCAATGGCAGCCCAGCCAAAATTCCAATCTCCTTGGAAAAAATCCTGCCTTCTAATGTTGTCTCCGAATTGATGGTTGCAATGCTAGTTACATCGCCATCAGAAAATTTCTCAATAGTTCCACCACATTCGATATCTTCGCACAAATCTTCCACCAGACTCAAATTAATTAAAGCAAAAACGTCAATGCTGCGAAGATGCTCTGGTAAGATATGTTCAAGCTGAGAAAAACGTTCGGCTAAATTGAGATTAGAGCGAAAAAAAAAGTCCACAGAATTAACTCTTTTCCTAGGTTTCACTGTCATCACAATTGTACTATTCAACCAACCTGGAAGAATATAACAATATGCGGTTTAATAATAGATTAATATTACAGAACCACATGAAACTATCATCATTCATCCAAACCAAAAAAACACCTCATAAACGCGTATGACGGCTTGGCAAATCAATGTTTTTTCAATAATACTGCTTATCACTGCCTCGGTTGCTGTGGCAGTAAGTTTTATTGCCTGGAAACGCCGATCCACCCCTGGTAGTCCGATCCTCTCCTTGCTCATGCTAGCTGTCGCTGAATGGGCAATCTCTAATGCCTTAGAATCAGCCGCTCTCCATATCCCCACAAAAATTCTCTGGTCACAGATAGCGTATTTCGGAATTCACAGCATTCCACCATTATTCCTTCTCCTTGCACTGCAATATAATCAAAAAACAGATTGGCTGACCATACCTAGGATACTTCTAATTTGGCTGATCCCGCTGATTGTCATTGGACTAGCAGTCACGAATGGGTCTCATCAATTAGTGTGGGCAGATTTCTCTCTTGATCTAAATAACCCCAACATCCTGATCTTCTATTACGGACCAGCATTCTGGGTTGGCGCTGTCTATGATTACACCTTGATTCTAATAGCCTCCTGGAACATGATTTGGGCAGCACAACATTTATCCAATTTGTATCGTCGTCAAGTCGGTGCAATCACAATTGCTGCTTCACTTCCCTGGATTGGAAATCTGCTCTATATTCTCAATAAAAATCCATTTCCTGGCCAAGGATTTACGTCGATCACTTTTCTGTTGATGGGCATTTTCTTAGCATGGAGTATGTATCGGCACCAATTATTCGATTTCACCCCCATCGCCAGAGATAAAATAGTCGACCTTTTAACAGAAGCAGTGATTTATATTGACCAAAAATATATGATAGGCGACCTCAACCCAGCAGCTAAATCATTGCTCAGCACGGAAGATGAGATCATTGGAAAAGATGCCCATCTAATTTTAGCAAAATGGCCTTATCTCGAATCTCGATTCACAGAGAGGGATGTGTTTCCTACTGATGTCAGAAATATCCAAGATATTGATGGAAATTGGTATGATTTGCGCATTTCTCCGCTGCTACAGCAAGGGAGTGCGCAGGGATGGCTGGTAATCCTACGAGACATAACAGAACAAAAAATACTTGAAGCTGCTCTGAGGTCAAGCGAAGAACTCTATCGCAATGTGACTGAAAAAGCCAATGATGGCATTGTTATTCTCCAAGATAATCTCGTTATATATAGCAATCCCCAACTTGCCAATCTGCTAGGTTATAAAGTAATGGATATTATCGGGAAACCATTCCTAGAATATATTTCTCCCCAACAAGCCGGCGCGATTCAAGAAAAGTATGCTCGGCGGATTGATGGAAAACCCGAAGCTTTACGTTATGAATCAGAACTTCAACATTCTTCAGGTCACTTTATTCCCGTCGAATTCAACATCGGGTTGATGGATCATGATGGTAAACCTGCTATTCTGGCCATAGTACGCGATAACACCGAAAAATCCCGATCTGAGAAGGAGTTAGTGGAATACGCTCGTCAGCAGAAACTACTCAACGAAATCACCCACGCCGCCATTCAAGCATCTGAACTTGAAGTCACACTCCAAATCCTGGCTGATCGTTTGGGAGAACTTTTTCACGCTGATGGCTGTTTTCTCACGCTTTGGGATCCAATACTAGAGATCGCCATTCCAATGGCCGCTTATGGTGCTTTATCTAAAGATTACAAAGATTCTAAACCAGAACCTGAAGATCCCACAGTTACACGTGCAGTTCTCGAAAAACAATGCCCAATAGCGATAGAAGATGTCTTTGATACGCCACACATTAACCCGAAACACGCTGCCTTATTCCCAACAAAGTCAATTTTAGGATTGCCTCTAATCGCAAATGACCAGAAATTAGGGGCTGCATTAATTGCCTACAGCGAACCGCATAGATTCACAGACGAAGAAGTATATTTAGGAGAACAAGCCAGTCAACAAATAAGCCTGGCAGTGCTCAAAGCACGTTTGCTGGATACTGCCCAACAACGTGCCACAGAAGCCGAGACCCTGCGTCAGGCTGGCGCAGCCGTTGCAGCTACACTGAAACTTAATGAAGCTATTGACGTAATCCTCGAACAAATTCACCGAGTTGTTCCCTACGATAGTGCTTCTGTTCAATTTTTGCGCGAGAATGAACTCGAAGTTGTCGGTCAACGCGGATTTGACGAGAACGAAGATTTCTTGGGAATGCGCTTCCCCCTCTCAGAAGACAATCCGAATAAATTTGTTATCGAGATTCGAAAACCTCATATTATCAATAACGCGCCCAAAGCGTATGAAATCTTTTCGAAACATCCACACAATAAGATTCATGGATGGATGGGCGTACCATTAATCGTGCAAGATCGTATCATCGGTATGTTAGCTCTCGACAGTCACCAACCCTCACAGTTCACGAATGAGCATGCTCGGTTGGCGTCTGCATTTGCTGCTCAGGTGGCAATTGCCCTCGATAATGCCCATCTTTTCGAAGAAGCCCATCGCTTATCCATCATTGACCCACTGACAGGCATTTATAACCGACGTCATTTCATGACTCTGGCACAACAAGAATACCAGCGTGCCTGCCGGTACAGTCGCCCGCTTTCTGTCATCATGATGGATATTGATCATTTCAAACGAGTTAATGACACTTTTGGTCATTTAATTGGCGATCAGGTATTGCGCAGCATTGCTTTACAAATCCAGGATCATCTCCGAGAGTCAGATTTTGTTGGCCGCTACGGTGGGGAAGAATTTGTCATCTTACTGCCTGAAACCCCAAGTATGAATCCGCCCAATGACCGCGCAACTGAAGAACCTAGTGAAAATATCTCAGCAAAAATTGTTGCCCAACGCGTGTGTGACCTTATCAGCGGAGCGAGTATTCCAACGGAAAGTGGGGATGTAAAAATTACTGCCAGTCTTGGTGTTGCTGGACAATCTATAGATTTTGCCAACATTGAAACATTGCTCAATCGTGCCGATACGGCACTCTATATTGCCAAACAAAGAGGGCGAAATCAGGTAGCTGTTTGGACTAATTCGACGTAAACCTTAATAAAATCAATGAGATCAATAAACACTGAAGTACTCGTGATAGGTGGCGGAGCGACTGGCACCGGAATTTTGCGTGATCTGGCTATGCGCGGTTTCGATGCTGTCCTTGTTGAAGCCCGTGATCTAACCCATGGCACAACGGGTCGATTCCATGGATTACTCCACAGTGGGGGAAGATATGCTCTGAAAGACCCCCAAGCGGCAAAAGAGTGTATTGAGGAGAATACTATTCTTCGGAGAATCATGCCCCACTGCATTGAGGATGTGGGCGGTTTTTTTGTAGTTACTCCCTGGGATGAACCGGAATATGCAGACTCCTTCTTAGCTGGTTGCCGTGTTGCAGAGATTCCTATCGAGGAAATATCCATCGACCAAATGCTCGCAGATGAGCCTTTACTCAACCCTGAGATTTCGCGCTGTTTTCGTGTTCCCGATGGTGCAGCTGACTCCTTTGCCGCTGCGCATGCAAATGTAGCCTCGGCACGTGAGTATGGAGCGAAGGTACGCACATACCATGAAGTTACTGGGCTAATTTCGGACTCTTCTCAACAAACTTCTAATGTTCAACAACCTGCATCCAAAGTCATCGGTGCCCTTTGTCATGACCTTGTCAACGACGACCAAGTCGCCATTCACGCCGACTTGGTCATTAACGCCGCCGGAGCATGGGTGGGAAAAATTGGTGCCTCAGCAGGTGTAGAGATCGCCATCCGTCCTGGGAAAGGCACCATGGTTGCTGTCAGCCAACGCATCGTTAATACCGTAATCAATCGCTGCAAGATGCCTGCTGATGGAGATATCCTAGTCCCAGCTCATACCGTAGCTGTGATGGGCACCACCGACGAGCAAGTCCCAGACCCAGATTCTTTTGCCATCGAACCTTGGGAAGTACAGCTAATGCTTAAAGAGGGCGAAAAGATCATCCCCGGCTTCAAAGAAATGCGCATGCTGCGGGCTTGGGCTGGCGTGCGCCCCCTCTATCAAGAAACCAAAACCAATGCATCCAGAGATATCGCTCGATCCTATGTTTTACTAGACCATGAAGAACGCGATGGCGTTTCTGGCATGATCACGATTACTAGCGGAAAATGGACCACCTATCGAAAAATGGCCGAAGCCGCGGTTGATCTGGTTTGCGAGAAGATGGACACAAAAAGAGAGTGCCGTACACATTTGGAATATTTGCCAAATATTGAGCACACCACGCACCAGATCACCGCCGAGACGCAAAGGGCACAAAGGAAATATTCTTCTAATAAACCTTCGCGTTCTTGGTGTCTTCGTGGTTCAAATTTGGGCGAACGGCTCAGCAAGATTGAAACTGAACGAACCTACGGCCAACTAATTTGCGAGTGTGAACTGGCCACTTGCGCCGACATCGAGCGAGCCATCAACGAAGATAATGCAAAAACCCTCGATGACATCCGCCGCGATGTGCGCCTGGGAATGGGTCCCTGCCAGGGTGGATTCTGTACAATGCGCGCCGCGGGAATACTGCATCAGGGTGCGGTGGACGGTGACCAGTGGTCAGTGGAGCAGACAAATGTTTCGCTGCGTGATTTCTTGGAGGAGCGCTGGAAGGGTGTTCTACCAGTGTTGTGGGGCAAGCAATTGCACCAAGAACGATTGAATGAACTTATTTATATTAACGTTCTCAACGTCGAACATTTACCTGGACCCAAAGCATCGCCTTTGGCAGCACAGCCGTATTCCCTCTCTCCATCCCACCCCCCTTCCCCTCTCCCAAGGCCTGCCCTGAGCCAAGACGAAGGATTAAGAGAGGGGAAGGGAGCATGGGGGGTGAGGGGTGAGGGTACCATCGTCATCGGCGCCGGCCTCGCTGGACTCACCGCGGCCTGGCAGTCAGCGCAGCAGGGTGGAAGAACAAAAATCATCGCCAAAGGATGGGGGGCAACGCACTGGGCATCAGGCTGCATCGATGTGCTCGGATACCACGCGCATAAACGAGCGGAAAACCCCAAAAAGGGTATCCAAAACTTGATTACAGAAAACCCCCAACACCCCTACGCGCTGATTGGATTGGAGAAACTAGCCGACGCTTTGACCGCATTCCAAGAGTTGTGTCAGGCATCGGGATACCCGCTGCACGGTTCTTTGGAACAAAACTGGATGCTACCCACCGCAGTCGGTGCTATACGACCAACTTGCCTTGCGCCTGAGACGATGATTGCTGGGGATTTGAGATCCAAAGAGCCGATGGTGATCATCGGATTTGAGGGCTATCATGATTTCTTTCCCCATTACGCAGCCGCCAACCTTGAAGCCCAAGGATACACAGTACGAGCAGTGATAATCGACCCTTCCAGCCTGCGCTCACGAAAACGCGTGGATACGATGATTCTGGCACGCTTATTCGATCAAGAAGATTTCCGCGCCGAAGTTGCTGATGAAATCAAACCCCATCTAAAAGATGTCAACCGTGTAGGGTTCCCGGCGGTCTTGGGTTTGAAGAATCCGCTCGAGGTGCTGCGGGATCTAGAATCTCGCCTGGGATGTAAAGTTTTTGAAATGCCTGGGTTACCTCCCTCGGTTCCAGGGATTCGGCTTCACAATATATTGTTGAGTGCGATCCAAAAAGCTGGCGGGCGCGTCGAGAATGGTATGGAAGTTTTAGCGTATTCCAATGAGCGAGGAGCGGCGAAGAATTGCATTTCTACCGTCTGGACGGAGTCTGCCGCAAGGCGCACTCCGCACAATGCAACCAAATTCGTCCTGGCTACTGGTGGTTTTCTTGGAGATGGCATAAAATCGAGTTTCGCTGGCTATGTGCAAGAATCGGTTTTTAACTTACCAGTCCATAATCTGACATCACAAGACAATTGGCTGCAAAGAGAATTTTTCCATGATCAGGGGCATTCCATCTTCACAACAGGAATCAGCGTTGACAATAACTTCTGCCCTGTTGATCAAGATGGCAAGATCATGTTCAACAATCTAGCCATAATCGGTTCAGCCCTGGGATATGGGGATTTTATTCGCGAGCGCTGTTTAGAAGGCATCGCAATTGCAAGCGGCTATATTGCTGGGAAAAGCATTGGTGCAAAATGACTTCTCCCTTTCTGCCCTACTCCCATGCACCCGAGCTTTCTCTCGACCAGTGCATCAAGTGCAACATCTGTGTTTCTGCTTGCCCAGTTGCCGCTGTAGAGGATTACTTCCCCGGACCTAAATACGCCGGACCGCAGGCAGCGCGTTTTCGTCACAAAAACCAGAACACCCCAGACCGCTCCGTCGATTATTGCAGCGGCTGCCGGGTGTGCAATATGGTCTGCCCCAATGGGGTCAAAATTGCCGAGATGAATGCACGCGCCCGCGGCGACATCGTTAGGCAAGGCAACGTTCCATTGATTCAGAGACTGCGCAACAACCTGATCGCCCGCACAGAATTACTGGGGAATCTCGCCCAACCAATTTTTCCATTATCGAATATCTTATTGAGCAATCCAGTGATTCGCGGGATCACGGAAGCAACCCTGGGGATCGCCAAAGATGCCTACTTCCCGCCGTTTGCAAGACAAAGGTTTTCGCGTTGGTGGAGCAAAAGATTCAAATCACAACAAAAAATAATCCGCGTCCATCCACGTTCATCCGCGTCCAAAATTGTTTTTTTCCACGGTTGTGCAACAGAGTATTACGAACCCCGTGTCGGCAGAGCCGCCATTCATATTCTTGAAGCCAATGGATTTGAAGTGATCATCCCCCCACAAAATTGTTGTGGGCTGCCTTTGCTATCGAATGGAGAATTCAAAGCCGCGCGTCGTTATCACGAAAATAATGTCCGCAAACTTTTGCCCTACGCCCGTGAAGGTATTCCCATTGTTGGCACGTCAACAAGCTGCACACTGACGCTCAAAGAAGAAGCCCCTGAATTACTAGATATGCACGATAAAGACAGCAGAATGGTAGCTGAGAACACCTATGATTTCAATGAGTTTTTGTTGCTTCTCCATACCGCAAGTGAACTGGTTACAGAACATCTCCGGCCCATCCCGTTTAGAATGGCTTATCACCAGCCTTGCCAATACCGCGCCCACCGCATAGGCAGCCCGGCCCTTGAGATCATGCAACTCATCCCCGAGTTGGAAATCATCGAAGGCCATGCCGACTGCTGTGGCATCGCCGGGACATATGGCTATAAAAAAGAGAAATATGAAATCAGCATGAATGTTGGACAGCCACTCTTTGATTTCGTCTTGGATGTCGGTGGTCCTTTAGTAGTTTGCGACAGCGAAACTTGCCGCTGGCAAATTGTGCATGGTACAGGAACACCCAGTATTCATCCAGTAGAATTGCTGGCTGCATCTTATGGCTACGAATCAGAGGGCGCCTTGGCTAATGTGCTTAACGGCAATTTGCCAACTTCTATGTAAGTACAGTGTAAACTAAGTTTTCCAAAACAAGCTCCCTGAGCGGAGGCGTAGAAGCGCTCTTCGACTTCAGCATGGAAAGCATCAGCTTCCGCTCAGAGCCTACTCGACTTGTCAATAAATGTTTCTGCTCCGAAGTCGAAGGGGCGGTGACAGAAATATTTGTTCATCAGGTTAAACAGTAAAATGTAAGAAACGGTTTCCCTTTGCGATCTAGAAGTGTGCCGATAATAAGAGGCTTATTATGAATAAAGAAATCACACTCCAATTAACAAGTCATCCTGCAATTGATGCAGGTCTTGCAGATCTGAATAAAAATAGCGTCATTCCACGCATTTGGGATTACGACCACACTGTTTGGAAACCTGACCCCACTGAGATAACCAATCGATTGGGTTGGCTGCACATCATTGATAGCATGCAGAGAGAATCATCCCGCATGAGTGCTTTGGCCAACGATCTTCAACAAGAGGACTTCACAGATATACTTCTGTTGGGCATGGGCGGATCAAGTTTGGCGCCGGAAGTGTTCGGCCACACATTTGAAACAACAGGATTGAACATATCTGTATTGGACAGTACTGATCCCGGCGCAGTTCAAGCGGCACAGAATAAGCTCGATCTCACAAAAACCGTTTTCATTGTTGCTACGAAATCTGGCGGCACAACGGAAACATTGTCCTTCTTTAATTATTTTTATAACCAGGTTGTAAAGGTTGTGGGAAAAACAAAGGCTGGCGAACACTTTGTGGCAATCACGGATCCTGGAAGCAAATTGGTTGAACTTGGGGAGCACTATAAATTCAGAGAGATCTTTCTTAACAATCCCAATATTGGTGGGCGTTACTCAGCATTGTCTTTCTTTGGGTTGGTTCCTGCCGCTTTAGCCGGTGTCGATGTTCCCAAACTTTTGCAACGGGCCCAAGCGATGGCTGAGAAATGTGGCCCGCAAATAGCCGCAGGTGAGAATCCTGGCGCGGTGTTGGGCACGATTCTTGGTCAACTTGCCAAAGCGGGTCGAGATAAAGTCACTTTTGTATCTTCCTCGAACGTCGCAGATTTTCCCAATTGGGTCGAACAGCTCATCGCCGAGAGCACAGGCAAAGAAGGAAAGGGCATTTTGCCGGTTGTTGGCGAACCTCTCAGCGGTCCGGATGCCTATGGAGATGATCGGGTTTTTGTCAATCTCAAAATTGGTGAAGATACGACCCACGATGCGAAACTAAAAACACTCGAAGATGCGGGGCATCCCGTGCTCCAAATAGAGTTAGATGATGTTTATGATTTAGGCGGGCAATTCTTTATTTGGGAGTTTGCTACTGCGGTGGCCAGTTACTTCTTGAAAATCAATCCCTTTGACCAACCCAATGTCGAGAGTGCCAAGGTTTTGGCACGTCAGATGGTAGCGACTTACAGTGAAACAGGCACGCTCCCCAAAGGTGAGGATGTTGATCCCAGCCCCCGGGCACTTGCTGATTTCTTAGATTCGTCCAAGCCAGGTGACTATATCGCCTTCCAGGCCTACGTGCAGCCCACCCCCGAAGTCGAGGCTGCTTTACAGGCACTGCGTTTGGAGGCACGCGAGCGCTACAAAGTGGCAACCACCTTCGGGTTTGGTCCCAGGTTCCTGCATTCGACCGGGCAGCTTCACAAGGGTGATGCGGGCAAGGGATTGTTTGTTCAATTCACTTCTCAAACATCCCAGGATGTAGATATCCCCAATGAAGCGGGAAATCCAGAATCGTCAATGACTTTCGGCACTTTGAAAATGTCACAAGCCTTAGGAGATGCACAGGCATTGCGTGATGCAGGACGGCGAGTAATCAGTATTGCCTTGGGAGAAAATCCTGAGAAATCAATTCAACAGATGAGGAAACAATGAAACTAGCAATTATCGGATTAGGAAAAATGGGCGGCAACATGGCCCGACGGTTGATTCGAGGCGGCCACGAAGTTGTAGGCTATACCTTACGACCTGAACCAACCAAGCAACTGGCAAAGGAAGAGGGCTTAATCCCCGCATTCTCGCTAGAAGAAGTTATTGAGAATCTGCCTGGTCGACGTGTGGTTTGGGTTATGGTTCCAGCCGGAAAACCAACCCAATCAACTGTCGAAGCGCTCAGCGACCTTTTGAACCAGGACGACATCATTATTGATGGCGGCAACAGCAATTACAAAGAAACTATGCAGCGTGCGGAAATGATGAAGGAAAAAGGAATTTTCTACATTGACGTAGGCACTAGCGGTGGCGTTTGGGGCTTGAAGGAAGGCTACAGCATGATGGTTGGTGGTGAGAACAAGGCTGTTGAATTTATCCAACCGATCTTAGAAACTCTCGCGCCAGGCGTTGAGACTGGCTGGGGGCATGTTGGCCCTTCTGGTGCCGGGCACTTTGTCAAGATGGTGCACAACGGCATCGAGTATGGCTTGATGCAGGCCTACGCCGAGGGATTTGAGATCATGCGCGCCAAAGAGCAGCTCGGCCTGGACTTGCATCAAATTTCAGAGATCTGGCGTTTCGGCAGCGTGATTCGATCTTGGCTGTTAGATTTAACCGCCATCGCTTTGAGCGAAAACCCTGATCTCGATGGCATCAAAGGCTGGGTAGCGGATAGCGGCGAAGGCCGTTGGACAGTATTCGAGTCCATCGATCTGGATGTGCCCGCACCCGTGATCACGCAAGCTTTGCAAGCCCGTTTCGTCAGCCGGCAGGAAGAAAGCTTTGCTGCAAAGATCTTGGCTGCCATGCGCAACCAGTTCGGCGGACATGCTGTTAAGAGTGAATAAAGACATTCTAATATCCAGCGTTATATATTGACTCAATAACTCCTGTTACGCAGTAAAACAAAAGAAGCTTCCCTTCTCCCACATCCTAACCTTCTCCCAAAGGGAGAAGTGACAAAGTCCCCTCTCCTTTTGGGAGAGGGCGGAGGGTGAGGGTAGGTTTGAACTCTCAAATTTCCACTTTTGCGTAACATCAATTAATAACTCATGTTACGCACACATAGGACTGGCAGTCCTAATAAATTCGGTTGGAACATGGGAATTTCTCTCCTAAGGACTGCCAGTCCTGCGTAACATCAATTAATAACTAAAAGTTTGGGAATTACTATGTCAAATTTCAAAGATAAAGTAGCAGTAGTCACCGGTGCGACAGGCAATTTGGGCGCCGCAACAGCGCGAGCTTTCTATCAGGCGGACGCAAATCTGGTTTTATTTGTGCGCAAACCGGATAGTTTGGCAAAAATGATCCCAGAAATAGCCGAAACGAATGAGCGGTTTTTGGTTATTGCTGTTGATATGACGAACCCGGAATCGGTTCACAATGCAGTAGAAAGGGCCATCGATAATTTTGGTCGAATCGATATGCTTGTAAACACATTTGGCGGGTATCGGGCGGGCACACCTGTTCATGAAACTCCATTGGAAACCTGGGATTTTATGCATGCTTTGAATGCGCGCACTGCTTTCATCGCCAGCCAGGCTGTGATCCCAAACATGTTAGAAAACGGGAATGGGAAGATCATCAATATAGGAGCCAGACCCGGCTTGAAGGGGCGTAAAAACATGGCTGCCTATGGCGCATCAAAGAGCGGCGTAATTCGATTGACAGAAAGCATGGCAGCCGAATTGAAAGATCAGGATATTAACGTCAACTGCATTCTGCCAGGCACAATAGACACACCCCAAAATCGGCATGAGATGCCCAAAGCCGATCACAGCAAATGGGTTACCCCAGAAGCTATCGCCCAAGTCATCCTCTTCCTGGTTTCTGATGCTGCTAATCCGATCCATGGAGCGGCGATACCCGTTTATGGGAAATCATAAAAAATCCTTTATCACGAATGACTCCACTGAAAAAACTTCCAGACGAGGGCTTCCGCCAGAATATATGGGGGTGGTTGCGCGGAGCAACCACCCCCATATATTCCGGCGGGAAACTCGCTTGGATGGTTTTTGCAGTAGAATCACGTGTGTAATTTTATTACAAGGCCAGTAAGGAAACAGCATGAATAACAACCCCACCACCATCGTCATATTTGGCGCATCGGGTGACCTTACCCAACGAAAGTTGATCCCTGCTCTGTACAACTTGTACCGCAAAGGTCGCCTAGATCAAGAATTGCAAATTGTCGGCTTTGCCCGCCGCCCCTATGATGACCAGATCTTTCGCGACCAAATGCGTGAAGGGTTACTTACCTTCAGCGAAAACACTTTCGATGCGAAATTGTGGGGTGAATTCGCGCCCAAAATCACTTATTTCCAGGGCAATCTAACGGAAGCAGATGATTTTATAAAGCTGAAAGAATATCTTGAAGAACTGGAAAACTCGCCATCAAACCGCCTATACTACCTTTCCACAGCGCCAAGGTTTTTCGAACCCGCTATCGAATATTTAGGGACAGCAGGGTTGGCGAGAGAAGACGAAGGCATCTCAAATCCCTGGCGGCATGTGGTCATTGAAAAACCTTTCGGACAAGATCTAGCATCCGCGCAAAAGTTGAATCAGTTCGTCCACACAGTTTTCGACGAACATCAAATCTACCGTATCGACCACTATTTGGGCAAAGAAACCGCCCAGAACATCCTTTTCTTCCGTTTTGCCAACACCATCTTCGAACCGGTTTGGAATCGACGCTATGTTGACAATGTCCAGATCACTGTAACAGAGAGTGTTGATGTCGGTCATCGCGCAGGATATTACGATAGCGCCGGCGTATTGCGAGACATGTTCCAGAATCACCTTATGCAACTGCTTGCATTGGTGGCTATGGAACCCCCGGCATCCTTTGAAGCGGACGCGGTTCGCAATGAAAAATTCAAACTGCTCTCTGCTATCCGCCCGATTGATTTATCGGACACGGTTGCGGCGCAATATATCGGCTATTGTGATGCTGAGGGTGTTGCAGAATATTCTCGCACGCCAACCTACGCTGCTCTGAAACTTAATATCGACAATTGGCGCTGGAAAGATGTTCCGTTTTATCTGCGCTCCGGAAAAGCTCTACCCCGAAAAACCACTGAAATCATCATCGAATTTCAGAAACCACCTCACCTGATGTTTGGGCTCGGTGATGCCAGTGATTTCTCACCCAATATCCTCTCACTTTGCATCCAACCCGACGAGGGCATCCATCTTTCATTCCAGGCAAAAACCCCCGGCTCCGATCAGGATATGCGCTCAGTAGATATGGAATTCCATTACCAGACAGCCTTCGAAGGCGAAATGCTCCCTGATGCCTATGAGCGACTTTTACAAGAGGCCATCGAAGCCGATGCATCACTCTTCACGCGCAGCGATGGTATCGAGGCTGCCTGGCGTTTGATTGACCCTATTATCCGCGGCTGGGATAAGGAAAGAAGCGGGAATTTGGATATCTATGAGTCAGGAAGCTGGGGGCCCGCCAGAGCAAAAGAACTGCTTGCCAGAGATGGCCGAATTTGGCGCGAGGAATGTGGATACGATGACCCCGAAGGAAATTAAAAGGTATAATGCTCCTTCATGGCGATTATCCAAACTCATCCATCATCTGATGAATTAGCGCATGCCGCTGCGGATCATTTTGCAACCCTTGCTCAAGAAGCCATTCATGATCACGGAAAATTTTCAGTTGCATTGGCAGGTGGCTCCACACCGCGCGCAACTTATGAAATTTTGGCCACTATTGAATATGCCCAAAAAATAAATTGGGAACGAGTGCACGTCTTCTGGGGTGATGAACGCTTAGTGCCACCCGATCATCAGGATAGCAACTATCGCATGGCTTCTGAGGCGATGCTCAAGGTCATTCCTATTCCCAATGAGAATATTCATCGGATTCATGGCGAAGCAAAGCCGCACGATGCTGCCCGGGAGTATGCCGAAACTATCCGCGATTTCTTCAATCCGCATTCGACCAGCATTGACCTGATCTTGTTGGGAATGGGGGATGACGGCCACACAGCTTCAATTTTTCCTGGAACCGAGGCGGTCTTCGAAGATTCGTTGAATGTGATGGCACACTACGTTGAGAAATTAAACTCCTGGCGGATCACTTTCACACCTCGTCTGATTAATGCCGCCCAGAATGTCACCTTTCTAGTTTCTGGAGAGCGAAAAGCCAGGCGTTTGCGCCAGGTGTTGGTTGGTCCTTACCAGCCTGAAATTTTGCCATCACAGGTTGTTAGACCTTCTCAAGGTCGCTTGCGATGGTTGGTTGACGAAGCCGCGGCATTACATCTCTAATAAGGGAATTCATATGAAAGCAAAACTGCTCACGCAAGCAGTTGGCCCATGGCCAATGAACACTTATGTGGTTATCTGCACGGAAACCAATATCAGCGCCATCATCGATCCAGGTTCAGACCCTGATACAATTCTTGCAATGACGGAGGGGACAAAAGTCGATAAGATTTTGCTCACCCACGGGCATTTCGATCATGTTCTTGCTTTGGAGAAAGTCAAAGAAGCCACAGGGGCGCCAGTTTATCTCAATCCAGTGGATGCCGAGGAATTTGACGTGGCCTTCGATGTCGCCCTTGAGGGTGGTGAGCAGCTCCCGGTGGGGAATTTGCTCTTGAAGGCAATCCACACACCCGGGCACACCTCCGGGCAGATCTGTTTCGATTTAGGGGATGGCCGCATCATTGTTGGTGATACAGTTTTCGTCGGTGGACCTGGTAAAACTGGGTCTGCGGAAGATTTTGTTGCTACGATGAAAACTATGCAAAAAATTGTCTTCACCTGGCCCGACGATACCCTATTCTTCCCCGGGCATGGCCCCAGCGGAGTCATCGGTGTAGAGCGCCTGGCATTCGATGCTTTTGTTTCTCGCGGCTGGCCAGAAGATTTACAGGGCGATGTGACCTGGAATTAGGTGTGTAAATCGTATGTTCATATGCAATTAATTTGATCGTTCTTGAAATTTGATATAATTTGTCCGATATTACGTCTTTCTATTACAGCTTATGAAAATTAAATTTCGTCTTTTTACCATCATAATTACATTCTTTGCTCTTGGGCTTTCTATCCAACCCACCCTTGCCGCCGAAGATACCCAGCCCGCTGACGGTGCCGTAGTTTGTTTACCGGGTGCTAATCTCAACGTCTTCAGCGATTGTGCTCCATCGGGTTCAGCGCAATATTTAACGGAATTAGCCCAAAATGGAATCACATTTCCACCGGAACCCTTTCCCGTTCAACATCCAGATTTTGCATTGAATTACATTCCACATCAGTACGCACAAGTGCGCACAGATCTAGCACCGGTATATGGATCACTTGATCATGCCATAGAAGGCGATGACAAGTCTGCCATTCGGAGGATCGATTCTCCCTTCAGTTATATCTCGTACTATCAAGATACTGTTGTCGATGGTGCGCGTTACTACGAGATCGATTACAACAACTGGATGACCGCTTTCGATGTCAGCCGGGTAACACCCCAAAGATTCCAGGGATTAAGTTTCAAAAGCACCCCCTCGCAGCCTTTTGGCTGGGTACTTAGCTATCTGAGTCGCACCAGCGGATACGTCGAAACCAAACGCACTCCCGGATATTCTTCCGACGATTACACAGAAATTTACTACGGAAATCATGATCTCGTCTGGGTATATGATACCGTTGAGGTCGATGGCATTGAATGGTATATGATTGGCCCGGATGAATGGATGCCCCAGTATGTAATTGCACGCGTTATTCCAAATACCACCCCTCCCGAGGGCGTCACAGGCGACCGCTGGATCGAGATCAATCTCTTCGAACAAACTGTTTCTGTTTATCAAGAAAGGCAATTGATATTCGCCTCGATCATCGCCAGTGGGCTTGACCCCTTCTGGACACAGCCCGGTCTTTTCCAGATCTATGAAAAGCTAGAAAGCACGCCCATGCGCGGCTCCTTCGAAGCCGACCGTTCCGACGCGTACTACCTCGAAGACGTCCCTTGGACGATGTATTTCGACCAGGCGCGCGCTTTGCATGGCGCTTATTGGCGCGCAAATTTGGGTTTTCCCCAATCGCACGGCTGCGTTAATTTGTCCATTGGCGATGCACGCTGGCTTTTTGATTGGGCAAATCTAGGAGATTGGGTTTATGTTTGGGATCCCTCCGGTGAAACCCCGGATGACCCAGAATACTATGGCGCGGGGGGTGCCTAACAACAAACTTTCCTACAATAAGAGTCGGCGTAATTGTCGCCGACTCTTCGATTCGGGGTTTCCATATCATGGTAGACTTCCCAAAATTTCGATCAAAACATTATTGGTAAAAACATGGATTTGGAGATTTCATGCTGACACTTCCTGAGAAGATCATTTTCATAATCGCTGTCATTGTCAGCGGTGTGTTCACGTGGGGCGGCGTTCACCGCATAATTCACACCATCAATAAAGGCGCAGGTAAACCCGATTGGCGCGTCGCCCCCAAAAGAATAGTATCAGCAATAAGTAAATTCATCACTCTCCAGCCAACATGGAAGATCCGCCCATTGGCCAATATCTTTCATGCATTCGTTGCTTGGGGGTTCACTTTTTATCTACTCGTCAATATCGGGGATGTGCTCGGTGCATATATCCCCGATTTCCATTTCTTAGGCAAAGGCATAATCGCGGACATTTATCGCTTGATGGCAGATATTCTGAGTGCGGCTGCTTTACTGGGCATGGCCATCCTCATGCTGCGTCGATTCGTGGCCAAACCAAGGGAACTATCTCATGCGGAAGATGTATTGTTGCACCCCAAAGCACGCGCTGGGATCAAGCGAGACTCGGCCATCGTGGGCGTGTTCATCCTGCTTCATGTTGGTTTCCGCTTTTTAGGGGAAACGTTTCGCCTGGCCCTAGAGGGGCACCTGGATCCCTGGCAGCCGTTTGCCTCCGCGGTCTCTACGCTGTGGCTAGGTCTATCACCCTTAACCCATACGGTGCTGATCCATGTTTCCTTTTGGATGGCCTTGGGATTGATCCTGGCTTTCATGCCCTATTTCCCGTATTCAAAACACATCCACTTATTCTTTGCACCGTTAAATTTCCTACTCAAACCCGAGCGCCGCTCCATGGGTGAACTCTCACCACTGGATTTTGAAGATGAAACCATCGAACAATTTGGTGCGCTCAACCTTGAAGATTTGGGCTGGGAACAAATCATGGACGCCTACGCCTGCATCATGTGCAACCGCTGCACCGAGGTCTGCCCAGCCAACACAACAGGAAAGGTTCTCTCTCCGGCAGCATTGGAGATCAACAAACGGTATTATCTAAATTATGATGTTGAAATAAACGAAAATCCACCCTTGCTGACAGAATTCGCCATCAGTGAAGAAGCCATCTGGGCCTGCACAGCTTGCGGCGCTTGCGTGGATATTTGCCCAGTGGGTAACGAACCAATGCGCGATATCCTCGATATCCGCCGCGGATTGGTTTTGATGGAAAATAACTTCCCCGAGCAATGGCAGACCGCCTTCCGCGGCATGGAACGCAATATGAACCCCTGGAATATCCCGCCCACGGAACGTATGAAATGGGCCGAGGGGTTGGGTGTTCCCACCATTGATGAAAATCCCGAACCCGAATATCTTTGGTGGGTAGGTTGTGCCCCGTCAACCGACAATCGTGCCCAAAAGACAACGCGAGCCTTCGCAAAGATTCTCAACCATGCTGGGGTGGACTATGCTGTTTTAGGTGAAAACGAAACCTGCACCGGTGACTCCGCCCGTCGGGCTGGCAATGAGTATCTATTCTACGAACTGGCCACTGCCAACGTGGAGATGTTCAACAAAGTCAAACCAAAAAAGATCATCACCACTTGCCCCCACTGCCTGCATACGATCATGAACGAATATCCTGCTTTTGGCGGTGAGTTCGAAGTCGTCCATCATACGCAATTGATTGGCAAGTTGATCGCCGAAGAAAAAATAACGTTGGAGGTTGGAAGTGGGAAGTGGGAAGTGGAAAACAGCCAACCACCAACATCCAACCTCCAACCTCCAGTGATCACCTTCCATGACCCCTGTTATCTTGGCCGACAGAACAATATCATCGCCGAACCCCGCCAGGTGCTCAAAGACCTTTCTGTTCCTTTAGTAGAGATGCCGCGCAATGGAGCTCAATCTTTCTGCTGCGGCGCGGGTGGCGCGCAGATGTGGAAAGAAGAAGAGCATGGCGAAGAAGCAGTCAACGCCAATCGCTTTAAAGAAGCACAGGTTACTAATGCCGATATTCTTGCCGTAGGCTGTCCTTTCTGCATGGTGATGATGAATGATGCTGGCAAAGATGTAAACAGCGAAATGCAAGTGCTCGATATCGCCGAGATTGTCGCCGCGCGATTGAAGAAGTAATCAGTTAAGAGTGTGAGGATTCATGCCCAAAAAGAAAGACCCTAACCTTCCCCTACCCCCAGAAGAAATTATCAAAGATTATCGACTAGCTTATAAGAGCCGCCAGGCTAGTTTAATTGGTCGCAGGGAAGTTCTAAGCGGCAAAGCGAAATTTGGCATATTCGGCGATGGCAAAGAAGTTATTCAACTTGCTATCGCTCGTTCATTTAAAAAGGGGGATTGGCGTTCGGGGTACTATCGTGACCAGACCTGGATGTTCGCCCTAGGCGTATTAACTTACCAGGAATTCTTTGCCCAACTTTACGCTCATGCAGACGTCGAGGCTGAACCCGCCACCGCCGGACGCTCGATGAATGCGCACTATGCTACTCGCTTCCTTGACTCTGAGGGAAATTGGCTCTCTCAAACGGAGGGTTTCAATGTTGCGGCTGATATATCCCCAACGGGATCTCAAATGCCGCGTCTGGTTGGTTTAGCGTTTGCTTCCAATCTCTATCGCAATATCGAGGAATTGAAAAAAATTGACCAATTCTCAAAGGAGGGTAATGAAGTTGCCTGGGGAAGTATTGGTAATGCTTCTACTGCAGAGGGAATGTTCTGGGAGTCGGTCAATGCTATTGGCGTGCTCGGGGCTCCAGCCATAATCTCTGTATATGATGATGGTTATGGCATTTCTGTGCCCAACCAATTCCAGATGGTCAAAGAGAATATCTCCGATATCCTGAGTGGCTTTGAGCGAGAGCCTTGCCCCGCAGAATGCTGCGAGCGCGGCTATGATATTTACAATGTGCGCGCCTGGGATTACGCTGCACTCCTCGATGTGTATGATGCTGCGGCCAATACGGCCAGAGAATACCATATCCCTGCGCTTGTGCATGTCAGCGAGGCAACGCAGCCACAAGGCCACTCAACATCAGGCAGCCATGAACGATATAAAACCCAAGAAAGATTGGCATGGGAAGCCGATTTCGACTGCCTGGTCAAAATGCGAGCGTGGATGCTAAAAAACGACATCATCAGTGAAGAAGAACTCGCCGTATATGAAAAGGAAGACCGGAAATCAGTTGAAGAAGCCAGAGCCGCGGCTTGGGACGCATATATTCAACCGATCTTATCTGAGCTTGATGAAACAAAAAGATTATTGGATGACCTGTCTAAAGTTTCACCTGCTGGTGGGGAACTTTCGCGAATCAGTTTGCAATTGACCGCACGACCAAACCCTCTCCGTCGCGATATCCACAGCGCGTTGCACAACGCTTTACGCATCACACGCGCTGAAAATAATGCAACCAGGGACAAATTACTCACCTGGAAACAAGTGCATTACAAAAGTAATCAAGAACGCTATAGCTCCCATCTCTACAGCCAATCGGATAAAACCGCTCTTGAGGTGGAAGAAATTGAACCTGTCTACAGAGATGATTCTGTCAATATCCCAGCCTTTGAAATCTTAAACGCTTGCTTCGATACAGCCTTGGCACGTGACCCTCGTGTGGTCGCTTTTGGAGAAGATGTCGGCCACCTTGGGGATGTCAACCAGGGCTTTCATGGCCTCCAGGAGAAGTATGGCTCCTTACGAGTAATGGACACAGGCATCCGAGAAGTTACTATCCTGGGGCAAGCCATTGGTCTTGCAATGCGCGGCATACGCCCAATCTGTGAAATCCAATATCTTGATTATCTTCTCTACGTATTACAGTTAATGTCCGATGACCTGGCAACCTTGCAGTGGCGTACAAAAGGCGGTCAAAAAGCCCCTGTGATCATTCGAACACGCGGCCACCGATTGGAGGGCATTTGGCATTCAGGTTCTCCCATGGCGGGTTTAATCCATCTGGTACGGGGTATGTATGTGTTAGTGCCACGCAATGCTGTCCAGGCTGCGAGATTTTATAATACTCTGTTGAAATCTGATGAACCGGGAATTATTGTAGAAGTTCTCAACGGCTATCGTTTGCGCGAACGCCTGCCGAACAATATCGGCGAAATCACCACACCCCTGGGTGTACCTGAAATTTTGCGAACAGGCTCGGATGTCTCATTGGTCACATATGGAGCAATGTGCCGGATCGCCATTGATGCAGCGGAAAAGCTCAACCAGGTTGGCATAGATTTAGAGATTATTGACGTACAATCACTGTTGCCCTTCGATCGTCACAGCATAATCCTAGAGTCGCTTAAAAAGACCAGCCGCATCATTTTCGCCGATGAAGATGTCCCAGGCGGCACCACCGCCTATATGATGCAGGAAGTTATTGAAAAACAGGCCGGCTACTATTGGCTGGATTCTGCACCTCGCACGCTGACTGCCAAAGCCCATCGTCCGGCTTACGGCTCCGATGGAGATTATTGGTCCAAGCCGAGTATTGAAGATATATTTGATGCCGTGTATGAAATGATGAGCGACGCTGATCCGGAAAGATTCCCGGCATTTTATCAGTAAGCTGTTCACTGAACACAGATTGCTGACTACTGGAGAGCCCCATGCCCACAAAAGTTACTGTCCCACTTCTCGGTGAAGGTATTGAAGAAGTCACCGTAGTAAACTGGCTTAAAGTTGAAGGTGACTCAGTAGAAGAATATGACGGCCTGGTAGAGGTTGAAACGGATAAAGTTGTCACAGAAGTTGTCTGCCCGGCATCAGGGATATTGCTGAAGATTGAAACTCCCAACGAGGGTGACTTAGTCAGGGTAGGAGAAATACTTGCGTGGATTGGGCAGCCTGGAGAAGAAATCTCGGATGACACTACACATCCCGAGGCGGAAGCACTCGCGGGGGCCGATGTGCCGATCCTGAGCGAAGACGAAGGAGAAAAGGATACCCCAAAATCGGCACCCACCCCCGAGCCGAGTCCCGCACCTGCCCTGAGCAAAGTCGAAGGGAGTCCACCTTCGGGACGGGATTCATCCTTGGGCTTTATCTCACCTGTGGTAGCACGTATCGCTTCGGAACATACTATCAATCTAAACCAAATTTCTGGCACCGGTAGAGACGGGCGCATCACAAAAAATGATGTTTTGGCATACATCGAATCCCGGAGCACGCCCATGCCCCCCAATTCCCCAGCTCCTGCACTCCCTGGCTCTATTATCCCCCATACGATCACTCGCAAACGCATCGCCGAGCACATGTTGATGAGCAAACGTAATTCACCGCATGTGACCACCGTGATGGAAGCTGATTTGAGCAGCATAGTGGCACATCGTAAAGCCAATAAAGGTGCCTTTGCCCAAGATGGTACCCGGTTGACTTTCACAGCGTATTTTGTGTCTGCCACTGCGCAAGCGCTGAAAGCCTTCCCCTTGGTAAACTCATCCTGGACAGACGAGGGTGTCCTGCTTCATCAAGAGATCAACATCGGAATGGCCACAGACCTTGGTGAAGAAGGGTTGATTGTCCCGGTGATCAAGAGCGCGGACGAATTATCCTTGTTAGGAATTTCCCGGGCAGTTAATGATCTTGCAAAGCGCGCCCGAACGAAAAAATTGGCGGCTACTGACGTTAAAGACGGCACTTTTAGCATCACCAATCATGGCGTTAGCGGATCGTTATTCGCTGCACCGATCATCAACCAACCCCAATGTGCCATTTTAGGTGTGGGTGCAATTAAGAAGCGAGTGGTGGTGATCACGGACGAAGTTGGGAACGACGCCATGGCCATTCGTCCAATGGTTTATCTGAGCTTGACTTTTGATCACCGCATCCTGGACGGGGCTGGCGCTGATCATTTTCTAGTGAAGGTGGTAGAATCCCTCGAGAATTGGAAATAGACAACGACTGCGCGGCGAGTGCCGTGGCAGTTTTATTTTGCGATAAAGAACAAGGAGAATTCCATGAGCAATTATGACGTTATCGTCATCGGCGCGGGCCCGGGGGGTTATGTTGCCGCCATCCGTGCTTCTCAATTAGGATTGAAAACCACAGTTATTGAAAAAGAATTTCTTGGCGGGGTCTGCCTGAATATCGGCTGTATTCCATCGAAGTCATTGCTGAAAAATGCTGAAGTTGCGCATTTATTGCGCACTGGAAGCCGCACATTTGGTTTTTCTTTCGATAATCTTGAACTGGATTTCAGCGCGGCAGTCAAACGCAGTCGCCAAGTTTCAGGGCGCCTGACCAAAGGCGTGGGCTTCTTAATGAAGAAGAATAACATCGACGTTCACATGGGCACAGCCAAACTGACGGCAAGAGACACGGTCGAAGTGACCGATGAAGAGGGGCAGATCCAGGAACTGAAGGCAAAGAATATCATTGTGGCCACTGGCGCCAGCCCCTTCATCATCCCTGGCGTGGAAATAGATGGAGAAAGGGTTGTCACTTATCGAGAAGCTATTCTCCAGGATAAGTTGCCAGAGTCGGTGATCATCGTCGGTTCTGGGGCGATCGGCGTGGAATTTGCTACTGTATGGAACTCCTATGGTGCAGATGTGACTATCGTCGAGATGCTGCCGCGATTGGTGCCTCTCGAAGATGAAGAAGTCAGTGCAGAATTAGGCAAAGCTTTCAAAAAGAGCAAGATCAATGCCCTGACAGGCCACAAAGTAGAATCAATTACGACTACCAAGAAAGGTGTCCAAGTGGTGGTTTCCAACGAAGATGGTGAACAAACTTTGGAAGCCGAGCAAGCCCTGATGGCCATTGGTTTCAGGCCAAATATTGGTGGGATTGGGTTGGAAGAAGTCGGTGTTAAACTGAATGATGGCGGCGCCATCGAAATTGATGCGCGCATGGCCACCAACATTCCAGGCATATGGGCTATCGGCGATGTGACAGCAAAATTGATGTTGGCTCACGTCGGCTCAGCACAAGCAATGATCTGTGCTGAAAATATTGCAGGGGTTGAGACCAATACCCTGGATTACGAGATGATGCCGCGCGCTACTTATTGTCATCCCCAGGTAGCTTCTTTCGGCATTACAGAAGAACAAGCTAAAGATCGCGGCTATGAGGTCAAAGTGGGACGCTTCCCCTTCCAGGCCAATGGCAAAGCCTTGGGATTGGGTGAATCAGCTGGCTGGGTCAAGATCATCTCTGATGCAAAGTACGGCGAAATCCTGGGTGCTCACATGATCGGCCCCGAGGTTACCGAACTGCTTCCAGAACTGACTATCGCTCAAATGATGGAGCTGACCGCGGCGGAGATCGCCCGTAACGTGCACGCTCACCCCACCTTAAGCGAAGCACTCATGGAAGCGGCGCATAGCGTAGAAGGTCACGCCATTCATATCTAAGAACAAAATTAAACACAGATGACACGGATGAACTCGGATATTTTATTGATGATCCCTATTCATCCGTTTTTTTTGCTTGGTGAGATTTGCAGGAGGTCAAAATGTTGAGACAAGATTTAATTCAACAACTAAATGATGCAAGAATCAAACTTGATACTGCTTTGGAAAACATCGATCCTCAAACCGAACTCAACCCAGGCTTGATGGTCAAAGATATGTTAGCCCATATCTCGGCCTGGGATGAAGTATGCGTTGATTCCCTGCGCATCCATGCTGGAGGAGAAGAGCATGTCGAAGAAATTGAAAGTATTTTAAGGTGATGCGAATGGAAACACAAAACCAATCATCAATCTACCAACGACCCGTCGAGTTACTGCAGAAACTTGTTCAATTTGATACAACCAACCCACCTGGAAACGAAATTGAGTGTATTTCATATATCAACAACCTGCTGCAAGATGCAGGCTTCGAAACAACGTTTCTTAGCAAAACACCTCAACGCCCAAATTTAATCACGCGTCTTAAAGGACGTGGGGAAGCTCCACCCTTGCTTCTCTATGGACATGTCGATGTCGTCACTACAGCTAACCAACAATGGACACATCCCCCCTTCGAGGGAAAAATCGTAGACGAATATATTTGGGGGCGGGGAACATTGGATATGAAGGGTGGCGTGGCAATGATGTTAGCCGCTCTGCTGCGCGCCAAAGCTGAAAAATTAGCACCAGCCGGGGATATTGTATTGGCTGTGCTGAGCGATGAAGAAAATGGCGGTGATTACGGCGCCAAGTTCTTGGTGGAGGAGCACCCGGAGCAATTTGAAGGGATTCGCCATGCTTTGGGAGAATTCGGCGGATTTACGTTGCATATAGCTGGAAAACGTTTTTATCCCATCCAAGTTGCAGAAAAACAGATTTGTTGGATGAAAGCAACGGTGAAAGGGCAAGGCGGTCATGGTTCATTACCGGTGAGCGGCGGGGCAATGGCTAAGTTATCAAAATTCCTGCTTCAATTGGACAAACACTGGTTGCCAACTCATGTAACCCCCGTCACTGAGATGATGTTCAGTTCAATCGCATCGAACGTTGGCGGTTTGACGGGGTTAATTCTTGGTCAATTGACTAATCCCGCAATGACTGATCGTGTTCTGAAGCTGTTAGGAGCGCGTGGCAATTTGTTCTCTCCATTGCTCCATAATACTGTCAGCCCAACGATCTTGCATGCCAGCGATAAGGTTAATGTGATCCCCAGTGAGGTTTCCGTTGAATTGGACGGACGGCTGCTTCCAGGCTATTCTCCCGAAGACATGATCAATGAATTGCGTACAATCGTTGGAAATGATGTTATCTTCGAGGTAATCCGCTACGATCCAGGTCCGTCCGAATTTGATTTGGGCATGTTCAACACACTTAAGGAAATCTTAGTCGAAGCTGATCCTGGCAGTGTACCTATACCATTCCTGATGTCTGGCGTCACCGATGGACGCTTTTTCTCGCATTTGGGAATTCAGACTTACGGCTTTATCCCCATGAAGCTGCCAGAGGATTTCAACTTTTCTGAATACATCCATGCCGCAGACGAACGCATCCCTGTGGAAGCGGTTGAGTTTGGCGCAAACGCAACCTTTCAAGCATTGAAAAGATTTGGGAATAACTTTTAGAAGGAGGTTGCACTTGCGATACAGTGCAACCCATTTTATTAGAAAACCTAGTCTGTTAGAGTCAAATCCCCCCAGGTCATAGGTAGGGTAAGTTTCCTGGTGCTGACATTGGAGATCATACTCTGCTGCACAGACTGCCCTCCAAGATCGTTATCTGAAACCGAAAATGCGAACCCGAAATGCTGGCCTTTGTAGGGATTCACACCAAACACACTCCATGGGATGGCTAATTCGATATGGTAGCCATTGGCGGTAGGCAATATGCCTATCTGCACCTGAGAACGCGATCCTTCTACATTGGTTGGAAACCAAAGGTAAGCCTCGGGGTTGTTGCCCTTGCTCGTAAAGCCGGGTGACACGCCTAACTGGTAATCGTCATAACTCAACGTGTTCAAATAAAAATCTCCCCCCACGTTGGTATCCAACAAGATTTCGACGCTATCGCCCTTGAAGAGATTCTTACCGGTCTCGTTTTGCTGATAGAACTCATCTTTGACTCGGGCGCCTACATACATATACGTCGTGTCCCAACCGACCATGACATTGGCTGTGAGATCGGCTTCATCACTGATCTTGTCGGCCCCATAAACCGCTGTCCCTGCCGGATAAATCCCCAAACTCCAATCGCTCAAATCTCCATTGATATTGGGAGGGCTACTCATATGAACCGCGGCGATGCTTGTTCCCGCGCGCATACCAGGACCCGCGTATGAGACTGTGGGAGTCAGAGTGATTGTCGGCACGGGCGTGTCCGTTGGCAAAGGTGTATCAGTTGGAATTGGCGTTTGAGTTGGCGTCGGAGTTTCGGGCGTTGGGCTGGCCACCTCCGCCCCGGACTGGATGCTTGCCCCTTGGCCTTCGACTGTGAGCGTGGGGAGCATTTCGGTGGGCGTCGGCTGGCTTGTTTGCAGAATATCGATGATCGCAGTGCGAGTTAAATCTGGCGTTGATGTGGGAATGCCAACCGGTGCAGGGCTGCCATAATAACTGCATGCCAGGACACTCAGTATCAGCAATGCTACAACTAAGGTAATTTTTTGTTTAGGAGAACCCATATGTACTTCCCTTGTGAAGTGTATGCAAACTAGGAACAGAATTCTTAGAATAGATTATACGTTACACGATTCGTGCCTGATATTGCCCAAAGGTACTACGTATTTCGCTTGAATTACTAAATCATGTTACGCAGTAAAACAAAAGAAGCAACCGTTCTCCCTCATCCTAACCTTCTCCCAAAGGGAGAAGGGAAAAAGTCCCCTCTCCCTTTGGGAGAGGGCGGAGGGTGAGGGTAGGTTTGACTCTCAATAGTCCACTTTTGCCTAACATGAGTTACTAACTGATGTTAGGCAAAAGTAGCGAGGTATCCTGGACATAGCAGAGAGATTTTCTTTAAGTTGCGTAGCATCAATTACCAAAATGTTATCTGGATCAATGGAAATTACCGTAAGATACTCCCTTACAACAGAAAAAGGCGGCCATCTGGCCGCCTTTTGAGTTCTGCTTGACAGCAGAAACCCCACCATGCCGTGTGCAACTAAGTTTTGAACCTGCTTTCGCAGGTATTGGCCTTCATCGGTAGATCCACCTTGGCCGAAGCCTATCGCGTCACTAACGTAATATCAGGCCAGAAAAAAGTAAGTGTTGGCTCAAAACGCATGTGCTGCATCACGAACACAGCAGGGCACAATTTTTATACCATAAAAGAAATTCCATGGGAAGGTACGTTTGTTCTATCCGGAGAATTTCTAATGTTTCACGGATAAACACGGTTTATTGTGCGTGGGAATGGAATTGTTTCACGGATATGATGAATGCCACACATCCAGGTAACTGTCCGTTCAACGCCTAGGCCAAAGCCACTGTGAGGTACGCTGCCGAATTGACGCAGTTCCATATACCACTTGTAGGCTTCTTCAGGAAGCTCATGCTCACGGATGCGCTGGAGCAACATTTCAGGGTCTGAGATGCGCTCGCTACCGCCGATGATCTCTCCATACCCCTCGGGAGCAAGCAGATCAACACTCTTGCAAACCTCTGGACGGTCGGGCCAGGGTTCCATGTAAAAAGCTTTTACCTGCGTTGGATAGCCATAAACGAAAACAGGTTTTTCGAATTGTTTGGTCAACGCAGTTTCGTGAGGCGCACCGAAATCTTCACCCCACTCGAAAGCCAATAATGCCTTTTCTTCAGGGTCATCGGTTTGCTCACGAATCTCAGCGATCATCTCGACCGCTTTATCATAGGAGATGCGCGGGAATGGCGGTGTCACTTTTTCGAGAGCCGTAGTATCGCGCTCCAAAGATGCCAGCTCAGGAGCACGATCTTCCAAGACTCGTTTGACAATGTGGGAGACAAATTGCTCCTCTACTTCCATGATCCCATCGAGATCACAGAAAGCCACCTCAGGTTCCACCATCCAAAACTCAGTCAAGTGCCGGCGGGTTTTGGATTTTTCAGCGCGGAAGGTGGGGCCAAAACAGTAAACCTTCTGAAAGGCGTAGATATTGGCCTCATTGTACAGTTGCCCTGTTTGAGCCAGGTAGGCCGTTCCTTCATCAAAGTAGGGAGTTCCAAAAAGCGTAGTAGTCCCTTCGGCGGCAGCAGGCGTCAGGATGGGCGTATCCATATTGATATAGCCATTGTCATCCAGCCACTCACGGATTGCGCTAACCACTGTGGAACGGATGCGCAAAATCGCCCACTGGCTGGGCATACGCAGCCATAGATGACGATTTTCCAAGGCGAAATCGGTGCCATGTTCTTTAAGCGACATGGGATATTCGTCATCAGCGACCTGGATCACTTTAATGTCAGTGATTCCGATTTCGAATCCGCCAGGGATACCCGGCGCTCGGTCATCCGCGCGTACTTGACCTTTGATCTCGACAGACGATTCTTGCGTCAGTCGCACGATCTCTTCAAAGATCTCTTCGGGGAGATCGCCTTTGAAGGCCACACACTGCACAAATCCATAACCATCCCGGACGAGCAGAAAGACCAGCTTGCCCTTGCGAGTGCGGTTGTACACCCAACCCCTAATCTTAACTTCCTGATCGGCATGGGCGCTGATATTTTCTATACGGATTAGATTAGTCATTTTTGCTCCTTAGGCTCATCAATTACGATTTCAAGCTGATATGCAGTTCATCAAGCTGCTCTTCATCAACCGGGGAGGGTGCGCTGGCCATCACATCACGGGCGTTCTGATTTTTGGGGAAGGCAATCACCTCGCGGATATTGGGTTCCCCTGCCAGAATCATGCAAATACGGTCAATGCCTGGGGCGATACCACCATGAGGAGGCGTGCCATACTCGAAGGCTTCCAGCATATGCCCAAAGCGCTCTTGGGCAACGTCGGTTTCTAGGCCAATCAGGTCGAAGACTTTGGACTGCATCTCACGATTGTGGATACGTATTGATCCGCCGCCGACCTCGTAACCGTTGAGCACCATATCATATTGCTGGCCGCGCGCTTTTCCGGGATTATTGTCTAAATAATGAGCATCTTCGGGCATTGGTGAAGTGAATAGGTGATGACTGGGGTCCCAGCGTTGCTCTTCAGCATTGTACATGACAAAGGGGAAATCGATCACCCAGAGGAAACCCAGCACATCTGGATCAGTCAGTTCTAGTCGCGCGCCTAAAAATTCGCGCAAGCGCCCCAAACTCTCAAAGGTGATTTCAGGTTGGGCTGCAACAAATAACAACAAATCACCAGCTTCGGCCTCAAAGCGAGATTTGATCTCAACCATGGTTTCTTCAGAAAGGAATTTGGCAAAGGAAGAGCGCATCTCACCATCCGAAGTCAAAGCGATGTAGGCAAGACCCTTAGCCCCAGATTGCGCCACAAATTCGGTCAATTCTTCGATCTGTTTGCGACTGTAATTACCTAAACCGTGGGCTTTGATGCCGCGCACATGACCACCACTCTCAGCAACGGATTCGAAAACGCGGAAACCACTGCCCGCGGCAAGATCTGTGATATCGACAAGCTCCATCCCAAAGCGGATATCGGGATTATCCTTACCAAAGCGTGTCAAAACTTCATCATATGTGAAGCGCGGCCAGGGTGTTTCGAGCAGTCGTTTATCTGGGACGATCGCGGCGACTAATTTAGTAAACAGATCTTCGGTCAAGGCCATAACATCTTCACGCTCGACAAAGGACATCTCCAAATCAAGCTGTGTGAATTCAGGTTGACGATCGCCGCGCTGATCTTCATCACGAAAGCAGCGCGCAATTTGGAAATATCGCTCCACACCGGCGACCATCAATAATTGTTTGAGTTGTTGAGGCGATTGAGGCAGGGCGTAGAATTCCCCGGGGTGGACCCGTGAGGGAACCAGGTAATCACGCGCGCCCTCTGGGGTGGTCTTGAACAAAATGGGGGTTTCTACTTCCAAAAATCCCTTCCGATCTAAATAATCCCGGATGAATTTAATCACCTGATGGCGCAAAACTAAATTGCGGCGCATGCGCTCCGTACGCAAATCCAAATAACGGTAGCGCAACCGCACTTGCTCATCGATCTCTTCTTCTTTATTAATGTAGATCGGCGGTGTTTTAGCGGGATTCAGGATCTTGACTTCTTGAACTTCGACTTCAATTTCGCCAGTGGACAACTCTGGATTAATCATGCCTGCAGGTCGTTTACTAACCAGGCCTTTAACCTGAATGACCCACTCCGAGCGCACAGGTTCCATGGCTTTGTGAGCTTCTGGAAATTGATCTGAATTTGTCACGATCTGCACGAAACCAAATCGGTCGCGCAAGTCCATAAAGGTCACTCCCCCATGATCTCGCCGACGGTGAACCCAGCCAGCAAGAGTGACTTCTTGTTTTGCGTGTTTTGCGGTCAGTTCACCGCATGTGTGGGATTTGTACATAAGAGCCTCCGGATGATAAATTCATAATGATATCGATAGAACGAACAAAAAAGGCGATCATAATTTGCACAATTATCTAAACCGTGTTGACATTTGGAGATTTCTCTCTGGAAACGTTGCTTCAAAAAATTGTTATTTACTCCTGACAAAGCCTAAAATGTCAACACTATTTAGCAAACGCCGATTAAAATTCGGCATCACAACAAATTGTCAGCTTCTCCCCCAAGCACTCATGCGCTGGGGTGCTTGAGATGCCGCTTTGGATGCGGCTTTGGTAGATGCTTCCCCAACGCTCTTGCGTTTGGGTGCATCAGATGCCGCTTTGGATGCGGCTTTGGTAGATGCTTCCCCAACGCTCCTGCGTTTGGGTGCATCAGATGCCGCTTTGGATGCGGCTTTGGTAGATGCTTCCCCAACGCTCCTGCGTTTGGGTGCATCAGATGCCGCTTTGGATGCGGCTTCTGCTGCAAAAAAAAACGCCCTTTGCTCGAGGCATCGGGCGATCGGATTGAGATGATCAGGTTCAGAATTTCGACAGCCTGCACCGTACCGCCCGACGGTTATTGTCGGTGGGATTAGCATCATTATTATCGTTATTGAGCAGGTTAGTCAAATTCATCAATCAGTTTCCTTCAAGATTTCTGCGGATTATATCACAGGTATTTTATGGCAGGAAACGAATTTGCCAGGATCTCTAAGAATCGCCGTGGTAAGGGCCCTTGGTAAGGGGTCACATTTGGGGGTAGGGGGCATGCTCCGCACGCCCCCTACCCCCAAATGTCAGGTCTCTCACGGCAATTCCCAAAGAACCATTTGCCAAGAGATCTATATTTCTTCGCGTACCATGGGAACGCTGGGCAACCGATCTTGAGCCTCAGGCGTTGATACAAAATCCCAGAAATTTAGTTGAGCGCGCGTTGGGGCTACGTTTTGATTGCGCACCATGAAAATTGTCCTTTTCAGATCCATCCCTGCAACGCGGACCTCGGCAATATTGCCCAATTCCAATCCGCGAGTTGCCGCGAGACGCGAAATGAAAGCAATGCCAATTCCTTCTTCCACTGCCATTTCAATGGCTTCGGCATTCCCTAACTCCATAGCCACATTGAGCATTTCCGGATAAATGTCGTGATTACGAAGAGATTCCAGGAATACTTCCCGCGTTCCTGCTGCTTCTTCACGCAAGATAATTGGCTCATCCAACAAATCGTCGGGATATATTTGGGGATAATCTGCCCAGGGGTGATCCTCTGGAACAATTAGAATTACATCATCGGTAAAAAGTTCTTTGTATTCAAGATCTCGACCTTCAATTTTTTTACTTGATACGCCTAAGGCCACATCCCCAACAGATAACTTGTCAAGGACGCTTCTTCGGCTGGTGACTTCAACATTGATGCGCACCATGGGAAATTGCTGACGAAAAAGTGCAATCTGCCCAGGGAGCAAGTATTTGCCCGAAGCTGTGGAACATCCAACCGTCATCTCCCCCACAACTTCACCTTGAAGCGAAACCATCGTTTCATCCAATCGACGCGACAAACCGATGACCTCTTTGGCAAGAGGTTCCAATACCTGACCTGCTTCGGTCAGGCACATGGAACGCCCTTGCCGGTTGAAAAGTTTTACGCCAAACCGATCTTCCAAACCACCGATCTTTTGACTCACGGCAGGCTGTGTCAGGTGTAGCTTTCTTCCAGCCTTACTGAAGTTGTTGCAATCCGCAGCTTCGACAAAAACGACCAAATCATCTATAGATAACATACAAACGCCTTTCGTTCGTCTATAAATTTCTCTAATGCTCTACGGCATTAGAGATAACCAGTATTTACTATAAATCGATCTAATAATGAGACGCGACAATTGTTACTAATTATTATAGATGCGTTCTTTATAAAATCAAGCCACTTTGTCATCTCTCAAGCTGTGACAAATTACACTATTATGGGAATACCCCTTTTGCGCCCACACACTGTAACCAGGAAGGCACATCTACACCACGCGCTGGCATAAATTGCAGCGCACCCAATATTGAGCGTTACTGGCCTCCCTGGTGTGCCAATAGCCCTCAGCAATGGGAGTTTTTTGTTTAAGTGTATTTCTTTTCACATTTTGTAATCAAGGAATATTCACCATTAAGGTCATATTACGTTTATCATAGTTCGTTGTGACAAATATCACTAGAACAAGAGCTATCAAACCTGTTATATTTTTCACGGATAAAGATATTCACATAAGCGCATATCTTTATAGTCTAAAGAACATATCAAAGGAACAGCAAAATGACTGATCTTCGAGCCGAAATAAACAAATTGCATGCCAGTATCTGTAGTGGCCTTGCTGATCCCACTCGAATCCTGATCTTATATACCTTGCACGATCATCCTCATAATGTCAGTGAGCTCTCTGAGAGCTTAGAACTCCCCCAGCCAACGGTATCACGCCACCTTAAAGTATTACGTGAAAGACAAATGGTTCTAGCTGAACGCGATGGTCAATCTGTTAATTACTCTTTATCTGATTCCCGAATCATCGAAGCAATGGACCTTCTTCGGGCAGTGTTGGCAAGCCGGTTGCAAGGTCAAGGCGAATTGGCTGACTCAGTCATTCAAGAAATCTCAGCATAATTTCTCAAAATATCCAGGAGTATCCACATGAAAACATTTTTGATCCTCGGTGCGGGAACTGGCGGAACCATGGTCGCCAACAAAATGGCCCATGAACTCGATCCCCAGGAATGGCGCATCATTATCGTCGATAAATTCGAAACCCATTATTACCAACCTGGGTTCCTCTTCATCCCCTTTGGCATTTATTCACCCAATGACGTTATCAAACCTAAGCGAGATTTCATTCCTCATAATGTCGAATATGTTTTGTCTGATATTGAATTGATTGAGCCGGATAAAAATCGCGTAACTCTTCAAAAAGAGAACAAAATCATAAATTACGATTATTTAGTGGTTTCGACTGGAACCCAAATTCATCCCGAAGAAACTGAGGGAATGGCTGAAGATGGCTGGCATGAGAATAAATTCGATTTTTATACCATTGAGGGTGCGACTGCCCTGAGCCGCTTCTTGAAATTCTGGAAGGGTGGGCGTATGGTACTCAACATTACCGAGATGCCCATCAAGTGCCCGGTTGCTCCATTGGAATTCCTCTTTCTGGCTGATTGGTTCTTTCACGAGCGCGGCATGCGCGACAATGTTGAGATCGTCTTTGCCACACCATTGGACGGCGCATTCACAAAACCGCGCGCTTCTTCTGTGCTAGGTGGTATGCTCGACCAAAAAGGAATTAATCTCGTCCCTGATTTTAATATTGGGTGGGTTGACAACGATAAGCAGGCTATTGTCTCCTATGATGAACAAGAAGTTGAATATGATCTCCTGGTGACCATCCCCACAAACATGGGCGCAGAAGTCATAGACCGCTCTGGCATGGGCGATGAACTCAACTATGTCCCCATTGATAAGCACACTCTACAATCCGATAAATGGGAAAACGTTTGGGTAATTGGCGATGCTGGTAATGCACCAACTTCAAAGGCTGGCTCCGTGGCTCACTTTATGTTGGAAATCCTGATTGAGAATATACTCCGCCACATGGAAGGCCTCGAACCGCTGCCCAAGTTCGACGGACACGCCAACTGCTACATAGAATCTGGTTTCGAAAAGGGAATATTGATTGACTTCAATTACGATGTCGAGCCCTTGCCTGGCAAATTCCCCTTGCCTGGGTTTGGGCCTTTCTCTCTGCTCAAAGAATCAGCTGCCAACCACTGGGGCAAGATGGCCTTCCGCTGGATATATTGGAATATTCTGCTCAAAGGCGGCGAAATGCCCTTTGAGTCCCAGATGACCATGGCTGGTAAGTGGGCCTAAAGGAGTATATGATGGCTGAAGACCTGGCCCTGCTCCACCAAAAAGTTGACCTGCTGACTGAGCAAGTTGCCGCTCTGACCTCACATGCGGAGATTCAGCAACGCAAGCAGCGCGAATTCGACGAGCTCAAGAATGATGCCATTCCCATCGTCAATCATATGATTAAGCTGAGCATCGATGAGTTGGCGGATATTGGAACTGAGTTCGAGGTTGAAGATCTATTTTTCTTACTAAAGCGCGTTATCCGCAATACCCACATGTTTCTGGCAGTGTTCGACCGCTTTGAAGCCCTGATGGGGATCGCCGACGAGACAGAATTGTTGGGCAAACAAGTTTTCAATTTTGCAGTCGAGCAACTCGATCAATTCGAACGCGATGGCTACTTTGATTTCGCCCGTGAAAGCTGGCTGATCATGGAGAGAATTGTGACAGAGTTCTCCAAAGAGGATGTACGTGCCCTCGGCGACAATGTGGTCACTATTCTGAATACGGTCCGCACTATGACACAACCCGAAATCATGGCCTTGGCCAACAACGCTGTGGGTGCAATCAAGGAAGAAATTCCCGAAACTGAAAAAGTCTCCACCTGGAAATTACTCCGTGAACTTGGTGATCCCAAAGTTCGCCGAGGTATGGTCAGGATGATCAACCTATTAAAAGCTCTAGACGAGCAAGCAAATTAATCCATCAAAACATTTTTATCAAAGGAGTGTATGATGTCACTGTTAGAAACGGTATCACTGAACGAAGAAGGCTTCTTGACCAATCCCGAGGAATGGACCAAAGAAATTGCTGTGGAAATGGCCAAAGGCGAGGGCATTGAAGATCTAAGCGAGGATCACTGGATGATCATCGACTTCTGCCGAGAAAGTGCGGTTGACTCCGGGTCAGCCCCAACTTTGCGGCAAATCACCAAAGGGACCGGAATCTCAACAAAAGTCCTGTTTGGTCTCTTCCCGAAGGGGCCGGCCAAAAAAGTTGCCAAGATTTCCGGTCTAGGTAAACCCGAAGGCTGTGTATAAATTCGTGACAATGCAGTAGGACTTATCTAAAAAATTCTCTATTGTCACTCTGAGAGAGCGTAGCGAACGAAGAGTCTCATGTACCAATGCTATCAGGTCCTTCGCTGCGCTCAGGATGACATATTTGAGTCGGCTTCTAATCAATTCTAGAAAAGGAAAATAAAAATGACTTCTGAAAACCGCCACATGGCGTTCATTTGCTCCAAAGGCAACCTGGATATGGCTTTACCTGCCCTGATTATGGGTTGGGCTGCCTTAGGCGACGGCATTGATGTAACTCTCTTCTTCACATTTTGGGGATTGGATATCATCACGGATAAGCGTATCGATAAGCTTGAACTTGCCCCCGTTGCCAATACCAGCTTCAAAATGAGCCTGATGGGCCTTCCCACTGGAAACTTGGGTATCCCACAAATTATGGGTGTTTTACCCGGCATGACCGCTTTTGCAAGCTGGTTCATGAAGAAAAAAATCGCCAGTCTCGACGTGCCGCCCATGCGGGAATACGTTGAAATGCTCATCGATGCAGGTGCAAATTTATACGGCTGCAAGATGACTTGCGATATGATGAAACTGACAATGGATGATTTTGTAGACGGTGTCGATAGCATCGTGACCGCTAGCGACTTCATGGACCTTACTAAAGGCGCCCAAGTCATTTTCATCTAAAATTTCTAAACGAATTAATACAGAACGGCCTCGATGTATCAAGTATCGAGGCCGTTTTTGTTTTCTGAATCGAAAATTCAAACCATGTAGAGTTTAGCGTAAATATTTATCAATCTTCAGCGGTTTCGCCTTCTGTCTCATTCGTTAATCCAGAAGCAATGTGGAACTCACTGGGATTTTCACCCTCTTCAAATCCTGCCAGCACAAACACGGCATTCGTAACGGTATTTCCTGGATTGCGCCATTGGTGTTTCAATTCTGCAGCAAAGATAAGCGTATCGCCAGGTTCAAGCACAAAAAATTGGTTTTCAACCTGGTATTCCAATTTTCCTCGCAGGCAAAGCACAAATTCATGGCCTGTATGCGCCATGGGGAAGCGGCCGCTGTTTGCGCCGCTTTCCAATGTCAGCATAAACGGTTCCACGCGACCTGAGAAATATTCGCCCCCCAATCCCTCCCAAAGCCCGCGGTGAAATGGCACTCGCGTGCGCTCGTTGCCTTTCAAAAAGACAACTTCTTTTTGTGGAGTTTCTGTGCGGAAGAAGGCAGTTATGGGCACTTCCATTGCATCAGCGAGTTTATAGAGTGTACTCACAGAGGGTGAAGATTTACTACGCTCGATCATGCTCAAGGCATTCGCTGATAGCCCGCTCATACGAGCCAAGGCACGCATTGAAAGATTTCGTTCCTCTCGCAAATCTCGCAATCGAATCCCAACATCAACTGAAAGGGCATCTTTGTCAAAAGGTTCCATGGTTCTTGTCTCCGATCATTGTATCGATACATATAACACAAGAAAATAATTAAACCGATCTATATTGTACCAAATAACTCCGAATTTAGCACTAGATCGTGTAATATTCGTTGCAGCGTCAATCTTTGAATGATTAGGTTATACGGAGATCAAACCAGTACGAATTGCAAATTTGACTAACTCAGTAGCGGAATGCAAATTGAGTTTATTCATGATACGCTCGCGATGACGAGAAACTGTCTTGGGGCTGATTTCTAATTCTTCGGCAATCCGGGGTGTTGAGAGACCATCAGCAACCATTTCTAATACTTGGCGTTCCCTGTCGCTAAGTACATCAAGATCTGGATGAGATTCTGGGTTTGTTTTACGACTATCTTCACTCATGGGATGTTGTATCAGTCGGCGGTAATCTTCGAGCAGCCATTTGGCCAACGTCGGTTGCAAATATACATTACCAGCATGAACAGTTCGAATACCTGAAACCAACTCGTCCGCTGCAGCTTGTTTGGTTATGTACCCCGTTGCCCCAGCAGCCATCATCTCAAAGAAATATTGTTTGTCTTCATGCACTGTCAGGGCTAGAACATTACAATTTGGGCATATTTCAGACAGATGACGTGTCGCTTCGAGACCATCCATTTCAGGCATGGTGATATCCATAATAATCACATCGGGTTGGTGTTCCTTGGCAGTAGCGATGGCTTCAATACCATTACATGCTTCTCCGACGACTTCCAAATCATCTTGCGTTTCCAGGAAAGATCTTAAACCTGTACGAATCACATCATGATCATCAACCAGTAGTAGGCGGATCGTTTCCATACAGCTTCTCCTTAAGATTCCATATCCGTTGGATCCATACATGGCACCAAGACTTCGATCTTCGTTCCTTCATCAGGGGTCGATTCTAATATAAATTGACCATCTACTGAACGAACACGCTCCCGCATCCCTGCTATGCCTAATCCATCTTGTAGTTGTTCAACAACAGTTGAATCAAAGCCTATACCTTTATCTTGAATAATCAAAAGTGCTTCTTTGGAGCGACATTCTAGAGAAACGAAAGCCTGATTGGTTTTCGCATGACGCGCAATATTGGTTAAGGCCTCCTGAGAAATCCGAAAGAATACGGTTTCCACCAAAGGATCTAAACGGTCTTCATAACCATTAACATCCAAACGTACTTCAAGGGCTAAACGATCTCTCACATCATCAACCAAATGTTCCAGCGCAGGTACCAATCCCAAATCATCCAATTGTGCAGGACGCAGATCATGAACCAAGCGATACAACCCCTTCGCCATTTGGCGGCTCAGTTCTTGTAGCCTGCTTATTGCACTATCAACAACTTCATCACCTATGCGGCGATTCTTAAGTGTTGCTAAATCCAGGGAAAAGCCTGTCAGCGTCTGTGCTAATTCATCGTGTAGTTCGCGAGAGATTCGAGAACGTTCTTCTTCTTGAGCAATGACAGTATGTCGCAAGAGTTGCTTCTGCAATGCTTCACGTTTAACCAATTCATCCTGGGCTCTCTCCATGGCATCTAAGCGGTCACGCTGAGCCTGGGCGAGTTGATGTTGACGCTCTTTTTCAACTATTTGTGTAGCTCTCATCAGGCTGGCGGTAATCATGGCTGCCAACACTGCTCGAACGACCTGTATGGGAATCCCAAGGAAGGATATAAACCAAGTTACATTGATGACACTTGCGGGGAAGAAATCAATATCGGATACAAAAATCTGGGTCAGGGCATAGAAAACAAAACCGATTGCCGCCCAATACAAACTTCCGGAAAGGGCATCACGCTGTGAGGCCTTGGCTTGACGCCCTTGATAGAACAATGCAACCGCGGCCAAAAATCCCCCAGGAACTGCCAGCATATAACGTGCCAGCACATCTGCCCGGCCAATCCATAGAGCAAAATCACCCCAAATAGTTGCGCCGGTAAAGATTACCAGTGCTGCATATAAAGTCAATAAACCCGCACCAACCCAGGCATCCGTGGCGGCCAGACGCTTCGGAGGACGTAATACTTGCACTCCATATGCTACCAGCGAGGCAAAAGATACGGCTAGCAAACCCAATCTTATCCAGAACCAGTATGGTTGAATGGGAATTTCTAACCAATTATTCTGCAAAATAAAAATTTCTAGCCATTCATGAACACCATGAAGAATGCCAAATGCTGCTAAAGGTCGTAGTACGCGCGCTTCAGCTAATAGAGGCGAGCGACCAAATTCCAACATGATCGCCAATCCCATACTAAAAAAAGCCAGACCGTAAAAGAAATAAACCAGGATCATATCTATTTGGAATCCCGGAACTAACATTATCTAATCTCCATCAGACGAAAAGTACCTAAACAAGTGTTTTTTGTCATGTGAGTGAAGTTCTTCACTTGACACTAACATTAGTGTTGGGTTAAAATACCCAATATTGAGTTCTATTCTTGGGGTATTTTGCCCATTTATGTCATTGTTCCCAATGCCATTGGGCAAATTTACCCAAACAGTATTGTACCCGAATTTTGAAGGAGGTGCAGCCCCAAAATCTAACACACACGAAATCAGAATAAGCCCTTTAGTGTAATGGAGAATAAAAATGAAACATAAACATATCTTAATCATCGGCGTATTGCTGATCGCAAGCCTGGCTCTAGCAGCCTGTGCTGGTTCTGCTGGCCCCGAAGGACCTGCTGGTCCCGCTGGCCCGGCCGGCCCTGAAGGCCCTCAAGGCCCTGCTGGTCCCGAGGGTCCTGCTGGATCTGCAGGCGAAGCCGGCATGGCTGGAGAAGCTGGCGCTGGTGGCGCTGAATATGTCAAATCTGCTACCTGCTCTGGTTGTCACGAGGAAATCTACAGTGTCTTCATGATGTCTGGTCACCCCTTCAAGCTCAATAAAGTCGTTGACGGCCAACCCCCAGAATATCCTTTTACCGAAGTTACAGAACTTCCGGAAGGCTATACCTGGGATGACATATCGTACGTCATCGGTGGCTACAACTGGAAAGCCCGTTTTATCGATAAAGAAGGCTATATCATCACAGGTCTTCCTGGTACACGCGGCGACGGCAATACCGAATACGTCAGCCAGTATAACTTCGCTAACCCCGTAGTAGGTAACGAGGCTGGTTGGGTTGGCTACCATCCTGGGGAAGAAAGACCCTATAGTTGTGGCACCTGCCATACCACAGGTTACTCCGCCTGGCCTCCTGATGCTCATCAGGATGATATGCCCGGTATGGTTGGCACCTGGTCTGAGGGCGGCATTCAGTGTGAAGCCTGCCACGGACCTGGCAGCCTGCACGCTGCTGATCCCCATGGTGTCAGCATGGAAATCGAACGCAGTTCTGCGCTTTGTGGTGAATGCCACATACGCGGCAGTTCTGAAGCCGTAGATGCCAGTGGTGGTTTCATCAAACATCATGAGCAGTACGAGGAACTCTTCCAGAGCAAGCACATCACCATCGATTGCGTTACTTGCCACGATCCGCATGCTGGTGTCGTCGCACTGCGCAACGCCGAAGAGGGCACTCCCACTACTCGAACCTCATGTGAGAATTGCCACTTCGATCAGGCCAAGTATCAGGATTCCCAGATACACCCGCTGGCAGCTGATTGCATCGACTGCCACATGCCGCGCGTCACCAAGAGCGCCGTGGGCAACGCCGAAATGTTCACCGGCGATATCCGCACACATCTGATGGCAATTGACTCCACTCAGATTGGGCAGTTCAGCGAAGATGGTTCAAAAGCGCTGTCGCAACTCGGGTTAGATTTTGCCTGCCGAAGCTGCCATGTTGATGGCGGTTCCGCAACTGTCAAGACAGATGAGGAACTGATCGACAAGGCCTTCGGTTATCACGATCGCCCAGAAGCTCCCTAAGTAAGTTTTTACTCAAGGCTCCAACGCGGGCTGGATAGATTGATCTAATTCCAGCCCGCGTTTTATCTATTAGCATGAACTTGAGAATATCATCATAAAACCTGATAGTTTAAGGACTTTGTGACGACGTTCAACCCCTGATTTACAAGTGATTACTGCGCTATACTTGCGCCAATTGTTGGTGAATGTAATATATTATTTACAATTTTGATGGATTTTTGAACTTTTCAAACCTTTTTTGCTTCCTTGCGCACTCCGCTGACGAGACAAGAAGAACCTTCGTCATAAATATTGCTCCCCAAAAATTAGGTACTCCTTTGATTTCCTTTCAAAGAATAGGGAGCAACTATACTATTAGGTAGTAAATTCAGTAAATTAACCTACCCCCAAGAACATATAACATTACCCAAGGGAGCGTGACAAATTTACCCATCTAATGTTACTATTTTCACAAAGACTGAACCGACGATGGAAATTCTGGTGTGCCATAATCTGCTTAGTTTTGTTGGATATTAATGTAACTATTATTCGAAGATTTGTCACATCTCAACAAAGAAAATGCCATTCTTAAGCTTCGCAATTACACGGAAAAAATCTCCAATGTTCAGGAGGAATTCTTGAAAATCAAACAAATTATCCCAATTCTGGGCATAATCATAGCAATAGCTGTTCTGGCAATACCCTTTAGTATTGCTTATGCAGACGATGAGGTGCCTGGTATCGGCGATGAAACCTGCCTCTCATGCCATGATTTTCCGGGGATGCGAACAACCCTGGCATCTGGTGAAGTGCTTTTTACTGCCATAGATAGCGTTACCCATGTAACGTCGGTCCATGGACGTTCGGGGATTGCCTGTGTGCAATGCCACACGGATATCGACGGTTATCCCCACCGAGAAATCCCAGCTGCTACCGTCCGGGAATACACCTTGGCCATGTACGGGTTGTGTGAGAGATGCCACGCCAGCAACTATGAAGCCAGTTTGGACAGTACTCATCAAAGAGCACTGGCAGATGGCCATCTAGAGGCAGCTGTTTGCACAGACTGCCATGGCACACACAATATCCAGGAACCCGAAACACCTCGCAGCAATAAACCCAAGATGTGCGAGCGCTGTCACTCAACCATCTTCACTGCATATCAGAATAGTGTTCATGGCGCAGATCTAATTGGCGAAGGTAACCCAGATGTGCCTACCTGCACAGACTGCCATGGAGTGCACAACGTACAAGGTCCATCAACTGCCGAAACCTTCCACTTATTCTCACCGCAAATTTGTGCAGATTGCCATGATGACAAAATATTAATGGATCGCTATGATGTCAGTACAGATGTTTTCGACTCGTATGTGGCCGATTTCCACGGAACAACAGTCGTGCTCTTTGAAAAAATCGCGCCAGATCAGGAAACGAACAAACCGGTCTGTATCGATTGCCACGGTGTTCATGACATGCGCAAAGTGGACGATCCAGAGAGTTATGTAATTAAAAAGAACCTACTGGATACCTGTCAGAAGTGCCATCCCAGTGCCAGTGTAAATTTCCCTACTTCTTGGCTCAGTCACTACAAACCCAGCCCAGAAGAACACCCTCTGGTATATTTCGTCGATCTCTTTTATAGAATCATCATCCCGGTAACCCTTGGAGGTATGTCTGTGTTTATTGGTGCCGATATATTTGGGAAAATCTCCAAGAAACGCGGAGGTGAACAATGAGTTCAGAACGCAAATACCTCCGTTTTACAATTTCCGACCGCATTGAACACTGGGTTCAAATGGCCAGTTTTACACTGCTGGGATTTACAGGATTGATCCAAAAATTTTCTTCAGCAGATATTTCAGTTTCCCTAATTACCTTGCTTGGCGGCATTGAATTTGTGCGCATCATCCACCGTATTGCTTCGATTGGTTTGATGCTGGGAACTATCTACCACCTTGGTGTGGCCGGCTACAAGTATTATGTCAAACGCAACCGCATTAGCATGCTGCCCACGTTGAAGGATGTCACCAACGCCTGGAACATATTCTTATTCAATCTTAAAGTTCAAAAAACTAAGCCACAACAAGGTCGTTACACATTCGATGAAAAATTCGAATACTGGGCCTTTGTATGGGGCACAATTGTTATGGGTTTGACCGGATTCATCCTTTGGAACCCGATAACAACAGCAAATTTTCTACCTGGCATTTTCATCCCGGCCGCCAAAGCGGCTCATAGCGGTGAAGCTCTGCTGGCTGTATTGGCCATTGCCATTTGGCATTTCTATAACGTACATATTAAACACCTAAACAAAAGCATGTTCACAGGCTATATCAGCGAGCATGAGATGCTAGAAGAACATCCCTTGGAGCTCGCCGATATAAAAGCTGGTGTTGCTGAATTACCCCAAGACCCCAAAATAGTCGCCAAACGCAAACGCATTTTCTTCCCAACATTCAGTTTGGCTGCTGTGGCCATGCTAATCGGCGCCTATTTATTCGTGACATGGGAGGAAACAGCCATTGAAACTCTGCCACCCGCCGAAAATTTAGTTGTATTTGTTCCCTACACGCCTACCCCATTGCCTACACCTCTTCCCACAGTAACTCCAGTGCAAGTTACTGGCAATACCTGGAATGACGGTGTTGCAGCTATCACCAAATCCAAGTGTGGTGCGTGTCATGGCTCTACTGTACTCGGTGGCCTAAATATGAGTACGTATGCGGATATCATGGCTGGGGGTGTTTCAGGGGGTGTTATTATCCCCGGCGAACCTGATGGAAGCTTACTTGTCAGCCGCCAGACTTCGGGAGATCATCCGGGTCAATTCTCAGATGATGAAATAAACCTGGTTATCGAATGGATAGTAGCAGGTGCACCCGAAGAATAAAGTATTTCATCTGAAAATCCACTATAATAAAGAGGCGCTCTATCGGAGCGCCTCTTTATTATCACACAAAAAAAGAAGACAAATGTCATTGGATATATTTGGTATGGATTGTATAATAAGCGAAAAATGTCATAGTTTTTAGGAGATTGCACCAATGAAGCGCTTTCTGACTAAGCTTAAATCGTTCTTCTTCCCACCTGCTGGAACTCCTCGTTGGCAGCGGGTGCTGCCATATGCGATCTTGGGTGTGCTTACTTTGACCGTTTTTATCGTTGGGGGTGCAGCATGGGAATATACGAATTCATCTGAATTTTGCGGCACGGCTTGTCATACAATGCCGCCGGAATACACGGCCTATCTTACATCCCCACATGCTCGAGTTGCTTGTGTTGAATGCCACCTTGGTCGCGGCTATATCGCCGAAAATTTCACTCGTAAAGCTGGAGATGCTAAACATATTATCTCTTTGGCTTTCAAGCGCTATGAATTTCCGATTGAAGCTCACGAACTGCGACCTGCCCGAGAAACTTGCGAAAAGTGTCATTTCCCCGAGAAATTCTCTGATGACAGCTTGAGAGAGATCAAAACCTATCAAAATAATGCTGAAAACTCGCTGGTCAGTACATTCCTGATTCTCAAAACCGGCGGCGGATCTACACGTTTAGGTTTGGGTCGCGGCATCCACTGGCATATCGAAAACCCAACTTACTATTTGGCACTGGATAAAGACGAGCAAGAAATTCCCTATATTCGATACAAAGGGCCAGATGGATCAATCCAAGAATATTTTGATATTGAATCTGACTTTGATCGCAATGACGTAAACGAAGAAGATCTCGAAGTAATGGATTGCATTACCTGCCATAACCGCATCACTCATCTGGTACCACCACCAGATGATATGATCGACCAAATGATCACTAACGGGCAGATTCTACAATCGATTCCTGAAATTCGTCGTATTTCCCTAGAAGTATTTTCTCGCCCTTACAAAACCGGCGAGTTAGCCCTCAACAGTATCGCTGGGATTCAAGATTACTATGAGACATACTATCCCGAATATTACGCCGAGAATGAAAACATAGTTCAAGATGCTATCAGTGCTTTACAACAGGCTTATTCACAAAGTGTCTATCCTGAACAAAAATCTGACTGGAACTCACATGCCAACAATATTGGGCATGATTTCTCTCCCGGTTGTTTCCGCTGCCATGATGGCCAACATCTCAATGATGAGAATGAAGCCGTCCGCCTGGAGTGCAATCTGTGCCACTCTATTCCAGTAGTCGCTAATACGACCGACTTCGTCACAGACATCGAGATCAGCCGTGGACCTGAGCCCGAATCTCATCTAAACGCCAATTGGATAACATTACACCGCGATGTTTTCGACCCTACTTGCGAGAATTGCCATACAACAGAAGATCCCGGCGGCGTGAGCAACACATCATTCTGTGCCAACAGTGCCTGCCACGGCAGTGTCTGGACTTTTGCTGGCTTCAACGCCCCTAAGCTGCGTGCGGTGCTAGAAGATCAGCTTCCTCCTCCCTATGTCGAACCACAGGCACCAACCGGGGGCGCTTTAACCTTCGATGAAACCATTGGCCCATTATTTGAATTACGCTGTGGTAGTTGCCATGGAACTAGTGGGATTGCTGGCTTAGATTTGACCTCTTATCAAGCAACTATGGCTGGTGGCGATAGTGGTTTGGCAGTTGTATCTGGTGACCTTGAAAACAGCTTGTTGATCACCAAACAATCAGGTGAGCAAGCCCACTTTGGACAATTCAATACCGAGGAGTTAGATTTAGTTTCAGAATGGATTCTGGCCGGTGCTCCTGAGAGTGAGTGAATTTCTGGAAGGTGCGACGCACTTTTTCATCTAGAAACCCCACAAGAAATTATTCATCTAAGTGCGTTGCACCTCAGCCTGTCAATTAAAAGCACTAGTCTCTGAATGGATTGCCTCCGGCGCGCCAGAGAACGAACGATTTTTTCAGCAATTCAGGATTAGATGCCCAACCCCTGCGACATGCTCAGGACAGGAGCGTTGGGCGATTCACGATCGAAGCAATTTGCCGAAACAAGACGCCAACGCGGTTGGCTCTCTACCCCTCAATACGTTGAACTAATAATCACCAAAACAAATTAATACAAAAGCCCCGATCAGCTTGATCGGAGCTTTTTAGGAGAGTGCGAAGCATCAAGCACTTCACACGCGCACTAATACTCAGTCACCAGCCGCTAGGGAGGGCTCTCCAATTGGTTCATGCACATGATCTTCAGAAGCATGATCAACGACTTTGAGGAACTGTACACCCAATGTGAATGCCATCAACCCAAACGCCACCACACCAGCACCGACCATAAACTCGATCAGATTGGGCATATACGTAGTGTAGATGGCGGTAATTTCTTCATGCAGGTAAGTCAAAATTACCAACTGGCCAGAGAGATTGACATCCCAACGATACGCCACCAAGCCTCCCACTACCATCGCCAGAGCAGCCATACGCGTCCATTGGCGGGCGCGCCAATCTTTCTTGAGCAGGATGATCATCGGTATCACGATGCCCAATAAAATTTCACCAAACCAGAAGTTTATTGCAAGTGGTCCTTTGGTCAACAAACTCAACCCTTCGGTGCGGCCTGGTTCATAGGTATAGGTCATCGAAAAAGCATACCAAAAGCGGAAGTAAAGGTATAACGCCAAAGCCCACCCAACAAAGTGAGAAAGTTTGTCGAGCAAGCGGTCATTTACGTTAGCCTTCTCGCTCATCCTGGCAGCAAACATTGAGGCCAGAATTGTCAGGGAGATACCCCCCACAATCGCTGAAGCCATGAACAACACCGATAAGCTGGGGGAGTACCACAGCGGTCGAGCTTTGAGCACGCCGTACGTTGCTCCCAAAGACGATTGGTGCAGCATTGATAGGAAAAGGCCAGCAATCGCCAAATAGGGTGCATAGTGATGGACTTTGGACAATATTGCGGATAATTTTGGCCAGCGCTCCTGGAACCAATCTGCGCCACCGATGATCGGCATTGTTTCTAAGGTCAGCACAGTGAAATACAGGCCCACACACATGGTTACTTCCCATAAAACGGAGTGCGGATTCCAGAATACAAAGGCGTGCCAGAAACGATCTGGGCGGCCGATGTCCATCAGCAGACACAACATCGCCATGCTGTAGCCGATGATGCCGATAAACGTGGCCGTACGCGCTACAGGTTGGTATTCTTTCAAACCAATCAGGTACACTGCGGCACATAAGGTGAAGGCCCCTGCACTAAGAGCAATGGATGACAGATCAATGGTGATCCACAAACCCCAGGGCACAAGGTCTGTCAGGTTGGTAACCACCAACCCCTTGACAAAGACGATCAAGGCACCGACGACACCGATGACCATGAAGATCGCCAAAGCGGCCAGCCAATAGTGAAATTTAGTAAGTTTTAGTAAAAGGCTTTTAATCTTCATGATAACTATGCCTCCAAGGAATGCGAGTTTTCAGGGCAGATATAGTAAACCCGCGGCCCGGTACCCAGATCTTCTCTGAGACGATGGGTAACATGTGTCTTAACCAGCTTACTCACCTCAGACTCCGGATCATTGAGATCGCCGAAAATGCGACCCCCAACGGGACATGCAACAACACAGGCTGGGGTGGCAGCTGAATCCACACCTGGGGTTAGCCCCAGAGCAACACCCCGGTCAATGCGGTGATAACAGAAGGAGCATTTCTCTACAACACCACGTGGGCGGCGCTCCACTTCGGGAACACCCCACTCGGGAACAGCAGGATTCTCTCCGCTGAAAGTTTCCCAATTGAAAGCGCGCGCGTTATAGGGGCAAGCCACCTCACAATAGCGGCAACCGATGCATTTGTCGTAATCCATCATCACAATGCCATCGGCCCGATAATAGCTGGCCTTGACTGGGCAGACATCCACACAAGGCGCATGTTCGCACTGCATACACGGCCTTGCGGTATATGTCTTTTCACCATTGGCAGCAGAAGATTCGATCACTCGATTCCAAGAAATATCGGGGTGGATATCGTTATGTGCCTGGCAGGCATTGGTGCAGTAACCACATCCCAAGCAGGCACCCTGGTCGATGACCATGGCCCATTGATGCGGGCTGGATCCTTCGGGTTTCGAGGCTGAAGCCTTTTGAGCAATTTGCAAGCTAGCAACGACTGCTCCACCTCCGACAGCAAGTTTTATTAATTCGCGTCGATCCATAGTGAATTTCTTTTCAGTCATAATCCACCTCACTCGCCCTTTCCCTGAGACTGATCGCTGATCTGATCTCGCATATCAAGACGGTGATACCATCGTTCGATCCAGGGAGCAACTAGCAAGCCAAAGGCCATACCCACAAGAGCCGAGATCAATGCAAAGTAGATTGAGCTAATGGGTTCAGGATCAACACTGACGCCGAGATTGGCGGCCGAGGCCATGGCGTCGAGTTCAGGTTCCGGATCAACAGGCGACTCTAAAGCGTCTGTATGGACATCAACGGGGTCGTGCATATCATACTCATGACACGCATTGCAGGTAGACAATTTGACATGGAAACTGTGGTCTAATGCCGCGTGGCCCTGCCCCTTTTCGCCATCATTAGGGCTGAGATGGCAGTCCGCACACATCAATCCTTCGATGCTGTGGGCTGAGTGGGAAAAACCTGAAGCACGGTCGCGGTGGCAACTAGCACACAAAGACTGAGCATCCTCGCCTTTCAAAGTGGTCGAATGTTGACCATGGCAATCTACGCAAGTGAGATCAGCTGAGCGGTGATGGCTGACCTGCCACTCGAACACCGTCTCTTGATGGCATGAGCCGCATAAATTTACGGAGCGATCTGTGGGCATGGGTTGGTCAGGGTGGTTGGTCGCCAGGGGAGCATGGCAAGCTTCACAGACAATGCCGTCAGCTTCCCAGGTACCTGCAGTAGCGTCATAGCCCGTTGTGTGGCAGGGCAGACATTCTTGAGGTTGGCCTTGTTCATCCCAGGCACTTGCGAACGCCGGGTCGGACATGGCCTGGCCATGGTGGCTGTTCTCCCAAACTGCAAAAACGGAAGGATGGCACTCCTGGCATTCAGGGTCAACAGGCGCGTCTTGATAGCTCACGCTGGCCTGAACTCCGGCGACAGCGACCAAGCCAAATGGAATCGCAAACATAATTGCGATAAAAGCACGGAAGAGAAATCGTTTTATCATTGTTATTTCCTTATCTAATCACCAGATATTGGCACAACCGCGGGGGCACCGCGAAATACCCCGCAGCCAAGGCAGCTCTCTTTGAGAGCGCCATCTACAGCACGGAAATGCTGCCAGCAGGGCTTTTCCTGATTCTGGTATGAGGGACAACTTTGTCTTTTTTCTTCTGGGCAATCGTTGAGTAACCAACAGCGCACGACTGGTACCAGGCTTTCCAGGCCGGCGCGTTCTTTATAGTCCTTGACTTCGGCTTGCCAGCGGGCATCAAGGCGCTTGAAAAACAAGATCACCAAAGCGGTACCAAGCACTGGTAAGCTAAAACGAAGCAGGAACCAACCGATAGCCAGGAGTAATCCTTGCATGGTTTCCACAAATCACCTCGTTTTCAGAACGCGATCTGCCGTCGTTCCACTAAAGTTCCAATTAAAAAAACCAACACGAGGGGGATAATGATCCGTCCAATCAAGAGGGTTCCCAAAACTAGCGTGGACATTGCTACCTTCCTTTCTCACTCATACGTTCGAATAGTTGCATAGAGTGTAGCAATCAAAGAGAGTCAGGTAAATCGGATATGTGCCCAGTTTCACAAACAGATATTCAACCACGCCCCCGCTCAGTGGATGGTATGTCCACACTAGGGTATGTGCCCTATTTCACAAACAATTGCTTGGGAGTAATGCCCCAGGTTGACGATATAAAATCGAATACGCAACTTATAATGTTGCGATTCATGGGGTAAAGATCCCAATGAATATAGTTTTAGGTATTGGGGTTTGAAATTATTGCGAAGGACAAGGCAAAGATGGGAATAATCAGCATCGGCATTGATGACCCCTAAACTGGACAAAATCAATCTCGCCCCCTCGATCCCCTCTCCCCGAATGAGTAACTCCTGTTACTCACACGTAGCGAGAAAGTCCCGGGAATAGGGGGTGGGGACGAAGCCCCCACCCCCTATTCCCGGGGATATTCCCCCCTTAGGTTGCGTAACCTGAGTGAGTAAATTAAAAAAGGTGCAATCTTGTTCTGCTGGTATCACGGTAGTTAACCGTGGAGCGTCCCAAAGTGTCATTCTGAGCGACAAAAGGAGCGAAGAATCTATGTATTTGTCACTCAAAGAGAAAGATTCTTCGTCGCTGCTCTCCTCAGAATGACAGTACTGCGGCTGATTTCATTGTCCACGTTTACGCACCGTCCTACCGTTCTGCTCAGTAGACTGTTAAACATTAAATTTTGTCATTGAGGAACGAAGTGACGTAGAATCCCCCTGCAATGCCGTAATACTCAAGATTTTAGAATAGTGAATCGTTAAAGTTGAATCAACCCTTTACGTATTGCATACTTGACTAACTCAGTCCGCGAGTGCAGATTAAGCTTTTGCATAATATTCTCGCGGTGCGAAGCAACGGTGTTGGGGCTGATATGCAATTCTTTGGCGATATCAGCATTGGTTGCCCCCTCCGCTAACAATCCCAACACTTCCTGCTGCCGTTCAGTCAGGCCATCCAAAGTATTGCTCTGCTCATCAAGTTGACCTTGGGCTACAAAATCTTTAACCAGTAACTTTGCCAATGTAGGATACAAATAAACTTCACCTGAAGCGGCGATGCGAATCGCAGATAGAAGCTCTTCTGGCGCGGCGCGCTTGGGTACATATCCATTGGCGCCAGCTTCGAGCATCTTGAAGAAATATTCCTCGTCTTCATGGATGGTCAAGGCCACGACGGCAACCTCTGGCCAAAGATCTTTAATCTTGCGGGTGGCCTCGATCCCAGACATGTCTGGAAGGCCAATGTCCATTAAGATCACATCAGGAGTAACATTGGGTGTTAAATTCAGCGCCTCACTGGCCGTACCAGCCTCCCCTACGATCTGAACATCCGCTTCACCTTCAAGCAACATGCGCAAACCAGAACGCACAACGGCGTGGTCATCCACAAGTAACAATCGAATTTTCATCTTAGTCCTCTACATCCGCTTCATCAGGGCAAGGCACCTTGACTGCTATTTGGACCCCATCTCCAGGTTTCGAACGCAGATTAAACTCCCCTCCTAAAAGGGAAGCCCTTTCTTCCATTCCTAATAACCCCCAAGCGCCTTCTCCCTTGGCAAATTGTTTTTGCGTATAAAAGCCAATGCCATTATCCTCGATCTCAAGATGGAATATCCCTGCATTACGCCATAGCCGGATCCAGGCATGATCAGCATCGGAGTGTTTGACGACATTGGTGATGGCTTCTTGTACAATACGGAACAGGGATGTACTGATGGATGAGGGAAGATTACAATCTTCATCAGCAGGGATATCCAAATCAATATTAACGCCGGACCGCTCCTGAATTTCTCCCACATACCAACGGATCGTGGCAGCCAGTCCCAGATCATCCAAATGCGAGGGGCGTAAATCAGAAATCAATCTGCGCAGTTCATCCAAAGATTGCACGGCCATGCCTTCAAGTTGGCGCAAATTACTGGCAGCTTTTTCTTCATCATGGCGGATTGTGGACGAGACTCCCCTCAATCCCAAACCCAGGGCAGTCAGCGCCTGGCCAGTTTCATCGTGCAGCTCACGGGCAATGCGCTGGCGTTCTGCCTCTTGCGCGGCAACAATACGGCGCAGGAACTCTCCACGCAGCGCTTCGCGACGTTCGGCTTCATGAAGGCGCGCCGCTTGCAGTTCATCAATTTGACGCTGGGTTTCCACTTCAAAAGAGCGCAAAAAGCGCGTGACGAAGATAGCGACTGCGATGGCCGCGGCAGCGCGCAGCAACTGCACAGGGAAGCCAAATACAGAGAGAAATAGATCTTGATTAATAAAAGTTGATGGAGGCAGAGAAGTGGCTTTGGTAAAAAACTGTCCTATCAGACCATACCAGGCAAAAGCCACCGCGGACCACAAACTGTCGCGACTGAATTTCTCCAAGCCAGCTAAACGAAATATGCGTTGCTGGTAGATCAAACCCATGCAAGCTAACAATGCTCCCGGGATAGCCACCACATAACGCGTCCAAACATCGGCCACATCCCACAAGTCTCCGTTGACATCATAGCGTCCAGCAAAAACCAATAACCCAAAACCCCAAATGGCCGCCAGCGCTAAAGGAGCGATCATACTCAAACGACGAATCTTTTCATTAGGAGAAAGCAAGGAAGCCCCAAAAGCCGTCAGTGAGAAAAATGAAAATGATAAAAGTGCGATGCGGATGCTGCTCCACATCAAGGGCGCGCTATCCTGTAATGGCAAAACATGCATGATCTCAAATATTTCCATCCATTCATGCCCCCCATGGATCAAACCAAAGCCGATCAGTGGGCGCAGCGCGTGACGTAAACGAGCGTCGGTTCCTCGGCCACGTTCTAAGAATACGATCATCCCCATACTGAAGAACGCCAGCCCATAAAAGAAGAAAATTAAGATTAACCCCGCCGATGAAGTCATGTATAAATTATACTTCAACAGCCATTTCAAAGTCGCCTATCAAACCGGGTAGTGGCCTATTCACCTCTTTTTTTGAGCAATTTCAAATCATTACCTCACAATATTTGGGCAAAATGGGTCTCTAGGAATCGCCGTGGTAAGGGGCCTTGGTAAGGGGCCACATTTGGGGGTAGGGGGCGTGCTCCGCACACCCCCTACCCCCAAATTTGAGATCTCTCACGGTAATTCCCATAGAACCGGCAAAATATCCCCCCTACATGCGATTAATTATGGTAAGATTTATCGCAATTGTCTATGTAAAAATCACAAAAGGAAGAACCTATGAATGATAAGAAAAAGCTTGACCGGAGAGGATTCTTGGGCTTCGCCACATGGGCGATCGGGGGAATTATCGGTGCTGGTTTCGGCATTCCCGCGATTGCCTATATCATTGCACCCGCCATGCGCAAAGAAGAAGAACAGGAGTGGATCCGCCTGGGATCGGCATCCAAAGTTGAATTAGGAACCCCAACACTCTTCAAAACCAAGATCGAAAAACAGACCGGTTGGATCACCAATGAAGAGGAAGTATCTGTCTATGTGCTCACCGAGAACGGGCGAGATTTCGTCGCCATGTCAAATATCTGTACTCATCTCGGCTGCCGCGTGCGTTGGATTTCCGACCAGGATGTATTCTTTTGCCCCTGTCATAATGCCGGCTTTGCCAAAAATGGAGATGTAGCCTCCGGGCCACCTCCGCGTCCGCTTGACCAATATCAGGTCAAAGAAGAAGACGGTCAATTATTCGTTTTGGGAGGCTAAGATGGTACTAAAAATAGCAAACTGGTTGGATGAACGTGTTGGCTGGAGCGGAGTTTGGGAAGCCATCTTCTTGCGAAAAATCCCCAAAGTAAACTGGTTCTACACCTTAGGCAGCGCCACATTATTCACAGCGGTAAATCAAGCCGTCACTGGAATCTTACTGACACTTTATTATGTCCCCACGCCAGACCACGCCTACGATAGCGTGCAGTACATCACTACGCAAATTCCAATGGGCTGGCTGATCCGTGGGCTGCACCACTGGGGCGCCAGCGCTATGGTGGTTCTGACAGTGCTGCATATGCTGCGCGTAATCCTTCTGGGTGCGTATAAATACCCGCGCGAAGTAACCTGGTTTACGGGCGTATTCTTACTCCTGATTGTGGTCGGTTTTGGCTTCACCGGCTACCTGCTGCCCTGGGATCAAAAAGCATATTGGGGTTCGGCGGTCGGTTCAAGCATCGCCGGCGCCGCACCTGTAATTGGAGAATGGGTTCTGCGAGTGGTGCGCGGAGGCTCTGACCTTTCCGCAGTTACGCTGGCACGCTTCTATGGTGTGCATGTCTGGGTTTTGCCTGCATCATTGATCCTACTGCTTGGCATTCACATGTACCTGGTGATCAAGATCGGCATCAGCGCAGTACCACAAAGGGAGGATGAAGCGTGAACAAACAAGAACAAAAAGAATATCTTGAACAATATAAGAGGGATAAAGAAAAAGGTGTCCCCTTCTATCCCGATATCCTCTTTAAGGATGCGGTTATTTCCCTTGTAATCTTCCTGGCCCTGGCAGCACTGGCCTACTTTATTGGCACACCGCTCGAAGAGCGCGCCAATCCATCGGATACTTCATACACCCCAAAACCAGAATGGTATTTCCTGTTCTTGTTCCAACTTTTGAAATACTTCCCGGGCGAATTAGAAGTTCTCGCCGTTGTGGCCATCCCTACTTTGGCGATCATCTTACTGTTTTTTCTGCCTTTTTTGGATCGCAATTCGAAAAGACACCCCCTGAGCAGACCTTGGGTCACGGTGCTCGTGTTAGGATCAGTAGTTGGCGTTTTATTTTTGACCGTACAGTCCATCCGAGAGACGCCTCCGCCTTCTGAAGCTGGTCAGGGTGATCCTGTGGCAGCACTTTATACTGAAAATTGTGCTGTTTGCCATGGTGGAACGATCCTTGTCCCCGAGGGGACAAACCTGCACGATATCATCGCTCAGGGCACCCACGAAGGCATGCCCGCCTGGAGCGGTGACCTGACTTCTGACGAAATCGATGCCCTGGCAGGCTTTGTGTTGTCTCCGGGCGGCAACGCGCTCTTCAAAGAATTCTGCAGTGCCTGCCACGAGTCATCCGAACTGGTTGCCAGCGACCCTATCGAGCTCAAAATGGCCTTGGATGAAGGCTTGGCCTACGCACCCCATGCTGATGTCAACATCCCAGAGTGGAGTGATGCAATCTCACAGCAAGAACGCACCGCATTGCTAAACTTCCTGGTTGCGCCAGATGGACAGCGCCTTTTTGCCACAAATTGTGCTCAATGTCATGGCCGCTCGGTGAGTTTTGCAGGCGAAGAAGCCGAGCTGCGGCTCCTAATCAACCAGGGTGGTTTGCACCTGGAAATGCCCCCCTGGCGCGAGACGCTTAGCAATGATCAATTAGATGCCCTGGCAGGATATGTCACCAACCCAAGCGATACCGGCGATGGGCTTGAACTCTTCACGCAGTACTGCGCCAGTTGTCATGGAGATCGCATCCCAACCATGGATGATTTTGATCAGGCCCGCGAGATCATTGCCAGCGGTGGTGCACACGAAACCATGCCCGTATGGGGCGAGGTGCTCACCGCGGAGCAGTTTGATGCGTTGGTGAGTTACACGCTGGAAGCAGCCCAGGGCACACCCCTGGAAGTGGGGCAGGAATTATTCGCCCAAAACTGCACCATCTGTCACGGCGATTTTGGCGAAGGCGGACCGAACCCGGCTCGCCCAGATGATATCATCGCGCCGATCAGCACGTCCGAGTACTTAAAAACTCGCGACGATCACACCCTTTTCCAAATCACTGCCCAGGGGCAGCCTAACTTCGGCATGTCTCCCTTTGGCAGCGCTTATGGCGGACCCCTGGATGATGATCAGGTCACAGCCCTGGTGGCATTCATCCGTTCCTGGGAAGCAGATCCTCCGGTTGATCTGCCGCCTGAGGTAAATACCAGCTCGATTTCCCTATCATCGGACGAAGTATATGAACAACTCTGCGCCCAATGCCACGGCCCAGATGGTCTAGGCGATGTCGGCCCCTCGTTGCGCGATCCAGGCTTCCGGACAAATAACACCCCTCAAGAGATCTTCGAAACCATCAGCAATGGGCACGAAGCAACCCCCATGATCAGTTGGGGTGACCTGCTCAGTGCGGATACGATCCAGGATCTGACAGATTTCATTCTAGCTCTTGAAATCACCGAGGCGGGCGTAATCCCCCAGCCTACTCCAGGATTCGCCTCTTTTGCTGAGGATGTCATGCCGATCTTCGAAGCCAAGTGCGTGCCATGCCACGGTTCTATGGGCGGCTGGGATGGAACTACCTATGATGCCGTGATGACCACTGGAGATAACGCCCCCACAGTCATTCCAAATGACGTAGAGAATTCAATCCTTGCGCAGAAAATCATCGGAGAGCAAACGTACGGAGCCATCATGCCCCCGGCGGGTAAGATGACCAACGCTGAAATTCAGATTATTTTGGACTGGATCGCTGCAGGTGCGCCAGATAATTAAAATATAACGATCTCACTCTTGTAAGTAAATACATAGCAAAGACCGGGCACTGGAGCGGTGCCCGGTCTTAGTTTTAACTTACTAGATCCGAACGTAGAATTACGGTCGGGTCATGGCAGAGACGTCACCACCAACAGCTACGATGCTGTCATAAAGCAGTTGCAGCACGTATTGGCCGTTGTGAGCGAAGCCACCCGGATCTTTCAAGGCATACTGATAGTTATAAGCAGCCTCTACCAAGTTGGGGGTCCAGGATTTGAATTGGTTGCCATAGTTAGCTTCATCAGGCGTAGCCTCACCATCGCCATTGGTATCAGCGAAGAAGTAAGGATAGCTGTGAGACTCGTAGACCACCGGGAAGCCGATCCCTGCGGAATAGGTTTTCATGGCGTCATAGAGTGCGCCAGCCATGGTCTCGACCTCGCCAGCGATACCTTCAGCGGCATCGCCGTCACCGTCGTAGTCCACATCGGACATGCGGATGTCTTTGACATCTTCATAACCTGCGTGGCAGGTGAAGCATTCCGAAGTCTTGACCTCGAGCACATGCGCATCATGGCAGCCCGTGCAGCTATCATAGCCTGCGACGTGGGCGAAGAATCCGACATATTCCTGACCGTCGAATTCGTAACCGCCCTGTACTTCTGTGCCGAAGCGGGAAGCGCCAGCAGCGAAGTAGTGGACATTGGAGAAGCGCAGTTTGTCAGAAACTTCGTCGCCGGGCAGACCAGCAGCCATACCGTTTACCGTAACGGTTGAAGAACGGCCCTGGTGGCACTGCATACACAGGCCACTTTCATCGCCTTCAGCAACGGCTACAGAAGCACCACTGGGGAAGGTGACCGACTCGAATGTGAAACGTCCGGGCCATTCGCCGCTGTGGCAGGTGTCGCACTGGAAGCCATTGGAAACCTCAGCAGAGATATTCATGCCTTCTTTAGCGAAGGTTGGCAGACCGGTGGCACTGTGGCACTTGGCGCAGGAGGAAGAAACCTCTCCATCCTCGTCCCAATGGCGGAAAGCCTCTTCGGAACCAGCAAAGTGACCATGGTCAATGCGATGCAGAGCACCAACATCACCACCCAGATCTTCAGTGGAGTCATACAGCAATTGGATGATGTACTTACCGCCGTGCGCAAAGGCACCGGGGTCCTTGACGGACATCTGATAGTTATAGGCCGCGCGGGCTAGACGTGGGGTCCAAGTGGCATATTTATTGCCGTAGTTTGCTTCGCCTTCGGTTACAGCGCCATCACCATCACTATCGTTAAAGAAGTATGGATAGGCATGGGAGTCATAAATAATCCCAGCACCGGGGACACTGGCTGCGTAAGCCTGGATGGCAGCATAGAGAGCTTCCTGCATACCAGCGATCTCACCAGCAATACCTTCTTCCATATCACCATCGCCATCGTAGTCTACCGCGGAACCTTCCATACGGTAGCCAGAGAATTCGCCTTCACCGTGGCACATCACACAACCCTCAGCTCGAACTTCGAGGGTGTGGGGGCTGTGGCACTCGATGCAGGTATCGAATTCTTCGACGTGGGCGAAGTTGCCGTCATAGGTCTTACCAGCATATTCATAACCACCTTTTGCAAAGGTACCGTATTTGGTAGCGGCAGCAGGGTAGTAGTGAATGTTGGAGAAACCAAGTTCTTCGAAGACGGCGTCGGCATCAACCTCTGCGACATCTTCAACGCCAGCAGCACCAGCTACGGCAGCATCAACACTGACTTTGGAATTGCGACCCTGGTGGCACTCCATACAACGAGCCTCGTCGCCCAGACCGGTCAGTTCAATGCCCGAGGGCATGACAACACTGGTCTTGACAGCGGTGGCGCGGTTGTGGCAAGCCTCACAGGTGATCCCCATAACTTCTGCAGCAACGGGTTCCACAGAGATTTCTCCTGTTGAGACGAATTCGATGTAGCCTTCGGAGCTATGGCATTTGGCACAGCTCAAGCTCACAACAGCGGGATCATCCTCGTCCCAGTGGCGGAAGGCCTCAGCTGCCGAATCAGCATGGCCGGAGCCAAGATAGGCAGCCTCAAGCCCCGGCAGCACAGACTCATACTCTGGGCAGGGTTCTGCCTCAGGGCATGCCGGCGCCTCTGGGCAAGCTTCTGCCTCGGGACATGCCGGTGCTTCCGGACATTCCGGACACTCTGCTGGGGCTGCACAGCTTGCCAAGAGCAGGCTGGCACCCACCAACAAAGCGATTATTAGTAATTTCTTATGCATTCTATTCTCCTCTAACATTGTTGTACTTTTCTGTAAATTTGTGCACAAATCTCAGTGTGGGTTCGACTACTCCTGATGGAGATTTAGCATCGTCGAGAGTCGTTTCTTATTTAACAACATCTTGGGGGGCATCACCTCCTTAAATATCGTTGCATAAAAATAAGTAAAGATGAACAGTTTACTCGCTCTGCTCTACAATGAGATCAAGTAGATCGCGCACTTCATTGATTTCAGTTTGCTGGCTGGTGATCACCTGAACTGGATCCTGATCCACAGCCAGGCGAATGATCCTGATCGATGGAAAAGCAGATACAAGATCACACAAGGTACATTGCTCTTTCATATCCGCTTCGCTGGCACTCAAGATAACAGCATCTGGTTCAATAACCGCAATGCGATCGAAACTATCATCGTCTTGGGGATTGACAAAATGCAACTGCACGCGCTCAGGATATTGCGAAAAACGACTGGCAACTCCCTGGGAAAATATCGAGTGGTCAGACAAGATCACTACCTGCTGTTGCATGCACATTGCTCCAAATCGTATTGACTAACTCATGTGGTCAAACCCTATAAGGAATTATTTCACGAGCAATATATTAACAAAAAATGAGAAAATATATCCCCCCCCCTGGGGTAATCCGTGACGCAATTCTGGGTAGGCTATTAACCTATCCATATTAGTAGCAAGTTGTTGAGGAATTGAATAATACTCATTCGCCGGTGAGAAGGCCATTAAACGCGGTGACTACTTTGACATGTCAGGTTTCCGAAAAGAATCTCCGACTTCTTGTTTGTCAGTTGACATTGCCAAGCTACCAATCAGGAAATTAAAACCTTTAACACAAAACTGGGACTGCTTTGGAGCAAGCAGTCCCAGTTTTTTTATCGGCTAACTTTATTGGCGATGTTTAGGGGAATACAGCCAAGCTAGCTTCCAACAGAGCCTTGGTATAGGCCGGATTGTGAACGCCCAGACTGCCGTCTTCATGAGCAATGAAGATCCAGTTCCAAAGGGCATTGGCCTGGTCGGCAGGCATGACCATCACAGCGGGATGACCTTCTTCATCGAGTAAGCCAGCAGCAATCAGTTTCTCCCCAAGTTCGTCAAGCATAGCCTGAACTTCGGTCTGAACGCCGTTGATGTCGAAACTTTCGGCATCAGCGTGGCAACCGGTGCAGGAAGCCATGGCCGGCTCGAAGGTGTGGTCAGCGCCTTCACCCAGGTGACAAGTCACACAGGTGTCAGCCACCATTGTGGCGTGTGCTCCAGGAGCGCCTTCAACATCACCAGCGCCCGCAATTCCGAGCAACATGGCGCCTTGTCCACCGTGGTGGGGACCCCAGTGCGTGCTGGTAACTTCGATATTGCCATCGGCATCCACTTCCGCAATACCGCGGCGCGGCTGGTGGCAACTGGCGCACAGGTTGCCCTTGCCACCATCATAGGTCACGCCTTCGAAAGCGTAGAAGGCCACCGGATCGGTGGTCTCTAAAGCCCAATCTGCAGCCGTGTAGGTGACGTGAACCTGGTGGCAAGCACGGCAGTCTTGGCGGGTGGGGTCGGGATCACCAGTCTCGAGCTCGTTCGGAGCAAGCCCGGCAGCAACCATGTCGCTGAAACCGCCACCGGAGTGGCATCCGACGCAAGAATTGCGGGTGCCGCGCACATAGGATTCACCCATTCCATGCATAGACTCATCCGTGGCAGTCTTCTTACCGGTAATCACAGTTGTATCGTTGTGACAATCGGTGCAGTCACCTGACTGAGCAAACACGCTGGTAGCACCGACCAACAGGACGGTGAGAGCCAACACTAAGCCCAGCATAATCATTGTTCGTTTTTGCATTGTAGTTCTCCTCAATATATTTTTTCATACTGTAAATTTGTGCACAAATCTCAGTGTTTATTGGCTTTGATTCCATGATGGAGATCATCATCATGGCAGGCCATATTTTGTCAGCATCAAGTCGTGCGGCACCACCTCCTTTCTGAACCTATCACGGCAATAAAAGTCACTATTCATTTCTAGGCACCATTAAGCAGATCGAGCAAATCACGCACTTCATTCAATTGGCTCTGTTGGCTGGTGATCACCTGGACGGGGTCGCTATCTACAGCCAGGCGAATGATCCGGATGAATGGGAAGGCAGATATCAGATCGCACAGAAGACAGTTTTCTTTTTCGTCTGCTTCGCTGGTACTTAAGATCACAGCAACAGGCTGAATAGCTGCGATCTGATCTAAGCAATCTTCATCGGGTGCGTTTCAGTTTTGGGGGGAATATGTGGGAAAATAGGATCATTTGTGGTAAGGAGATGATCCATGAAGAAGAGGCAAGCAAAACTGAAAGCGGAGTACATGAAGGAAGCAGAAGAGCTATTCGATGAATTGATAGCCTGGGATAAAAATACGCCAGAGCCAGACATGGCGCAGATAGAAGAGATTGTCTTGACATTAAGAAAGCGAATGGGCAAACGGATGGCCGAAACATTGCTAGCTCGGCAGGAGAAAGGACAACCAGCGGAAAGGGTACACTGCCCTGAATGTGAGAAGGAAATGGAAAACAAAGGGCAAAAGGCAAACGATGTCGAAACTCGGGCGGGGGACCTAAAGATCGAGAGGAGCTATTACTACTGTCCCCGCTGTCGGCGAGGGTTTTTCCCCCTTAGATGAGCAGTTGAAGTTGTGGGAAAGACACTGGAGCGAACAGATCGCCAAACAAGCAGTGTGGCTTAGTGGAATAGTGACATATTCGCAAGTGGAAGAGATTATGCAAAAAGTGGGACAAGTAGACATATCACGTAGTAGTGTCTGGCGGCGGGTGGAGCGATGGGGAGAGAAGTTTCAAGAGATCGAAGCTTTGCAACAAGTGAAGGCCTATGAACTTGAAGAGCCTGCTCCCGATCCTAACCATTCTCTCGGTCGTATGGGCGTAGCTTTGGATGGCACCATGGTGCATATCCGAGATGAAGGGTGGAAAGAATTGAAAGTTGGTTGTGTATTTGATGTTACCCAGCGTCTTCACTATGATCAAAATACCCAGGAAGAAATTGAGCTAGGCAGTGCCAGCAACAACAGCTATGTAGCCCATTTGGGAGGCCCAGAACGCTTTGGCAAACAAGTGTGGGCAGAGGCCCGACAACGATTTTGGATGCACGCCGAGGATAGTCTGACAATCGGGGATGGAGCACTGTGGATTTGGAACCTGGTCGATGAGCACTTCTATGACAGTCATCAACTGGTCGATTGGTATCATGCCACTGAACACCTGGCTGAGGTAGCTCGCATCCTATATGGTGAAGGTACTCCCGCTGCCCGGCGATGGTATCGTCGTTGGGAAACCAAACTCTATCAAGGGCATGTTGGCAAATTAGTCAACGCCATCAAACGGCAAGCTACCAAACAATCCAAGAAATCAGAAGACATACGCAAACAAGCAGGATACTTCGACAATAACCGTAGGCGTATGAATTACCTGGAGATGCGTAGCGAAGGATATCCCATTGGTAGTGGTATGGTGGAAAGTGCAGCGAAACAGTACAAAGCACGTTTCTGTGGCTCAGGAATGCGATGGAGCCGCAAGGGAGCTGAACGTCTTTTGCCCATTCGCTCGGCTATCTTGAGTAATCGATTCGACAAAATGTGGAGCCGTGCTTATAACTCACCCCCAAACTGAAATACGCCC
>JADHTJ010000241.1 GCA_016785015.1 Anaerolineales bacterium
AATAGAAGGCTGAACACCGCAGAGTCGCAGAGAACGCGGAGATTCTCGCATTTTACAGGAGAAAAACTCTGCGAACTCCGCGTCTCAGCGGTGAAAGTTGCATCAGAATTGTGTTCAATCTACCCTTGACCATTACAATCTTTACAAAAAATCCGTGAAAATCAGTGTAAATCCGTGTCCCAGAAAGTTTTTTTCTCAAACTGTCAGGTGGCTAGTTTTATTTATCTGTGGTTATTTTCCTCGGAATTATCTCTACTATTCCAGACTCGCCAAGTTGAGCGTGGACTTTGATCTCAGTTGGGAGAAATGCTTGAATGACCTCAGCATTGGTCAGCAAGTGCTGGGTAATTTTAGAAGTGTGCAGCCTCGACGGCCCATCGGCGAAGGAAAGAGGCAGCAAAATTTGATCTGCAAGATATTGGTCGATGGCACCGTCGCTGGCCATGAATTCTTCGATCGCATCGACAACTTCATCGGCAACCAGATCAGCGCGTTTGCCAGGTGCGCCCAGCGCAAAATAGCAACACTGACTGTACTCGAATTCAGCCAGCAAGATTATCACCGTACCCTTGACCCTCGCTGGGAACTGGACGATACGGATGTCATTAAGCGGGTACTTACTCCCCAAGCGACTGACCACGCGTTGGCGCTGCCGTTTGGCAATATCGCGCGGCAAATTAGCCGTCGCCGAAATGCCGCGGATTTGGCGCACCGCCCCTCGTTCCGTTAGATTCAAAGGTTGCAATAATTCTTTGGGTTGAATTCTCGCCCTGATGCGTCCCCCGCCCTGGGGATAAAAGCCGGCATGATCCATAACCAATTCAGATTCAACTCCCATTTGCCGCAAATAGAGCAGCCAATGCCAATCTAAATAATGAAAGCACGGACTCCACTGTACATGCGTCCCACCGGTGATGGTAACTGTAGATGCGCGTTTGGCTCTCGCAAGGGGGAGAAGGATTGTTTGCAGCACCAGCGAAGTCGAGCCCGCGGTACCGATATCAAAGTGATATTTACCCCCGATGATCTCTCCGGGATCGAAAATTAACTCTGCGGAACCAATTTGCGCCTCACTAACACTGGCTCCACAAATCGCAGATGCTGCCCTAACCGCCTGGAGATGCTGCGCCCGTAAACCAGGTTTTTTTCGTTTGGCTCTGATATTGGAAATGTGTAGCGGTTGACCCGTCATCACCGACAGGGTCAACGAACTGCGCAAAACCTGTCCCCCACCCTCGCCAATCGAGCCATCAATTTCGATCATAGTTGTGCTAACTTTTTCACCGCTGAGGCGCAGTGCAGCGTAAACAAAGTAACCTGAAATTTAACTGCCAGCCCTTCGACTACGGAGCAGAAACATTCCTTTGCAAACATCTAGTCAAGCTCTGAGCGGATAACGATGATTTCTCGGCTGAAGTTGAAGAACGTTTCTGCTCCTCCGCTCAGGGCCTGCACTGAGCTTGACGAAGTGGAGCTATTTGAAGAATACTTACTTTAAACTGAACCTATTGACCTTTACATATGTTGATAAACTTTTGATTGTCATGCTGAGCGCAGCGAAGCATCTCTGTAGAGACTCTTCGGTCGCAAACACCGCTCCCTCAGAGTGACAGGCGCAATCAATTTATGTGAACATCAATAGTACACCGTAAAGAAAATATGTCGTAGTTCTCGCTGTGACCGGTCTCCTGACCGAGTCACACAGGCACGGTCTAGAGACCGGCCTAAGCAAGGAATATCCATTTATTACTTTGCGGTGTACCCATAGTTAAATATCTCTGTGCTCTCTGCGACTCTGCGGTAAATATCTTACGAAACTAATATAAGTCAGTTCGCCGATCCTTAAAGACTGGGATGAAGCGGCGTGCCTTATCAGCTTCTTTCAATTCAATCTCTACAGTCAATAGAGCTTCTTGATCATCGCCTTCGACCAATGTTTCCCCCCATGGATCAATGACTGCACTGCGGCCGCCCAATTTAGCACCCAAACTTTCGCCAACTTTATTGGTCCCTGCAACGAAACACTGATTCTCAATCGCGCGTGCCATGAGTAATTTTGACCAATGTGCCACGCGGCGCTCAGGCCATTCGGCAACGATCAATATCAATTTAGATCCCGCCAGAGCATAAGGCCGGAACATCTCTGGGAAACGCAGATCGTAACAAACCGCCAGGCCAATTGGCCCCCAGGGCGAATCGATCAAGCCCAAACTTTCGCCTGCACCCAGCCATTTTTCTTCTTCTAATAATCGAAACCGGTGGATCTTGCGATATTCGCCCCACCGAGTGCCATCTGGTCCATAGATTACAAAAGTATTGAATGCTTTTCCGTCGCGCTCTTCAAGAAGCGAGCAACCCACTGCTATTTTGTATTCTTTCGCAAGGTCAGCAATACGAGGGAACAATCCTTCATCCAACGGGGTGGCATAGCGCAGCCAATTGGATAGGTCGTATCCACTGGCCCACAACTCGGGGAGCAATACTAGATCCGATCCATGGCCGGAGGCATCAGCTATCCATTCTGCCGCCTTGTTGAAGTTGGTTTCAACTTCGCCAAATTCAAAAGCCATTTGGGCAAGAGAAATTGTGAGTTTCATTTAGTTATCCACGAAGGTCTCTAAGGTTCACGAAGTACACGAAGTGTCATTTTTAGTGTTTCTTGGTGCACTTCATAGAATTGTGATTTTGGCGTTCTAAAAGCTAAACTTTTCCGAAAAGTTTAGCTTTTTCCAGTCGTAATGGGCCGCTCGGGATCAGTGATCCAATGGCTCCAAGAGCCAGCATAAAGGCGCGGCATCCCCAAACCGGCATGTGCAAACGCCAGGATATTATGCGCGGCAGTGACGCCTGATCCACAGTAAAAGGTGGTATTTTCGACGGGAGTGCCCTCGAGAATTACGTGGAATCTACCTTTCAGAAATTCTGTCAGGGCAAAGTTTCCCTCGATATCCAGGTTGCGCTCAAAATGGTAATTAATGGCACCAGGGATATGTCCCGCCACGGGATCAATGATCTCTTCTTCACCCCGATAACGTTCGGGAGCACGGGAGTCAATCAGCTTGAACGCAGTATCACCGAAGTGAGTAAGTATTTCCCCAGCAGACACAACCATTTCATGGCGTACTTTGGGTTCGAATTTGACTTTTTTAGGCGCAGGAATATCTTCTGTAGTGGGATGCTCCTCAGAAATCCAACGCGGCCAGCCGCCATCGAGTACAGCCACCGCATCGTGACCAAGCCATTTGAGCAGCCACCACAAACGCGAGGCTATGGCGCCGCTGCGGTCATCATAGACAACAATTTGCATTCCATTGGAGATTCCCCAGGAAGCCAGTTTGGCTGCCAGTTCATCAACTGAGGGCAGAGGATGGCGTCCGGTCACACCGGGCACTACTGGGCCAGAGAGATCTTCATCCAGATGGGCGTACGTTGCGCCAGGGATGTGGGATTCTTTATAGTCGCGGCGCCCCTTCTCGGTATCGTCCAGCCAAAATCGGCAATCGACTATTACCCAATCTTGGCCATCAATCTGCGGAAGCAGTTCTTCGGGAGTAATTAGTGTTTCGTAGCTCATGAGGAGATTCTATCACGAGCAATGGCGTATAATAAGTTAAAAAATGGGAAAAAGGACGAAAACCAATCCGATGCGCATCAATGACGATCGGCTAAAAAACAATTTCGAAGCTCTATCTCAAATCGGCGCTACAACCGAAGGCGGTGTTCATCGGCCAACTTTCAGTCCGGCGCACCTTGAAGCGCGCGCCTGGTTTCGAGAAAGATCAGAATCAGCCGGATTAGATTTCCAGATTGATAATGCCGGCAACCATTCGGCTGTAATGCTATGCGCAAACTCGGATGCCCCAACGCTGCTCTTGGGTTCACACCTGGATTCTGTCCCCAATGGCGGTCGTTTCGATGGAGCCATCGGAGTACTATCAGCTTTTGAAGTTCTACTAACAATCAAGGATGAGGGGATCAAATTGCCTTTCCATTTGGAAGCCATCGATTTCACCGATGAAGAGGGCACCTTACATGGTCTTCTAGGGAGTGAAGCGCTCACCGGAATCTTGAAGTCTGAAGATTTAATTAGCCCTCGTGGTGGGCGCGAGCAGTTTTTATCCGGTCTTGCTGAAGCCGGGTTGACTGAAGAAGGCCTATTCTCTGCGCAGCGCTCTCCAATTAGCCTAGCAGGTTACCTGGAAGTGCATATCGAGCAAGGCAATCGTTTGACCAACGCCCAGGCTGATATTGGCATCGTGACCTCAATTGTGGGCATAAATTCCTGCACTCTGACCTTTATCGGGCGCGCAGACCACGCCGGAACAACGCCGATGGACGAGCGCCTGGATGCCAGTCTGGGCGCCAGTGCCTTTACATTGGCGGCAAGAAAATTGGTCATGCGTGATTTTCCTGATTGCGTTGTCAATGTGGGCGCAATGGATTTCGAGCCAGGAGCATTCAATATTGTGCCCGCAGGCGTTGATCTCTCTCTTGAATTCCGCGCCCCAGATGATGGCACATTCGAACATCTAAAAATCTCGCTCTTGGCGTTAGCTGAAGCTGAAGCTCACAGATATGGCCTGAGCCTTAAAGCAAAATTCCTGGGCAAGCACGAACCTGCACCGCTGGATCCTGATATTCAAGAAGTGTTCAAACAAGCCGCCGAATCATTGGATGTAAAGGCAATTTCTTTGGCATCGTTCGCCGGTCATGATGCACAATCTTTGGCCAGGGTGTGTCCAGCCGGGATGATTTTCATTCCGTCGGTTGGCGGGTCGAGTCACTCACCAAGAGAGTTCACCGAATGGGATGACTGTGTTAATGGTGCCAATGTGCTGCTGCAAGCGGCCTTGAATTTAGTGAATAGCTATCTTTCAATTCAAGATTGACTCTTCGTCACTACTAAGTGCGTAGCGGTTTGTGCTTTGAAATAAAATGAACAAAATTTACCGCTACGCCTGAGCAGATTTCGGTTTGAGCTTGCGTTTTATTTCAAAAATCTGTATGAGTCAGAAGGATGGGAAACAGCATTGTCATTCTGAGCGCAGCGAAGAATCCCTGCGACGTTCGATACATTTAACCCGCGCAGGCATGAATTCTCGCACAGTATCAGAGATTCCCTTCGACAGGCTCAGGGCAGGCTTCG
>JADHTJ010000062.1 GCA_016785015.1 Anaerolineales bacterium
GTAGATTGAACACAATTCTGATGCAACTTTCACCGCTGAGACGCGGAGTTCGCAGAGTTTTTCTCCTGTAAAATGCGAGAATCTCCGCGTTCTCTGCGACTCTGCGGTGTTCAGCCTTCTATTGACTAATACATTTTCCCCCAAGAAGTGATGATTTTCTTCAATTGACCCTTTTTGAGGAGGCGTTATAATCAGATGCTGGAAAAAATATCAAACTGAAGCACAGGAGGCTAAACTGTGACACTTCCCAATTACGCATATTTCAGGGGTAAGATCGTACCTTACTCTGAAGCGAAAGTTGGTATTCTTACGCACGCTTTAAATTATGGAACTGGTGCATTTGCTGGTATGCGCGGCTATTGGAACGCTGATGAAGAGCAGCTTTATGTGTTCCGCCCGCACGATCATTTTAGACGGCTGCTCAATTCTGCAAAAATATTGTGCATGGAATTCTGCGACTCTGTAGAGAGTCTGACTGAAACTACCAAAGCGCTTCTCCGAAGAGAGAGTTTTCAGGAGGATGTTTATATCCGCCCCTTAATTTACAAAGCCGACGAGATGATCGGTGTCAAGCTGCATGGCTTGAAAGATGAGCTTAGTATTTGTGCGATGCCATTTGGCCTTTATGTGGCTAAAGACACCAACGCGCATGTGACGATTTCTTCTTGGCGGCGTATAGATGACAATGTCATTCCGGCGCGCGGCAAGATAACTGGGGCTTATGCTAACTCAGCTTTGATCAAAACCGATGCGGTGCGGGCTGGATTTGATGAAGCTTTGGTGCTCACTGAGGCTGGTCATATCTCCGAAGGGAGTGCCATGAATCTCTTTATGGTACGTGATGGTAAGTTGGTCACTCCGCCCCTAACGGAGAATGTGCTCGAGGGGATTACGCGCAAATCAGCTCTCGAAATTGCCGCCAGGGAGCTTGACGTCACCATCGAAGAACGTCTCATTGACCGGACAGAGGTGTATCTGTGTGATGAACTCTTCTTTACAGGCACAGCGGCACAGATCACGGCTATTACTCAGGTCGATCACCGCCCAGTGGGTACCGGCGTGATGGGACCCATTGCAGCTCGCTTGCGGGAATTATTCAATGAGGTTGTGCGGGGTAAGAGAAAAGGCTACGAAGATTGGATCGTGCCCGTTTACGAGAAATAAGAATACCGGAGATGAACGGAGATAAATGGGATTTTAACAATTTTGATCATCCCATTTATCTCTGGTATTTTTAGGAAACACCTCTGACGTTGGATGCCATTTGAGGGAATAAGATTGGCATCAATGCCCTGCCGTGATCGTTGCGGGCATAGCAATCGGCAAACATCTTTTCGACTTCCCAAAAATCGTTATAACCGAATAATACGCGCAAGAATGTCAGGTCAGGGAAGAGTACGTCGCCGTCGTTGGAGTGCTCGGGGGCGTAGGCTTCAACATCTTTGAGAATCCCTTTTTCGAATATCAATTTCAAACCGGAGCGGAAGAAGCTCAACTTCAACTCCCCAGTGTGCCCCACAACAACAGAATTTTCCAGGCGTTCTTCTAAAACCGGGCTGATGTGACGGATGAAACCGGGCAAGTCGGCGACGCGCACATAATACGCATAGGGATCACGCTTTCGTGGCAAACGATCAATGATGGCTTCGTATACGGGATGTTCGGTGCCCATCCACATGGCAAAGGCTTCCAATTCCTGATCTTTCTCTTTTTCGGCGTAGGATTTTCCTTCTACCTTGAGATAACGCAATACGCTGGGCGTGACATCCAACCAGGAAACCCCTGTAACGATTTCATACATCACTACGGTCAAAGTCGGCCCCCAGAGAAAGGGTGGATGTGCCAGAAAACCGACCTTTTCTCCAGCACTTGTTTCGATTACTCTGAGTTCGAAGCGAGTGATGTTGTTTTCGCCTTTTTCGACTAGTTCATAGTGCCACAGATCATCGCCAATTTGACTGCTTACCAAATAGCGTTTGTTGTTTTTATGGTAGAGTTCGTTGATGAATGGGGCATCTTCTTCCCTGGCTGCCCGAATTTTGTAAGGTTCTTCAGTATCTTTTTTCAACTTGGGGATGTGGGGGAGATAACCAACTCGGCCGCCATCCAGGGCCAGGCCCATCTCATAGCCAAACTGCCGGTAGTAGTAGGGAATGCCAGTAATTGCCTGTACTTTCAGGTCGCGTTCTGCGCACCATTGGTGGATGACTTTAAATTGGGCGCGCACCAGACCGCGTTTGCGATATTCAGGGTCGGTGCCGACTAACTCGGGGCGACCCACACCGAATTCGATGCCAGCATAATTCCAGGTTTGGGGGATTACGTTCATCGAAGAGACAATTTGTCCGCTAGCTGTATCTTCGACGACAGTGAAATCATTGATGCTGGTCGTGGGATGGGGTTTGGTTATTAAGTCCCTCACCCATGCGCCAACTTTTTCGTCGGGCTTATTGGGTCCGGCTTCGCTATGAATTTTGGCATTGAATGTGACCAAATCGTCAACATCTTCACCTGTTGCATGACGCAGGATCAGACCGTTTCCTAAATCTTTAATTATTTTTTTGGCTGTCATGATTCAATCTTGATTAGTAGTCCGTGACGTTCGAGCGCTCTCAGGGCGTTAGTGATGTTTTTGGTTTTGCCGAATTTGGCGTGAAGATTACTGAGGATAGTTTCTACATCAAGAGGGTGTGACACTGCCCAAGACCCAGATAGTGTGCGCGTTATAACCCAGGTGTTTGGGTATTTTGCGGTGCTCCAATCAGTAAGCAACGTCAATACGAGATCAGCCACATCCTTTTGGGCGATGGCTTGTAAGGCTTTGACCATAGCGGCGCGTACATCGCGATCTTCATCTGCCTTCAGCGGCTCAAGCAGCTTGATGACGTCTTCGCCTTGGGATGACACCATAGCTGGAAGAGCGACCAATGCCGTGGCGCGTACTTTTGGAGATGAATCTCGCAGCCAGCTTTCCACAAGGTGCAGCAGATGCTCAGGGTGGGCCTCACCCACTTTCCTCAAAGTTTCTCCAAGGGCAGTGCGCACCTCGGGGCGGGTGTCTTTCGCAAGAACAAAAAGCATCTTTTGGTTTGCTTCTTTGCCAGTCAGAAAACGTTTTGCCAAAGCCACTCCGGCGACAGCACGCAGCGCGGTGAATTGATCTTCTAATAATTGCCGAAGATGACTTGCAGGTAGTCGAGCTAGAATATCCCCAACAGGGTAGACAAGCTGGTCGAGGTGACCTTCGCTTAGATGGTCGTTGGCTGCGATTATGGGAACAGCTCGCAAATCGTCAAGGGCAATCTCCACAGCTGCGGGATGACCTAAGCGTGCGGCGGCCTTGAGATTCCCTAAGAGTTCTCGAATTTGGGATTTATTCATTCTGTGAGTGTAACTGAACTAGGGCGCAATCAGCGCTTCGATGGCATTCTGTGCGGCTGTGGCCGGGTCGGTTTGCTCTTTGAGTACATCGAGAGCGCTTTGTTCCAGCAGAGGACCAAGGGTTTGAATGATCTCCGTTGAAGGGGCTAACTGGGTTGAGGGGGCAACTAGTTTAAGCAAATCGTATTGGGGTGAGTTTTCCCAGGCTACTAATGCACTGGGACGAAGTGGTAGTAACCCCACTGCGGCATTCCACTGCGCTAGAAATTCGCCCGTAGTCAGGAATTCGGCTAGTTGTGCAGCCAACTCCTGGCGCTGGGGGTCAGGACTGACCAAAGCCCACACCCATCCTGTGGCCGTCGTATAGGGGATGCCGTCAGCGGTGGGAATCGTGGTGGCAGAGGAATCGGGTGGTGGGTTTTGTAGATAGCGGGAAAGCCAGGTGACACCCATATTAGCTTGCCCTTCATCGTATGCGGCCCAGGCTTGGTCGTCGGTTTCAAATTGGGTGAGCCAGAAGGGCATCAGGCCATTTTGGCTGGCCTGGTAGTAAAAGGTGAGTACATCGGTCAGTGGTGTCATATCCATGATGGCACCACCTTCGTCATCAGCAACAGCTCCACCAGATGATCGATAAAGGGTCAAAGTAAATAGACTTTCTGGATCTGCGGCGGGGAAGGAAAGTGGTTCTGTGTTCAACAAAGCAGTTTCCCAATCTGTGGGTGGTTCTTCTATAAACTCTGGTCGGTAGACCATGATCAGTGCATCACCAGCGAAAGGGATTCCAAAGATGCTATTTTGAACGTGGGATAGCTGCCGGGCGAAGTCGTACCAGTCAGGGTCATCCATGGTGTCTGTCAGCCCGTCGAAGGGGTGCAGTAATCCTTTGGCGATCGCGCTTTGCAGAGTTTCGTATGGCAGCGCCACCAGGTCAGGGAGCGCCAAAGGCGCGGCCGCTCCAGCCGATAATAGAGTGTCTTCAATACCACCAGGACCAGTGACTTCTTTGATGCGCGTTTCCACGCGCACCTCGCTACGCCGTGCAGAGAATTCTTCCAGGCGGGCATTGAATAGGGAACTGGCTGCGCTGCCATCATTAGGATCAAATTGGGGCGGCAGCCAGATGGTAAGAGTTTGTGAACCCGCGGCGGGTGTCGCGGTTTCGGCGATAGTTACCGGTGCCAGGGTTGGGACTGACGTGGCAGTCGGTTCAGGGGGTTGGGTTGTGGCATTCTCGACGGGCGTGATACAACCACTGAGAACCGTAGAGGTTAGCAGGACAATTAGAATCAGCCTAACTTTGAAGAGTTGTTTCATAGACATAGTTTCTTATAATAATACGATAGGATCTTTCAAAAGTGCCAAAAGAAGATTTAGAGCATTTTCTACATCAGTGAAATCTACCATCTCCGATGGGCTGTGGACATATCGGCAGGGGATTGAAAGACAGCCTGCGGGAACCCCGGAGCGTGTTAGTTGAATGGCTCGAGCATCAGTGCCGCCACGTTCTAACACTTCTAGCTGGTAGGGAATTTTAGCCTTTTGAGCAGTTTTCACCATCCAATCGACCACGCGGGGATCGGAGATCATACCCGAATCTTTCACTTTGATGGCTGGTCCTGATCCCAGCGATACTTCCATGGTGATACCTTTGGGTGTGTCGCCAGTGCGGGTGACATCGATGGCCAAGCCAATCTCAGGGTCAACGCCAAAGGCAGCCGTAGTTGCCCCGCGCACACCGACTTCTTCCTGAACACTGAAAACAAAGTAGATTTCGTGGGGTGTCTGCTTAAGTTTCTTTAGCGCTTCGATCAGGATGGCTACGCTGATGCGGTCATCCATGGCTTTGGATACCATCCGGTCGCCCATCTCGGTTAGTGGGCGCTCGAAGACGGCCACATCGCCCACGTTGATATGGCAATCTTTTTGGCTACTTGCACCGACATCGATATACATCTTGCTCAGAGGTGGAACTTTGTAGCTGCTCTCGATTTTCTCAGTGCCAATCACCCCAGGAGTGCCATCTAAGAAGCGTACGCGCCCTCCCGGCGCATACCGCGGAAAGACGCCACCAATATTGGTGAAGCGGATGAAGCCATCCTCATCGATGTGCGTCGCGATCACACCAATCTCGTCCATATGCGCGGCCAGCATGATGCGTTTGCCCTTGTCACTTTTTGAGCCTTTGCGGGCGATCAGGTTTCCCAGGTTGTCGACGCGAATTTCATCGGCATAATCTTTGATTTCTGCCAGGACAATCTGGCGAATCTGGCCTTCATATCCCGGCGGCCCGGGGGTTTGGGTTAATTTATTAATGAGAGATTTCATGAATTCTTCCTAATTGTTATCACGAATTGTGACGAATTTTGCGAATTACATGAATAGCGATTTTAGTTTGCTATTCTTTTGGATTCCACGCTTTTGGAACCAAAATTGATCAATATACCAAGCCGCAAGTTTGATGCCTTGAGATAAGTTTTCAATTGTTGTTTGTGCAAGTCATTGAGAGTACTAACAGCCTTGAGTTCCAAAACAATTTTCTTGTCAATTACCAGATCGAGCCGATATGTTCCAATCTGCTGACCTTTGTAAACTACATTGATTACTTTCTGGTGTTCATAAGGTATTTCTCGTTTTTTTAGTTCAATAATTGTAGCTCGCTCATAAATATCTTCTGATAGTCCAGGACCCAAATTGTTATGAACATCGAAAATTGCATCCATCACTTTGTAGGGCAGCTCAGGATATAAAACTCTGCTCCCCGCTTTCTTCTTATCCATACCAATTCTCCATTCGTGAAATTGGTGTTATTCGGCCTAATTCGTGATTTCTATCAGTTTTTAAGTTAAAAGATCAGATGTTATGGTACCCAATGATGAATGAAGAAGTGAGAGTGTATTTCGCCAATCGTCAATACGGGCAATGGACGCGGCGGTGTGGATGTAGCGCGCCGGGACAGAAACCGAGACAACAGGTATGCCTTCTCTTGAGCGCTGGATCGCTCCGGCGTCGGTGCCGCCCCCACCAGGCTGGCGGAGTTGATAGGGTATCCCTTCAGCCTCAGCAGTTTCCCGCAAATGGCGGATCAAGCCCGGGTCAGACAGGGTAGCCCCGTCAGCGACGTAGATCGCAGGGCCTAATCCCAATTTGGTGTTGTAGCGAATATTCTCTTCTCCATCCCAGGTGGGTAAATCCATGGCGGGGGTGCTGTCCAGAGCAATGGCGAGATCGGGATCCAAGGCATAGGCAGCAACGCGCGCGCCGCGTAAACCAACTTCTTCTTGAACTGTAAAGGCAGCCAGCAAATCAATATTGTTTGGGGCGTGTTTGATCAACTCAATCAGCGTTGTCACGCCAATGCGATCGTCGATGGCTTTGGCACGGATGCTCTTGCCGATACGCTGAAATTGCGTGGCAAAGGTGGCGCGATCTCCAACTTTGACTTTGCCCCCATTGTTGGGCCCGACATCGATGCGCAGAGAGTCGACCGAAATTGCCCTGCTGCGCTCGCTGGAAGTCGTCAAATGAACCGGTTTAGCGCCTATCACCCCGGGTATGCGATCCTCTCCTACCCAGACGGGTTTACCAACCAATTGACGCTTATCCAGACCGCCAACCGTGTCGAAGCGGAAAAGCCCGTCGCCGTCATCGTAGATGATCATGAAACCGACCTCATCCATATGAGCGGCTATTAAAACTCGCGGGCGATTTTTGCCTTTTCCCAGCTTTGTAGCCAACACATTGCCAAGCGCGTCGACCTGAACATCGTCGGCGTGACCTTTGATCTGTTCAAGGACTATCTCTCGCACAGAGCCTTCATCGCCAGAGACAGCGCATGCTTCCGTCAATCGTTTTAAAAGTGAAGTATTAATTCTTGGTGGCATAGTTTTGTGAAGCTTTTATTGGTCCGTGGCTTGCCTTGAGCCTGCTGAAGGGTTGCGCGATATTCTTTCTGCAAAATCAACATCGAGTTCCGTGACAAACTCTGCAAGAAGCCGCCCGGCGCGTTTGACATCCTTCATCGCGATCATTTCAACAGGGGTGTGCATATAACGCAGGGGGATACTGACCACCATTGTGGGGATACCCTGACGTGCGATCTGCAAGGCATAAGCATCCGTGCCAGAGTGACGCGGCATGGCTTCGAGCTTATAAGGAATCTCCAGGCGATCAGCAACGTCGGCGAAGGCTTCCTTTAGCCTGGGGTGGATGTTAGGACCCCACCCGAGGGTGATACCTTTGCCCAGAAGATAGGTATTATGTTTGGGTGTGTCTGGACCTTGGGCCCAGGTTACATCAATAGCTACGGCCAGCTTGGGGCGGAGTTGAAATGCTGAAGTCAACGCGCCAGCCATGGTTTCTTCTTCTTGAACGGTTGCCACAGCCCACACATCCCAAGGATGGGTGCGTTTGGATAATAATTCCAGACAATGGGTCAATGCTGCAACGGAGGCGCGGTTATCCAGCGAATGCCCAACCAGGATGCCCTTGCCCATCTTGATTGGCTCCTGTGCGAAGGAAATCAAATCACCGATACGAACTTTTCTGTTGACTTCATTTGGCAGTAAGCCAGTGTCAACCAGTAGATTTTCTAAAGGAACGGGACCATTGCCAATGTCGGGATGTAGCAAATGTGCGGGGGGTTGTACAATCAACCCGGGTATCTTTTCCCGCCCATGAACGGTGACCAACTGACCTGGCAGCACGCGGTGATCCAGCCCGCCGATCTCGCTGAGATTTAAAAAGCCATCGGTGATTTTCGACACCATCAGCCCGATGGCGTCCATGTGCGTGGCGAACAAAATCGATGGTCGGGGTTCTGAGATGGCATGCCCTGCGACTGATAGTCGTGTCGAATGGGAACCTTGCTTGAGACCGTGTAGGCTGCCTAACTGGCTGACGCTGAGTTGGTCTGTAAAGGGTTTCCAGGCATCTTCGATCAGTTGGCGGGTAGGTGCCTCATAACCAGATAAACCTGGAGATGAGATCAAATCGATCAGAAAATTTGAGAGATTTTTCATATTGAAAGAAGAGTGTTATGGGGTTGGGCTGGGAATCTTTACTGTGGCAGTTGCCGTTGGGATCAATGTGGGTACCTTAGTCTCAGTCGATGCTGTCGTTGCGGTCGGCAAAGGCGTAGCAGTGTCGGTGGGCAATGGAGATGGGCTGGTGGTGAAAGTTTCTGTGGGGATCAGTGTTGTAGTTGCTGTGGGAGTGAGCGTAGAGGTTGGGGTCAGGGTCCAGGTCAAGGTATCCGTGGGTGTGTTGGTTGGAAGACTTGTTTCAGTGGGCTCCGGTGTATTGGTAATGGTCGGGGTTAGCGAGGCTGTGGGGGTATCCGTGGGAGGCTTCGGTGTTAGAGTCGGGTATGGTGTCAGCGTTGGATACGGGGATTCCCCAGGTTCACTTTGCGTTTCGGTTGCTATTTGAACAAGTGTTTCTGTGGGCTGGGGGGTAGGTTGATTTTCAGAACGCAGCACCACCAGACCAGCACAATAGCAAGGCAGCGTTGCCAAAGTCAGGGCGACCAAAAATATTCGTAGGCGGGTGCGGCGTGACGGGTTATCAAACATAGTACTGTAAATAGATGATATCACTAGCCCCAGAGAGAGGCAAGGAATGGAGCTGTGAGCAGTAAATAATTGACTTTCAGAATTGCCTGTTGAATCCGATGCTGGATTTTTGTACAATCAATACAGCCAAATTTTCGAATGTTCAAAACCTTTAGGAGAAATTATGCACTACCGACGTTTGGGACGATCCGGATTAAAAGTTAGTGAAATCTCATTTGGTGCCTGGGTGACCTTTGGCAGCCAGCTTGATGAAGGCACAGCCAGCGATCTTATCCATGCCGCGTATGAGCAGGGGGTCAACTATTTTGATAATGCCGATGCTTATGGCAATGGTGAAGCGGAAAGCATCATGGGCAAGGCTATCAAGGATTTGCCTCGTGAAGCTCTGGTGTTATCCAGTAAAGTGTTTTGGCCCACCATGCCCGGACCTAATGGTCGCGGGCTTTCCCGCAAACATGTTGTCGAGTCGATCCATGCCTCACTGCGCCGCCTGGATATCGATTATATCGATCTGTATTTTTGCCATCGCTACGACCCTGATACGCCCATTGATGAAGTCGTTTTCACGATGAACAACCTGATTCAGCAGGACAAGATTCTGTATTGGGGAACTTCGGAGTGGACGGCTGCTCAAATTTCGCAGGCCTTTGGGGTGGCGCGCCAATATAACCTGATTCCACCGACGATGGAGCAGCCGCAATACAGCATGCTGCACCGTGAACGCTTTGAGACTGAAATTGCTCCTCTAGCAAAAGAACTTGGATTTGGATTGACCACTTTCAGCCCCTTGTATTTTGGTATTTTGACTGGGAAATATAATGATGGCATTCCTGACGGCAGCCGCGCCTCTCTAGATAGTATGGCTTGGGTTCAAAACTACCTGACCCCAGAGCGGTTGGATGTTGTCCAGGATTTGGGGTTGATCGCTGCGGATTTGGGCATTTCTCAGGCCCAATTGGCGATTGCCTGGTTGCTGCGCCGCAAGGTGGTCAGCAGCGTGATCACCGGGGCAACCAAATTAAGTCAGCTTGAAGATAACCTGGGTGCAGCAGAGGCCATCGAGCTTTTGAGTGACGATTTGCTGGATGAAATTGAAACAGTTTTGGGTAATGAACCAGAGAGCTAAACAAACTAGGCTGCTAGCGAAGCTAGCAGCCTAGTTTGTGATTTACGCTAAATCTTATAAATCCTCGCCGGGGATTTCTTCTTCAACAATTTTACCTTCGATCGGTTCCAGCGGTTTTTGGCGCAGCATCAAGAAACCAACAACAATGGGGATGGCGATAAAGAATATTGCAGCGCATAACATTGCGAATCCATACCCTGATGGTAGGATGCCTGAGTCGGTGACTCCATTAAATTCAGTGTTGTAAGGCATTATACCTGCCGCGGTAACACCACCAAAAATGAACAAACATAATCCCGGACAGCCACACAGAATTACGGCTGCGACTGTTGCGAGAATTCCTTGCGTTTTCTTATCCATGACAATCTCCTCGATAATTACTGTTAGGGTTTCCCTAAAGTGTAGATGAAAATTGCTTCAAATACAAGAGGATAATAGACCCTAAAGGTACTGCTCCTCGTTGAGCTCGGAGTGCTGCGCAAAAAACCTTTAGGGTCTTTTTCTAATTCAACCTCGTAATTGTGCTCCTAACTCGCGTTCCAGCCGCTTGACGATCTTGTTGCGCAGCTTGGCAGCGTCTTTGTCTGTCAGGGTGCGTTCGGGATTCTGGTATGTCAGGCTGTAAGCCAGGGATTTCTTCCCAACCCCAATTTGCTTACCGCGGTAAATATCGAACAAACGCACGTCAGTGACTGTACGTCCGCCCGTTTGACGAATGAGCGCTTCGACTTCGTTAGCGGGGATGTTCTCATCCAGAATCAGCGCGATATCTTCCAACATCGGAGGTTGACTGGCAATCGATAAAATATCATAGCGTTCAGGGACAGCCTCGATGATGGCGGCAAGGCCGAAATCGGCTGCCAGTAATGGTGCCTCGGGAAGGTCATAATTCCCTTTGACTTGAGGGTGTAGTTCACCCATGATGCCGATATGTGTCTTCCCAATCAACACTTGAGCACATTTCCCTGGATGAAAACTAGGGTGTTGGACAACTTCATAACGGATATCTTCCAAGTGCAGGCCGCGCAGCGCAGAATCAACGATGCCCTTCAAATCAAAGAAATCCATGGGGGCAGTGTCGGCACCAGCCCAATCAGTCTGGGCGCGCGGACCAGTGAGGGCAATGACCAAATGCTTGATCTCATCGGGCAAGCCTTGCCCTGAGCGCGTCGAAGGGTCGCCTTCCTCAGAGGTCACAAATACTGGATTGATCTCGAAGACAGCAATGCGCTCGCGGATGCGAGCATTGCGCTCTATGATTTCTATGACTGATGCAAGCAAACTGTGCCGCAAAACCGATCGTTCTGGAGTGATGGGATTGGCCAGAGCGAAGTAAGGAGTATCATCGGGTGGGGAGTCAGGCGAAAGTCGGCGTGACTCGCGATCGGGAGAAGTCAGACGATGGGTGATGACCTCTTGAAGGCCAAGCCCAACTAATAGGTCCCGCAGACCATCTTCAATTTCCAGATCCAAATTCCCCTTTTGGGGTGGTAAATCATCGGACATGCGCGTTTCAGGAATGCGGTCATATCCGTAAACGCGAGCGATCTCTTCCATCAGGTCGGCCTTTCCAATCACGCCAGTGCCAATATCGAGGCGGTGATCGGGCGTTTTTACAGTGATCAGTGGTTGGTGATCAGTTGTAAGTTGACATTCGAATTCGAGGGATTCGAGAATAGCAACGATTTCTTCAGCGCTAAGCTCAATACCTAACCAGCGGCACACATCCTCCGGTGAGATCTCGACGATTGGATCTACTGGAGGCAGGGGATACTCATCAACCAGGCCTTTGGCGATGGTGCCGCCGGCCCACTCGTGCATCAACTTGAGACCACGCAGCACACCTTTGGGTGCCATCTCAGGATGTACGCCGCGCGAGAAACGATAAGCCGCCTCAGAAGGCAGGTTTTGGGAGATCACTGTGCGACGGGTGTTGATGATATTCCAGGATGCGCCCTCCAACAGCACGTTGGTGGTGTTCTCACTGATCTCGGACTCTTGGCCTCCCATCACACCAGCTAATGCCAACGAGCCAGACTGGTCGCAGACCATCACGGTGAAATCGTCCAGTGTGCGTTCGACATCATCGAGGGTGACCAGTTTTTCGCCTTTAGCAGCAGCGCGAGTTATGATAGTGGGCCCTTCGACTTCCCCTTCTTCTCCGCTCAGGGTCCGCTCAGCATGATCTTTGGCACGTTTGTGCAGCACATCGTAATCGAAGGCGTGCAGTGGCTCACCTAGCTCAAGCATGGCGTAATTGGTGGCATCGACCAGGGCGTCAATGGGGCGCATTCCTGCCAATTGCAGCCGCAGTTGAACTTTGTAGGGACTGGGTTGAATTTCAATATTCTCGATCATGCCAAAGACAAAGCGGGGATTGATCTCGGGGTCGGTAATCTCTATTTTTACGCGGCCTTCCAAGGGTGGCCCGTCCATAGGGATTTCCAAATCAGGATAGCGCAGTTCTGACCCGGTGATAGCGGCAATCTCGCGCGCCACTCCGATGACATTGGCGTCTCGGGCCATATTGGGAGTAATGGCAATATCGAAGACCACATCACCGATATACTCCACCAAGGGCACCCCAACCGGGGCATCCTCATCGAGGATGATAATGCCTTCATGTTCGTCAGAGATTCCCAACTCGCGCTCGGAGCAGGCCATGGAATAGGATTCCACACCGCGGATTTTCTTGCGCTTAAGTTTGGTGGGCTTGTTGCCCGGCTCGTAGGCGTTGATGATGGTAGCGCCTTCTTTGGCGTAGGCTACCTTGATCGGGGTATCGAGCGGGCCTTTGCCTTTGAATTGATACAGATTGGGCGCACCGGTCAGCACTGTGTGAATCTGTTCGCCATCATCGAGTTGGCAGAGCACTAATTTGTCCGCGTCTGGGTGGGGCATCACTTCGAGTATGGCACCCACCACAATCTTATCCGGCTCCCAGGCAAAACCGGTGATCTTTGCCTCTCGGCGCAAGTCACCCTCGGGGAGCGGATATCCCACATATTGAATTTCTTCCACCTCTAACCCGGCTAACGTCAAGCGCCGCACCAGGTCTTCGATGGGCAGGTCGATATCTACATATTCTTTGATCCAAGATAAAGGTACTTTCATGTTTAGTCCGTTAGTCCGTTAGTTCATTATTGATGTTTACATAAATCAATTAAAATTGTCACTTCTTCGACACTTCCTTCGGTCGCAGGACAGGTCTGAGGAAGCGGTGTTTGTGACCGAAGAGTCTCTGCACAGATGCTTCGCTGCGCTCAGCATGACAACCAAAAGTTTATCAACATATGTAAAATCCAATAGTTAGATTGTTGGTTGGTATTACCCGTAAAAAGTTACTGATCACTGTTTACTAAATACTGATAACGATTTATTCACCAGATCCGACGGTTCTTGTTTTCAGCCATCCTGGTAGACGATTCTGGCTGAGCTTTTTGCGCCGCTCATCCACCAGGCGAAGCCGGGTCTGGTGCAATTAGGGTTGGGCGGTATCATTCTCTTATTTCTTTTCTCTTTGATAGACCGCTTGCGACATGTTGCCTACATATTCCGGTAAGTTGTCATGCCCCATCATTTCACGTATCGTCCGGGATTCGCCAATATGATACCAGTAATGATAGATATTCCTAAGCAACATTGTTCCGATACTCTCCGGATACGACTTGTCCGCTCCCATGAAATATTCTTCAAGTTTTTCCGATGTCACTGTATCAAGAAACCTGTCCGCTTCTGTCGTTACCATTTTCCATGTCGACCACATCTCTGTCAACATGGGTGTACTTGCTGGTTTTCCATAGCCTACTAGATCATTGAGTTTCGGGTATATCGTTTTGTTTTGTGCTGATTGAACCCAATATCGATTTTCTTGGTTGGCAAGATGACCAATTGTCCAGCTTAGACTATTCATCTCCTTCAGTCTCACTTGGGCATCTTGTGCTGTTACTTTTTCTAGGCATAACATAAAGCTAGAGCGAGCAAATCGTAATTGGATAACCAGAGGATGATTTTGCGACATCGAAACTCCTTCTTTAAATTGTGATTTGTATTTGTTTGGTTTCAGATTTGAATTTATTCTATCAAATTTAATTTTTCTCGGTTTAATACCGCCCAACTGGCTATTTGCCGCGTTTCATCTTTGTAATTGTCGCAAAAACAAAGCCTAGAGCAGTCAGCGCGGTTATGGCAACTTTAGTAGGGTCGATGACAGGTTCAACACGCACACCTTCAGGGGAAGCGATGATCACTGCCACGGGGCGGGATAAGGCTTTTCCACCGCCGCCACCGCCGCCTCCACCTCCGGCGTTTTTAATTCCTGGAGGGACACCTTCTCCATATCCTGCGCCAAAACCCATTGCAGCAACAACTTCTGCCGCAGGGATGATGACGGTGTCATCGTGATTGACAGGTTTGCCATAAACACGATTGACATCAGCCACATCCAAGAAATTATCCAGCGTTTCTTGGACGAGATCGATGGCTTTGCCTGGATTCTCGACCGCAATTTCTTCCGGTACTAACGATTTGTCTTCAGCCATGATTCTTCCTCCACGGTATAAAAATTAATTGATTAGATAACCTACAGTTGCTACCTTATTCAATTATCCTTCGACTGCGACGCCCAAATGCGAAAATATTTCTAAAAACTGCCTGAGCGGAGCGTAACAGAGTGAAGCGTAGTCGAAGGTTGGTTATTGGTGTCTCTGCTCAGGATGACAGTCATAAAAAAATACTTGAACATGAAGTTAGTTTTTCCTCGCACGTAGTGATAGCCAGATCAATAATGATCCCAAGAATCCGAAGCCCAATAAAAGCATCTGAGCCCTGCGTGTCACGTCACGGATGGGTAATATCTCTTGGGTTCCATGAGAATCCTTGACGATCACAGCCTTGGGCGTACCCCAGAGCAGTGTCCCACGAAAATCAGGTGGTTGCATGCGCAGGTGCCGCACCAGCGGCACGATCTCCAGATCACCTACTTTGATGGGTTTTCCAGCCTGAGTTTTGGCGTCGATCCAGGTGCCCATATTATTCTTCCGGGTCGGCCGTGTCATCACTGCCTGGATCGCTCTTAGGGATCTGGTCGATGGCTTTCTGCAATTCGGAATTGATCGTGTGCAGAACTTTGGAAATCTCCTCACGTGCTTTAGTTTCGACATCACCACTTCTTACACGATCCCTGAAATCCTGGGTCTCAGTCTTCAATCGCTGCCCAGCCTCACTGGTATTGAATTCATCGACAGCGTCATTCGCGGCCTGACTGAGTCCACTTAGGCCGTTTTTGATGTCCTGGCGCAGTTTTTGAGCATCTTCACTTTGCCAGGCTGTTTTCATCATATTCTTCAGGTTATCGCCCATTTCGCGAAACTGAGATGCCAGATCGGGTTGCTGTTGTTCAGTCATCATTTTCTCCTTGTTCCCTAATTGCCCATTGCCAAATTCCTGAGCAACTCAAAATTGCTCCAAGAAACGCAGGTCATTAGCCCAAAAATAGCGGATATCTTCAATGCGGTGGCGCAGCATGGTGATGCGTTCTGGTCCCATGCCGAAGGCGAAACCAGTGTAGCACTCGGGGTCGTAGCCGCCATTCTCTAACACAACTGGATGCACCATGCCGCAGCCGAGGATCTCCAACCAGCCCGTACCTTTGCAGACAGAACAGCCCTCGCCGCCGCACAGAAAACACTCCACATCCATTTCAGCGCTGGGTTCTGTGAAAGGGAAGTGAGAGGCACGGAAACGCGTGCGCACATCTTGCCCAAACATGCGGCGGGCAAAATCAGAGAGCGTCCCTTTGAGATCGCTGAAGGTGATTTTGTGTCCTACGGCCAACCCCTCTACCTGCGTGAACTGCGTTTCAGAGCGGGCGCTGACCTGTTCATAACGGTAGCACATCCCTGGCAGAATGATGCGCACCGGTGGCGGATCGTCAGGATTCTCCCCAGAGTATTCACGCATTGCCCGGATTTGTCCCGGTGAAGTGTGTGTTCGCAGCAGGATGGGGTTATCGCCGCGTTCATCTTCTGTTTGCACGTAGAACGAATCCTGCATCTCACGGGCTGGATGGTTGGGAGGAAAGTTGAGCAGTTGGAAGTTGTACTCATCAGTCTCGACTTCACGCGAGCGATAAACCTGGAAGCCCATATCGGCGAAGACGCGGTAAATTTCGCGTAAGGTTTGAGTGACTGGATGCAGACGTCCGCGTGAAAGGGCGCGGCCGGGAAGGGTCACGTCCAGGCGTTCCTCGCTGAGGGAGTGCTGCAGCGCGACCTCGCGCAGGGCTGCCGTTTTTTCAGTGAATGCTGCCTCCAGGGCTTGCTTGACCTCGTTGGCAGCGCGTCCCACAGCACCGCGCTCCTCTTTGGGCACTTCGTTCATATTCTTGAACACATCCATAATTGCAGAACTGCGCCCAATGTGGCTGACCTTCCACTGGCTCAACGCGTCCTCGTCATTTATTTCGAGAAGGCTGGACATCCCAGCTTGTTTGGTCTCTTCTAATTTTTCGAGCATGAACACCTCCGAAATAATGGTTAATTGTGAATTGATAATTTTATATTGTGAATGACTGCAATCTCATTCACAATTAACCGTTCACCATTCAAAATTCATAATTAAACAAAAACGCCCATCCCAATCAAGGGACGGGGTTCTTTCCCGCGGTACCACCCTTCTTGACCGTGTGAGCGGTCCTCTCTGTGGCTGACAGCCCAATTAGGCGATCGGCTCCCCAAGTAACGTTGGGGGTACGGCTCAGACTACTTGCGGGATAAGATGTCATCTTATCCATCGCGTTCCCCTGAGCGGCTCGGGAGGGAACTTCGTTTAGTTTACACCTGGCGGGGGTCTCAGCCTGTGCCCCATGCCTCTCTAAAGGTTTTTACTGACTTACTTTTCTCCGTCACAGCCTTTTGGATAGGGTTATCAATTGTTGGCCCCAATTATCTGCGAAATGTCGGCTGTGTCAAGTGCTGGTTGCTTGTTGTTCAATGATATGTAGAAAATGCCCAGATCGGATTGAACTGGGCATTTTGAATTCCTTAAAAAATCTACGTTTAATGTATTCGATTGATACGCCAATAAATATGAAAATTATTTTCATCCCAACCCAGAGGTGTACCATCTGGACAGTCATGCCATCCTGTGGAAGCGTAATGGTAACTTTCGGAACTGTTCCCGTAGTTCATCTCACGCGGGTATTCTACATAAACTCTGCCAGCATAATCATCTGCTGCCAAACCCGGATCGTCTTCATATCCATCCGCGAAAATTACCAGCGCATGATCTGCAGGTATATCGAAATCAAAAGTGAACCACGGATTACCTTCTAGTACCCAGTCTTCCTCAGCATATTCCCAGTCATCTCCGGGGGATGTATCAACGTCTGCGGTGCCTGTCCAGGGGTGATTCCTTTGCGCGATCCATATCACCTCACCGCCGGGGCTGCGATGGCCGATCCAAATCCGGAAGCGATATTCAGCTTCCTGATCGAGGAAACTTTCACAGGGAGCCCCCCAACCAAGTCGGGTAAACTCGACATGCATGCTTACAGGCGTTTCGAAGATATTGTTTCTATCATTGGTCTCATCGATTTCATTGTCGGGATCGACGATCACCCGCAGGTCATAGGGTTCTACGTCTACGGGATGTTCCATGACAAAGTGTCTGCCAGAGGGGATCGTTGCACTGAGCGCGGTGATTATCCCAACAGACTCATTGGTGCTCATATTGACCAGGTTCACGTCGATGTTTTGCCCGATCAGATCGGAGGCATTGTTGAACAGGTGAATTTGCAGCCAACCCGAATCTGGGTGTGCTGTGATATCGGTGATGGTCAGGTCAGGCAGGTGTTCTGTGCCGCCGGCTTCCGGGCCGACCAGCACATCGACCAGCACGGTCATGTTGATGCCGTTGTCGTAGACCACATACTCGCCAGGGACAATATCACCAGCAGGGATATAGGCGTTGCCTTCAAAGGCTCGGCCGCCGCCTTCTTTCCAGATATTGGCACCGAAGGTCAGCGCTTCGCGGGGGCCTAATTCGACTTCGATGTAGTTTACGCTGGGGGCGTAGTTGCTGGTGCAAGTGCCGAAACATCTGGCCGATTCGGTCTCGATCTCGCCGAACAATTCGGCAATATTGTAGACTCTACCCGGTGCGAGGTATCGTTCGGTGTCGTCTGTGGAGTCGAAGCTGGGGGGGCGGTCCCGGAATTCGGCAATCAGCGATTGATCGTTGGCGTAAAATGTGCCGCTGATGGGCCCCTGACGGCTTCCCAACCCAACCGTATCGAACGATAAGAAGGTGACCATCACAGTACGCGGGCAGGTTTCACCATCCCAAAACTGGGAGTTGCTGACAGGTGACTGCCGGTAGGTGCCATCTGAGGGATCTCCACCATAGGCGAAGACCTGAAATTCAAATATCTCGCCACACTCTGGCTTGAAATCACCGATGTCAAGGGAGCGTCTAGCAGAAGTAATTCTGTCAAATATGTCATGGATATGTCCATTTACGAGCATTCCGAAGCCGTCGATCCATTCTTCGTTACCATCCCAACGCCAGCGGATGTTGTAAGGGCCTTCACCCCAGGGCCCAAATGTGGGGGGATCCAGGATCGGAGGCGCCAGCGCGGTCTCGTCGCAGGTTGGGGAACAGATGCGGTATCTTGCCAGGAAGGATTCGCCATCTGGACCGACACCCGTGGCGATTAGTTCGCGGCCATCCCATTCCATGGAGCCGTGCTCTACTTCATGAGTGCCCAGGTCGTAAACCGTACCCCATCCGCCGCCATCTCCAATTCCGTCGCCACCATCGTCTTCGTAAAGGTAGATATTGTCTGCGCCGCAATTGATAAAGATGGGCAGCGGTTCTCCCCAGATGGCAACCATGCGAACGCTGTTGGCGCCAGCCAGGGTTTCACGAATATTCCAGGTTCTTTCGCCTTCGGGCTCGAATTCGTAGCGCTGTACATCTTCTTCGGCTACTTGAACGTAGCACCAGACGTTGTCGAAATCTCCGCTGACATTGAACTCATAGGCCTCGATCTCGAGATTGATAGGCAGCTCAACGTCATCGAAGAAGCCGCCCGGGGGCTCGAAGATGGGCCCTTCATCCTCGGGGGCAGGGTCTGCTTCCGGGGGCGGGCAGTAGCCATCTTCGGGTTCGCCGTATTCATCTGGGCAGGGGTCGACATCATCCCGTGCGCCGTCGCCGTCGCTATCGGGAGCGTCAGACTCTGGAGCGCCGCCTCCACCGGGATCTCCGGGATCTTCGGGGGCCAGGTCTTCAACATCGGGGACAGTATCGCCGTCAAAATCGGGCGCCCCCCCACTATCAGCCGGACCAGGTTCATGTGGCTCTTCATCTAAATGATCGGGGATGCTATCGCCATCCGCATCCGGGCAGCCTTCCATTTCAGGCAGGCCACGATCTTCTGGACAGGCATCCTCCTCATCCAGGATGCCATCACCATCGCTGTCGCCAGGCGTAGGGCAGCCATCGATATCGGCCCAACCGGCTTCATCGGGGCAGGCATCTTCGCCATCGGGCACGCCATCGTTATCGCGGTCATCTGATAAAGGGCAACCATCGCGAGTTGGGCTGGCTTCATCAGGGCAGGCGTCGATCTCATCGGCGACGCCATCGCCATCCCGGTCGGGAAGCTCGATGGCTTCTACGGTGACGGAACTGTGAGCGCGTGTTCCATGGCTGTTGAACGCCCGTATCGTCAGGGTATGGGTGCCGGCCGAAGGCGGTTCCCAATTTGCCAGAATGGGGAACGGCGAGATGCCGCCAGCTACATTTGTGGTTTCGACCTCGACCAATATCTCATCTACCCACAACTCGAGGCGAGTGATATTGTTCTCATCGCGTGCCGTGGCATGGATGGTGATGGTTTGTCCGATTTCGAATGGGTCGCCATTGAGGGGCGCGTGGATTAAGACTAATGGTCTGGCAGCGACATCTTCTGGCGTCAGGAAAAAGTACGCTGCGGCAGCCAACACCGCCAGAAGGCAGCTGAGCACTCCGACGATTGCAACGATGGTCGGTAACCTGCGTTGGAAAGCAGACGGTTGTTTTTTGAGTGTATTCATGGTATCGCCTCTTCATCCTGACTAATTTAAGTTCACTGCGAACTGAGAAAATGCGGACCAGTTGCTAAAATTACCGGCGTTATCTTCAGCACGTACAGCCCAGCGGTAGACGATTCCGCAATCAACCGGCACATCGACCTGTGTATTGCCTGATGTGTAACCCCCGGCCGATTGCCAGTTGCCTGCAGAGATCTGCTTCTCCAGCTTGATATAGTAGTTGGCAATGCCGCTGTCGTCGCTGGAGGCTGACCAGGATAGAGTCACTGCTGATGTGCAGGACAGTGTTGCCCCATTAGCCGGGTTTTGGGGTGCGGGCGCAGGTGGTGGGGTGGTATCTTGCGGGGGTGTGGTGGCCGTATGTGTGGGCGTGCGTGTTGGTGTGGGTGTATTCGTAGCAGGCAGCGGCGGGGCAGCCACAATAGGGATTTCACACTCATTAGAACTCAGCTCTACCAACTCAGCCCATATCCAGCAATTTCCTGAGCCGCCGGGGCGTTCGATCACCCACCAGGAAATTTCGTTATTCCGGCCGACAACGGTGGATGAATTCCCCTGGTTGAGTGAGCCGGTGATATCGTAGGCTGAACCTGGCCCCGATCGGCAGTTAGAATTCTGTAGGGCGGTTACCTGGGGAGGACACAGAGCTTGTGGAGGAGTCTCTGTAGGTGTTGCGGTTAGGGTCGGTGTATCGGAAATGATGGGAGTAACCGAGGGGGTTTCGGAAATCTCAGGTGTGTTGGTCGCTGTGGGAGGTTCTTCTGGCACTTCAGGGGCTGCTACCTCGGCAATCGCTTCACCAGCCACGTTAACTGAAATTGTGGCAGGGTTGCCTGTATCCCCCTTGATATCATAGGTCCGAATTTGAAGTGAGTAGGTGCCAGGTTGGGTGGGAAGCCATTCCTGGCCGAATTCACTGAAAATCGCACCTGCTTCCGCTGGGGCAGCGCGCTGGTAGGCTTCCCCATTCACATAGAGCACGATTTCAGCGATCCCTTCCCGGGCGTAGGCATGGGAGACAACTGTAATAGGTAACCCTGCGGGGATCGTTGCCCCACCCCGCGGGGAGTCGATCCATGCTCTCGGCCCAGAACTGCTGTCCCGGACACAAGAGGTTGTTAAACTTATAATGATGAACAGGATCATGATGAGAAATCGTTTACGCATTATGGAATGAGTTTTCATTTTTTTGCTCCTGTTTTTAATCTTCGACAGCATATTGATTTAGAGCGTAAAGAAGGGAATTTCTGGTTACCCTTCTACCACTCATGTTGGTCTGTCCGTCGCTGGCTCAAATCAAGCATGGGTGACTCGATAACATTCAAGGCGATCCAGCGGCTGATCAGTCACAGCAAAACTAATAACAATGGTTCTATGAGAATTGCCGTGAGAGAGCCCTTACCACAGCGATTCCTAGAGACCCATAACAATCTTACATTAAATGACATCAATGGCTCCACTGCAAAAACAACCAGATGAGGGCTTCCGCTGGAATATATGGGGGTGGTTGTGGAGCAACCGCCTCCATATATTCCGGTGGGAAAATCGCTTGGTGGCTTTTTGCAGTAGAGGCATCAATCCAACGCAAAATATCATAGTCCGAATTTTCCTGGAAACTGAAGTATGGGCACTCTGAAAAAAGTCCCCAAAGTTACTCCGGGAAAAATGATCAAATACTTACTTCATAGTGTAATCAATGTTCAACTTAAATTATATTAATGTTCTGCTTCTACTCTCAGTCTGATTGATAATTTGGGCTTATGGACAGTTGTGTCAGGGTTGAATACTCCAGACGTGCACAACTGGCTTGGCGCCATCAGCATAACGCTCCACAATGTATAGGAACCCATGCTCCCGGTCATAGGCTATCTCGCCAAGGCGATACCTGCGCTGGTCACCCAAACCCAAGTTCGCTTGATCCCATTCTGGAGGATCAAGGTATAGAAATTCATCAATATCTAACACTGCAAAAGGTTGGGGCTCGAACGGTTCTAAATCACTAGCCAGGACAGCGGCGAAATCCTCTGGGTTGTAGAAAAGTATCTGGGCGTCGAAGCGGGAGCTCCAGCAGCCCTTACTCTCCTCCAAATAACCTTCACAGTGGCTGCTTGCTTCCTCGGCGCAGGGTGTGCCATCGGCATTGAAACAGACCACACCTTCGAGGGGGTCAATTGCCGGGCAGGGCATCCCGTCCCCATTGGGGCTGGCGTAGCCATACCACCAGTAATCGCCGCCACCCTTGCTGCCCACAATGATCACAGCGGTCTCGTCTCCGGAAGTCAGCCAGGCGCCTCCTTCCCATTCATCGGCGTCATGGTAGCCCCTTAGGGTGTTTGACTCCGGGTCATCCCACATGGAATAGCGCAATAGGGTCTGTGAGGTCAGTCGACTGCTTGGGTCGGGAGGATTCCCTTCATCCCAGGGGGCAATGGCAAACAAAGTCGGCCCTTTGCCAGACCAACCCCCATCACGGTAGCGACCGGTAGCCAGTTGCGCCCCGCCTAGATAGGTATCTGCCCACGCATGGTCGATTTGAAACATATAGCCATTGACGCTGTACAGCGACTCATCCCCAACCCGCCAGGCTCCCTGGGTGTTAGGATTCGCTAGATCGAGATCACACCAGGCATGAGTGGGTGCATCAGATGGTGAGCCCTCATCGTGGTGATGCGTGCCCCAGGCCAGGTACAGTTTGGGGACTGACTGCTCACCCATGGGGGGGAGCGCTTCCAATCCCACGCGCGGCATCTCTTCGAAGCCATTGAACAGGCCCCCGCTCACATCTTGAAAATCCTGCAAAGTTGTGGCGATGGGCAGCTGCTCGATATCACGCGTGATAAGCGGAGCCGGGATGCTGACCTCTGATACATAGTTCCAGATATCATGCCCGCTGCCAAACAACGATCCGGGGAAGCCATCGACCTCTCCACCAGGATCGCCGTTCGGGTTGAAAGCCAATGCCTGCCCGCCATATTCCCAGGTGGTCGCTTCATCACCCCCATCTGGGAGCCGGAAGGCACCCAAATAGGTTAGATCTTCGGGTTGGATGAGATTCGTGGGTAGATCTTGCGATGACGCAGAGCTCGCAGTTGGTGCGCTGACCGCTTCCTCTGAAGCTGTGACCTCAGCGGGCTCTGCCTGGGGTGGGGATTCTTCTATAATTTGGTTTGGCAGGTTGCATGCCAAAAAGCTGAGAACGAGAAGAAAACTCAAAAGTTTAAGTTGAAATTGTGCTTGCATTGTCTTCTCCTTATATGCTTATGGTAAAGCCGCTGCATCTGCAGTCAGCAATGATGTTTTCAGCGATAGCCAGGATATTAGCGCCAACGGTGAAACAATCCGCACCGGAGGAGCTGCCGGCGAACTCCACCAGCAACCTTGGGATTCATCTTTTAGTTGTTGCGGTTCATCATAAATCCCACCACCCTTGGGAAGACCAGCTTCCTCAAGGTGCAGGTCATCGCCATCGGGAACGCTGTTTCCATCCCGATCAGGGCAACCGCGGCTTTCGGGAAGTCGATCCAGACCTGGATGCCCGATCTATCCTCGGGAAGGCAGGATGTTGACCCCAACGGGATAAAGAGTCGGGTCATAATGAGCAAAAACTTGCCATAGGGATGCGTTTTCATTATTTGCTCCTGAGGCTAATCCCTAACAGCGCACAGCGTGAAACCGCTGTACCAGGGAACTGAAAATCCTGACGGGTAGATATGCAAATGTTGGTGGTATCCCATGGGGTGACGCTCCCCACAGCCGCTCCGACTGGCAAGGCGATCAGCTTCAAAGTAAAAGGTCATGGTGCCCATGTCAAAGGGTGTTTCCCGGCTGCCGCTGAGTTCAGCGTCGTCGTCATAGATATCTCCGCTGAGGGTAATGCGGACTCCTTCGCCATGGGCCAGGAAGAACTCCGCGGTTGGGTTGTGTTCATCAACACGACCTAAACAGTTGTGGTTGTATTCACCATGGCTGAAATCAGGGGCTTCACCACTACCGCGCACAACTGTGCAGCCGATATCAAATTGAGCCACCAGGCGTGACTCAACGCCGTCTTCAACGTAGACGCGGGCGTGGAAATAATCGTAGTTGTGTGCATCCTCGACCGGGTAGTAGGTCACAGATAAGCCGGTGTAGGTGTATCCTGAAATGTGTTCCTCGAGGATGCTGTAATCGAATCCGCTCCAGATTACACGAGTCAGACCAGCACCTTCACCAAAGGCGAAGGTATTGTTGGTTTCGTCGGATTCGACGATCTCGTCGGTCGGGTCGACGGTCAAAGTCAGCCCGTAACGGCCTTCGTAGGAAGAGATCAAGCCGTCCAGACCGGAACTGGCGATCTCAATTGGGGCGCTCTCCCAGGGATACAGGCCATCCGTGGTGATATAACCAATGAAGATTCTCTCCATCCCGATGGAATTTTCGGCCCTGATGCGGATTTGATTGGATTCAATCGGGCCGCCGCCGCGGTTCTGGACCGTGATCACCAGGTTGGAATCAAGGTCAAAGCCGGCGTTCTCGATAACAAGGTCGGGAATATCTAAACACTCAGGAGACGCAGTCCAGCCTGGGTTATCGCGTTCTACGCTTTCGAGTACATCATTATCGGGATCTAATGTGACACACAGATCCTCAGGGCGGTCGATGCTTGGGTTGTCGGGGTTAAAGATGTCAATTTCCTCACCGGGGGCGAGTGTCAATTCTGTGTAGGTAAATCTATCGATCACCTCACCAGAGTTGCGCGTCAGTTGCACATCCAGATCGTAAAGCCAGGTTGCGCTGGGGTTGCCTAGCCCGCCGGCACTGTTGTGCACATTGATCCAGTAGCGGCCATCTTCAGCTGTTCTGATCTCATCGATATAAAGCTGGGGTAAGGGGATGTCTTCGGGATGCTCCAACCCTGAAGAGATGATCAACTCTGTGTTGATGCTGAATTCGACCTGACAACGTCCGTCAGCAGATAGCATTGTGCCGGTATACTCGGTGATCGTTCCCTCAGCGTCGAAAAGCTCTTCTCCTGGGATATCTGTAAAGTTTATACAGACCAACTCCCCTCCCAAACCATCATCGGAAAAGAAATTGAAACTTAGCGACAAGCCTTCTTCTGTCAGTGGCACCTGGACATAATTGCCATCCCCCAGGCTCATGAGTTCGCTGAGGGGATATGTCAGGTCTGCATCCAGCATAATTCCCTCGCAGGCAGGATCGTCCCCTCTGCACCAGCCGTCCAGGTAGAGGGGGTATCCGGTTCCAGCGCTGTTGACATTGAACATCAATAATACCGGGCCGATTTCATCGACACCGTAATGGTTGATGGTGAGGCTATCGAAGGATACATAGGCTCTGATATCACATGCTCCCAGTGGATCCTCTTTGCTGATCACTAACGATTCAGAATCCAACGACCAATCATCCTGTGTGGGGTCTTCGGCATTCCAACGCCAGGCCTGGACCGTGAAGGTGTAATCTACCCCGCAGGGTGGAATGACCCATT
>JADHTJ010000242.1 GCA_016785015.1 Anaerolineales bacterium
GGACTCATTTCCCCTGTCAATGCAAAGTAGAAATGTCCTAAAAAATGCAAAGTAGAGATGTCCTATTCTGAAAGGGCATAAGTATGCTAAACTGCAAATGCTTGACTGGAGGGTAGGGCAACGCTGGCGAGCGACCCGAGCGCCAGACAAGCGACCATACGGTAGGGCAGAGCGGAGCACGTTCTGCCCTTTTTTTTCTGCCCTACCGGTGGTCAGAAAAGCGCTAAACGCTCCTTTTCGGTTAGGCTCAATCACTGGCATGAGAAGTGACCTCCTGAATGGGTTTTCCGTTGATGTGTTTGCCATACTGACGCCAGGGGTGATCAGGAGCAGGCGTATGGGGTTTCTTTTTCTTCTTGAGATGAGCATCGATGGATTTGGTGGAGACCACTTCAGCCTGGCGGACTGGCTTTTGGTAGAGTGTGTATTCAAGGGGTTGGTCGTTGTAGAGGATCGTGACTTGGCTTTGAGCATTTTCACAGATAGTAACCTTGGCATGGCGTAAAGCGTAAGTCGGTCTTTGAGTTTGGATCTGGTAGATGACATTGTTATAATGCACGGCCAAATTCTTGGTCAAGGTGCGGGTCTCTTTGTGGCATAGGATCAAGTCCAGGTTCTCGGTAGGCAACAGGGGGCGATGAGCGTCATGGTTGCTGCGAGGTACCACGGCAAAGCGCTTGTTGAAATCATCCAGGAACTTGGGTAGATAGGCATTGCCACTTTGCATATCGGAAATGCCGTGCAGGCGCAGTTCTTTGACCAGGCGGTCTTGTAGGGTCTGATTGGCTCGTTCAACCCGTCCCTTGGCCTGGGGTGTGTTGGCGCAAAGGATTTCAATGTCCAATTCTTGCATCGCCCGCCCAAACTGGGTAAGCCCACTGCTCAAACCCAACGGACGCTGCTGATTGACCTTGAAGATGCCGTGTTTGTCGCTGTAGAAAGCTACGGGTTTGCCGTGGCGTCCTACGTAATGTCGCACCGCTTCACAATACCCAAAGAAGGTCTCCAACTCTACAAAACGCAACTCTCCCAGTTGTCCCGTGGCATCGTCGATGAATACCAATAGCGTGCACCTGGGCCCGCGGTCTTCAAACCAGGCATGCGGTGAGCCGTCAATTTGCACCAACTCGCCGAAACAGGCCCGTCTTTCTCTCATCTGGTGTACTGGCGGGCGCTTGAGTTTCTTGGGCTTCCATAGCCCTTCTGTAATCATCAATCCACGTACGCTTTCCCGAGATATTTTCAGGCCATGTATTTCGGTCAATTTTTCATGAGCTAATGTTGGGCCAAAATCATCATAGCGCTCATAAATCAGATCCCTGGCTTGTGTGACCACTTTAGGGGCTAGACGATTATTACTCGCTTTGCCCCTTCTCTTAGAGATAAGCTCCTCAGCACCTCCTGCTTTGTAGGCTCGAAACAATCGCCGCACATGCCGCTCACTGATGGCCAACATTTCAGCCGCTTCTCTTTGTTTCAGGCGTTTCTCTTCGAGCCTTTGCATTACGTCCAAACGGGTGAGTTCTTTGTTGCTCATTGTCAGTAGTTTGTCCATTTCTATGTCCCTTTCAATTAGGACATTTTAACTTTGCAGAAATAGGACTCTACTACTTTGCACTAACAAGGACTCATTTCCCCTTGTCATCAACCTTGTATTACGCTATAGTGATGCAGAATCAGGGTAGAATATAGGAGCACTGGTGAATGGCTGAAGATCGGAAGAAAATAGTTATAATCGAAGACGAGCCGGATACGGTTGAAATGTTCGCTGAGATGATGCGCTTGAACGGGTTTAAAGTGCTCAAATCGTATGGTGGGGCTCTGGCAGTCGCCTTAATCGCTGAAGAAAAACCCGATGTGGTTGTCTTAGATATGATGATGCCCGATCTGCCTGGTTTAGACGTAATGAGCCAAATCCGTGATAATCCAGAGCTAGCCAATATTCCGGTGATTATTGTTTCGGCCATGAGCATGCCGCAAGATATCCAGGCTGGGATGGATGCAGGCGCTGCCGCCTATCTCACTAAGCCGGTAACATATCAACAATTAAGTATGGCTGTTGAGAAAACTTTGCAAGCGGCCGGGTAAAAATTCTTTAATTTCAGGAAATTTACGAAAGAGGATTGATGTCAGTCGTTCGGGCCTTTATCGCTGTCGATTTGCCCCCCGATCTTCAAGAGCGCCTCGCACAAGTTTCTAGCGAATTGCAAGCGCAAATGGGGGATGTGCCTGTGCGTTGGGTGCCAGCGGAAAACATGCATCTGACATTGAAATTCTTGGGGGATGTCTCTTCAAACAACATGGATGTCTTACATAACATTCTGAAGGGTGAGACGGCAGATCGTGAGCCGATGGTGATTAGCCTGGGAGGGTTGGGTGCATATCCCAAGCCGCGTCGCCCGCGTGTTATTTGGGTTGGTGTGGAGGCTCCCGCAGAATTAGAGGCAGTCCAGCGCGGTATCGACAAACAGACCGGCCGTGTTGGTTATGCTCGCGACCGACGGCCCTTTTCCCCGCATATCACCCTTGGCCGAGTATCTCGTAATGCGGTACCGAACGAAGTGCGCATCATTGGCGATGTGCTTTGTGAGAAAAAGATCGGATTCTTGGGCGTGGCTCGGATCAATGCAGTGCATCTCTATCGCAGTGATTTGCAGCCTGGAGGGGCAGTGTACAGTCGTTTGTTCTCTGCCGATTTGAATGGAGATGATTGACCATTGAATTTTTGGGGAAGCGCAGTAAAATTCTTTACATTGTTAATATAAGCTTGTGTTTTTACCAGTGAGGTGTATTTGGATACTTTAGAATTAGCTCGTACAATTGTTGATGCTTTAGAGGAAAAGAAGGGGGAAGATATTATCATCTTAGATATTGAAGAAACTTCTCTGTTAGCCAATTATTTTGTGATATGTTCAGGAACTAGTCCCCGAATGATCGATGCCCTCTCGGAGACTGCCATTGATGTTGTTAAACAAAAATATGGTGTGCGACCGCGCGTTGAGGGTTCATCTCATGGTGGTTGGATTTTGGCGGATTATGGCGATGTAATTTTACATTTGTTTTCACCAGATAGCCGCGGGTACTATTCTTTGGAAGATTTGTGGAGTGATGGTAAGGTGGTATTACATTTGCAATAGAATGTAAGGCGAATACAATAGAAGAATGACACATGCTGCATTCAATATTTAGATACGTGCTTATTTTTTTGCCCCATCCCCCCCACCCCTGACCCCTCACCCGGTTGTCGGGGGAGGGGTCAGGGGTGGGGACGAACTATATCAAATCACTTTGGTTTTCCATACTAGATTAAATCTGAGTTTCTCAGATTTTTTCTTGTTGATTCGTGAGCTAGTTATCAGGCTCGAGGTAGGAGATACCGTTATAACGGCGAGCGCCCCAGCCGACTGTGCCATCAGGCAGCTCGATTAGCCACCAAATATCGTCACCAAGATTTATTTCTTTGTAAACTGAGAAGGAATAGCCTCGTTTTATCGCCCCAACAGAGTTCTTCTCATGGGTTGTGGGTCTGGAGCGCAAGCGCAGGGCTGTATAGCCGCGGCGCAGGAAACCCTTGAAAGGGTATTTTGTTTCTGGCTCTTCTACAACTGGTGGTGCTTCAACAGTATCGTCGACTTCATCATCGGGGGGTGGGGTAACTTCGACAGGACCATCATCGTCGTCAACGGCCCCCGTGCCCCACTTGGCAAATTTAAAGAAATCTTCTTCTTCCATGTTGACCCGGTTGATGTCAATGCCCCGAGTGGCAACGCCAAATTCGGATCCGCGTCCATTTCTGTCAGCACTGTACTGCCACAGCCACCAATCGTTCCACGGGCGAGGGCGATAGATACTGTTGGGGTTATTATCCCAGGGATGCGATAGTGTATTGCTGTAGATGGCGATCCACAGTTTGTAGTCATTGGCCCAAGCTGGAGCACCAACATTAGGGTTCCAAAAAGTTGCTCTGGTGTAGATCACGCCTTTGACGCCGAGTTCGGCTTCGACGGTATCCAGGAATTCTTTGATCTCTGTTTGACATCTGGATTTGCTGGCATTCTTGGGGTTGGCCTCCACATCAATGGCTGGCGGCAAATTCCATTTCACAGATTTGAGTAAGTTACAGAAATATTTAGCTTGCTTGACACCATCAAAGTGGGGGTAAAAGAAGTAATAATACCCAACCGGGACGCGGTCGCTGAATTTCTCGGCATTTTCGCGGAATCGACGGTCTGTGTAGCTGGCGCCGTTATTTCTGTCGGTGCCCCCAGCTCGTATGTACATCGCCTTGGTTCCAGCTCCCAACATCTTGGCCACATTGATATCGCTTTGCCATTTGGAAACATCTACTAGGGGTTCAAACATCGCTGTGCCTCCAATGAATCTAAGACGGGGAATGAGCTCTGCAGAGCGCATCGTAAGGCCGCATTGAGAAGCATAATCTTCCCCAATTTAATAGCTACTACCAAGGCTAGAATAGCAAAGAAAACTACTAAAGTCAACTGTCAATTTGGAGAAGATGCGTCCACTTAAGCTTGAACATGCTGCAAGAAGCCGCAAGAAGCGGTTATTTTCGTCAACGATAATACTTTTCATTTCTAGGTGACGCTGACATTATTGAGAACCATTTCCCCCTCCCAGAGCCCAGCTTTTTCGATCAGGCGCTGGTCACTGGTGATGCTGCCAACAGCTAGTAATTGAGCGCATATTTCTACTATTAAAGAATCTCAAGTTGTTCGTCAACAACCATGACATCAGGCCAATTCTTTTCAACCCATCGGGGAATTTTTTGCAACGATCTTTGCGTATGACTGCTGTCATTACTGATAAGAGCGCAAGCAATTGTGGCACTGCCCCAAACATCATTATGATCGATTTCTGCCACAGAGATATTAAACTCGCGACCCAATCGTGTCAGGAGAGGCTTCAATCTCCGGCGTTTGTCTTTTAATGAAGCGCTGCCGGGAATATGAATATGTAAGGTCAAAACACCAAGTGACATATTGCGCAGATAGTATTAAAAAGTTCTATGGGAATTACCGTGTGAGAGACCTCACATTTGGG
>JADHTJ010000243.1 GCA_016785015.1 Anaerolineales bacterium
CTGGCTTACTGATGGGTCTCTTCATGTGGTTGGGCTTCAGCGGCTTCTCATTTGCTGCCAACCATGCTTTTGAAGGCCGCTCAACTTTGCTGTGGTTCATCAACTCTGGGACCTACCTGGTGGGACTGCTGGTCATGGGTGTCATCTTGGGCCTCTGGCAATAAATCATTTCACCGCGGAGACACAGAGAGCGCGGAGACATTATTTAGGAGAGAAAGGGTAACTCTCCTCAGAATTATTCTCAGCGTTCTCCGCGTCTCAGCGGTAATCTTAAAATATTTACGGGCGGAAACTATTTAGTGGGGTTACAATACACTTCATGCAAGAAATTACTTTAATCGCTATTTGTACTTTTGGCCTGGAAGCTGTAGTTAAGCGCGAAGTTAAAGCGCTGGGTTTTGATCGACTCAAAACATCCGAGGGTAAAGTTGAGTTCCAGGCAAGCGTTGACGATATCCCCAAAGCCAATTTGTGGCTGCGCAGCGCTGACCGTGTGCTGCTGAAAATGGGTGAGTTCCGAGCGATGACATTCGATGAATTATTCGAGGGCACCAAGGCGCTCCCTTGGGGCGATTGGATCACAGAAGACGGCAAATTCACTGTGACTGGATCTTCACACAAGTCAACTTTAGGAAGCGTACGTGCCTGCCAGGCAATTGTCAAGAAGGCCGTTGTGGAGAATCTCAAAGCCAAATATCACATCGATTGGTTTGAAGAGAATGGCCCAGAGTTCACCATCAAAGTTGCCATGCGCAAAGATGTAGCTTTGCTAACGATCGACACCTCAGGTTCTGGCTTGAACCGCCGCGGATACCGGATCCATTCTGGAGAAGCTGCATTGAAAGAAACCATGGCCTCGGCGCTGGTGCAGCTCAGTTTTTGGAGAGAAGACCGCCTATTGATTGACCCCTTCTGCGGTTCGGGGACGATACTAATCGAAGCTGCTATGCTGGCTCGGAATATGGCCCCAGGATTGAATCGAAATTTTGCCTCGGAAGATTGGCCTTCAGTGCACCCTAAAGCCTGGAAGGCTGCCCGCCGCAAAGCAAGATTGGCGGAGAAACCACCGAGGGGCATGCAAATTTTTGGCTATGATATTGACGATGAGATGGTGGATGCCAGCCAGCGCAATGCCAAAAAAGCTGGGGTAGGGGACGATATCACCTTTGAGCAGAAAGATGTCAAAGAACTGTGGATCGACAAACCTTACGGTATCCTGATTTCCAATCCGCCCTATGGTGTCAAGCTGGGAGTTTTTCAGGAGCTCAATCAGATCTATATTTCTCTACACAAAACCTTCCGAAAGAAAAAGGGTTGGTCGATCTATATGTTGACGGCCGACAAAAAGTTCCCCGACTATTTCAAACGTGCTAAACCCGATCGTGTGCGCAAGCTGTTCAATGGTCCATTAGAGGTCAACTATTATCAATATTATGGCGAACGCCCTCCGAGGGAGTGATTCTTAAATCCTGTCATTCTGAGCGAAGCGAAGAATCTCTGAAATCCATATCATGTAGAGATTCTTCTTTGCTACCTGTGGTGACTCATCAGGAAGATAATTAAAAATTGATGTTACGCAGGACTGGCAGTCCTTAGGAGAGAAATTCCCATGTTCCAACCGAATTTATTAGGACTGCCAGTCCTATGTGTGCGTAACATGAGTTAAAAAGAAAGGCGTCAAATGAAGAAAATATTTAGTGGTTGCTTGGTGATAATTTTGCTCATTGCTGGGGGTCTCGTATACTGGTTTTGGGAAGATATTGCATATTGGTGGGGCGATGATGATTATGCTTACTACGAACTCCCCGAAGATTGCTACGAAGATGAGTATTACGACTATGAAGATAAGCTGTGCTACATCGACGAAGAGTTCGATGACGATCTGCTGACCCTGTTCTTCGATCTGGCTGATGAAGTGCTTGTTTCACTTGATGGGGATTTTGAAGATTTCGAATCGACCCTTGAAAACGCTATCATAACCTATGAGATCGATGGCAACCTGATTGTCAACCCCGAAGAGGTCTCTATCAGTGACGATCTGCTTGCCTATCAAGAAGATACCGACAGTCATCAAAAGATATGGGTTTATTATGCAAACCTGATCCCGCCCAATCACCGTACCAACCTGACCCAATTTGTGATCTTCACTGACGGGCAAGAAGAGGTTATGGCTGCTGTTGAGCAAGATGTTAATGACCCAGAAAAATGGGTCTTAGCGGTAGATATCGTCGACGCAGAGAATCCTCAAGAACTGACCTATACATTGATCCATGAATTCGGTCATCTGCTCACTCTCAACGCCAATCAGGTTGATCCCGATGAAGATATTTTTGAAGATCCAGAGAATGATGAAATCTACGAAGAAGCCGTGGAAGCTTGCCCGCAATATTTCCCCGGAGAAGGCTGCAGCTTGCCCAATTCTTATATCCATCTTTTCGTGGAGCGCTTTTGGTTTGATCTCTTCGACGAATGGGATGAGATCAATTATGTCGAAGACGACGATGAGTATTACGCCATGTTAGATGAATTTTATTATGCGCATCAAGATCAATTTGTGACTGATTACGCCGCCACCAACCCCGGAGAGGATATTGCCGAATCCTGGACTCACTTTGTGCTGCAACCCAAGCCCGAGGGGGATACCGTCTCCGAACAGAAAGTGCTCTTCTTCTATGAATTCCCAGAACTGGTGGAGCTGCGGGAGAAAATTGTCGCTCGAACCTTCTCGAGATTGCGCAGACCGTAAAATCTGTTGCAAATTAAAGTGCACATAACGCTTGAATTATTCTCGTATCTCTATAGTCAGTATTGTGTTATAGATAGCGAAACCATTCATTTTATTTTTCATAAGGAGAATATCGATGGATAAATTTGCTAAGTGGTTCTATGTTGTGGGTATCGTGGCAGCGATGCTTGCCAGCCTGTTTGGGTTTGCCGCTGACTGGCTAACCTGGATCTTGATGATTCTGGGTGTTTTGGCGGGTCTTTTCTACGCCGATACTGATGATGTGGCTTATCGAGGCATGCGCTATCTTGCCTTGGCCGCTGTAGCCGGCGTGTTCGGCGAGTTCATTTTCCTCGGTCCTTACGTATCAGCGCTGGCTGCTGGTGCAGTAACCTTCCTGGGGTATGTGCTGTTTACGTCTCTGGCCTACCGCTTTTGGAAAATGGGCATGGCAAAATAGTCATTATTTAGTGATACGAAAACTGACTGCCACCTTTGTTTTTGGTGGCAGTCAGTTTTTTTGTTCCTTGCACGAGCCGGTGCAATCAAAACACCAGCTCAACTCCCCAATTCATGCGGAGCACGTCGAAAGACGAAAGAATTGGGGGTATTTTAACTTAGACTCTTTATTTGCTCACTCAGTTTTTCAGCTGTCTCTTTGAAGCCAGCCAATTTATCACGTTCGACTTGCACCACATTCTCTGGCGCTTTCTCAGCGAAAGGACTGGAGAGCAACTTTTCTAGTCGCTCGATCTGGCTTTGTGCTACTGCTAAATCTTTCTCTAATCGGCCACGTTCTTCGCCCAAATCGACTAGACCAGCCAGGGGCAAATAGATCTCCACGGGTCCAACCACCAAGGCAATATGATCTTCAGGTTTAGTGTCCAGCGATTGCTGGATAGATAGTTGTGCTGTGTCCAATCTGCCCAAGGCCGCGATAGTTTCGGCTTGCGATTCGATAACTTCGGTTCTATCTCCTGCAGCGAATGTTGCCGGAATGCGTCTACCGGGCTTGACGTTTTTCTCAGCGCGCAGGTTGCGGATGGCACGAACGATCTCTTGCACCAGGCTGAAATCCGCGATGGCCTGATCTTCCCAACCTTCAAGCGCATCTGGTTCAGGCCAGGATGCCATGATCAACATTTCCGGCCAGTCGGCGCTGGCTGCTGAAAGCGGAGAGGCTGCGACACTTTCCTTGAGATGCCCCCAGAGTTCTTCAGTGACGAAGGGGGTAAAGGGATGCAGCATGCGAAGGCAAGCATCCAGGATGTGCACCAGTGCCTGGGCAGTGTGATACGCTCTATCGCCGCCCTCAGCAATCTGAAGTTTAGCGATCTCCAGGTACCAATCGGCAAACTCATTCCAAAAGAAATCGTAAATCTGGCGGCCAGCCTCACCATATTGAAAATTCTCGAAGAGGCGTTTCACAGATTCTCTCAGGAAGCGCAGGCGCGCCCAAATCCAGGAATCAGCTAAGGTCCAATCTAGTTTGCCCTCACCCCCAGCCCCTCTCCCAGGGGGAGAGGGGAGATTGCTCTCCTCGAGGGTGTTGAAAATTGATTCAAGAACAGAGTCTGTTTCACTTAGTACTTCATGGTTCCAAAACCGAATTACACGTATTCCTTCGGCTTCAAGGTTTTTAGTGCGTTCCTTATCGCGGGATTTTTGTGATTCCTCGGAATGTTGTCCGCCATCTAATTCGATTGCCAGTCTTGCTTCATGACAGTAGAAATCGAGAATATAGCTCCCTAATGGGTGTTGACGCCGGAATTTGTAAATCCCAAGTTGTCGGTTTCGAAGTAGACTCCACAGTAGATATTCGGCATCTGTTTTATCATGTCGCAGCTCGCGCGCTCGTTGGAGAATTTCTGGCGGCAGGGGGTGCTTTTTTGAAGCACCAGTCTCCTCTCCCCCCGGGAGAGGGTTAGGGTGAGGGAGCGAATCCAGCATACCAATCACAAACCGCGTCGCATTCCACATCTTATTGGCAAAATTGCGGTTGGCTTCCACCTTCTTAAGGCTCAAATTCATGTCGTTGCCGGGCGTTGATCCGACCAGCAAAGTGAAGCGCAGGGCGTCGGTGCCTAACTCATCCATGACTTCGAGAGGGTCGATCACATTGCCGTAAGATTTGGACATCTTTTTACCCTGCTCGTCGCGGATCAGGCCGTGCAAGTAGATTTCGCTGAAGGGGATATCTTCGGTGAATTCCAGGCCCATCATAATCATGCGCGCCACCCAGAAAAAGAGGATGTCGTAACCGGTCTCCATCATCGTGGTGGGGTAGAAGTATTTCAGGTCGGGCGTTTCTTC
>JADHTJ010000063.1 GCA_016785015.1 Anaerolineales bacterium
GTTCACCATGATTGCCAGCAACCCAAATTTTAAAAGTCCCCGGTGGTAGCTGTCCAAATTCGATCAAAGGTCCACCTTGAACACTTTTGTTCTGTTGAGCAATCCAATCATAAGATGAGCAATACCAACCTGTCATTCCTTTATTGTTTTCTTCAGCAATTTGGTAGTGTACTACTAGCGTGTCATCCTCTGAATTGCCATCCGCAGGAACGAAGTAGAACCTGAGCGTCTCATCTACATAATCGTCACCCTCATTACCCGGCCAGTTGACGATCGCGCTTGGAAGCACAGTCGACCACCCGCTGCAGGTTGGCGTATCATTCCAATAATCCTCTGTCAGTACACTGTTGTCCTCTTTTCTCTCGATATTCAGGAAGCCGCGCTCAGCTATGTAGGAAGTGTCTACCACTCCCAAAAGAGGCTCTTCATTAGTGCCCCTGATATCTACCGTGATGGGTTCTGGTTTGAAGATCTCGAACTCTTCATTGACATCAATTGTTTCGGTGTCATCACCTTCTTTGAAACTAAGGCGCATCTTTTCGGGGTCTCTGGCTCCGGCGCTGGAAACGTAAAGTGTGCCGGTGATGGCGAATTTCAAACCATCTCGCTCTTCATCGTCCTGGTGGACGCTGCCAATCCACACAGAATATTCAATCTCAGGTTGGTTGACAGTGAACACGGGCGGGGCTTCGAAATCATCGGGGTAATCATCGGCTTCAAAGCTTCCGCTCCCGGCGTAGCAGTTGTAGTGCCCGGTCGATAAGCCCGACTGATGAAGGATCAGGAAGGTTTCTCTGCTCTGGTCATCGGGAATGAAGAAAACTTTGGCGTCTCCGACATCAGTGCTTTCCGTATTAAAGCGGAAATCTGGTGCCTGACGTGTGAAGACCTTATCCGCGTCGTCGCAACCATTTAATGTGATTGTATCGTTATCTTTGACGTTAAAGGTATGGTAGTAGAAATCATGTCCACCATATTTAATGCGGTCCAAATCTGCCGGTATTGGCTCAATCGTGTAATGAACACCCTCTTCCAATTCACTATATAGGATTTCAAGGGTTGGGAATCCATCGCCTCTGAGCTGGTTAGCTGAATCCATCTCAGGTCTCAGCATCATCTCCTCTTCTTCAGGAGGAGGAGGTGGCCCGCAAAACAAGGTTGCTGATGCAAGCGCTATACCAATTAGAATCAAATAGAAATTATTTTTCTTCATCGATTTCTCCTTTCATTCCCTTTTCTACTGTAAATGATTATCTTGTAAGAGTCAACAAAAACCGACGGTTGGGTTTTAATGGACTTGGTTGTAGTTTAATGAAATCGAAAGGTGTCTTTCCCACATTTTCATGCTCATTTTGGATCTGCAATAAGATAATGAAGCATCGTAACTACTCAGTTGGTAGAGCAGCAATGGTTTTTTGCAACATATATAGAATGTTGAGGCAGATTACACACATCAGTTTTAAATCGATGTAATCACCGACTCGCGTTCTCTGAAATTTCCGAAATGGGCCCTTGGGAACTCCCGTGAGAGACTCCGAAATATCCATTGAATCCTTTATATTCAATGCTATAATAGAACGAATGTTCTAGTATTCTAATGATACCCAATGCTACCAGGCATACGAACACTTGAAGAAAACGAAACTTTGCACCTGGTAGGAAGTGAACCATGAAAAAGTTAATCCCCTATACCATTCTTATTCTATTTGGACTCCTTGGCGTGATCTATCTGCCTGATCTGGGCATGTTTGATGGTCTTCGGGCGACGCACACAGAGACAACGACATCTACAATCACCCCCACGTCAACCGCCACATTCACACCGACGTATTCCCCCACCCCAACGGCATCGACGACGCCTACAATCTCCCCAACGCCCAAACCCTTGGATGCTGAAATATTCAGCGAGACCAGCTATCAGGTTGGGGGCACCACGCACTTCATCGGACTGATTCGCAACACCGGCCTGAAGCCCTTCAAGGTCATCCGGGTAAAGGTCGAATTCACCCAAGATGGCTGGGTGGTGCACACCGGCATTGGTCACTCACCTATGGCCGTGGTCTATCCGGGTCAGGTGGCACCATTCGAGATTCTCGACCGTGAGATCCCCGTCTGGGATGATTTCGATGCCAAAGTCAACATTCAGGAATACACCGGAGACAAGGATTATCACGATCTAATCGTCTCCGAGCATGCCGCGCGCCTAAAAAACACTGGCACTCATGAGATCACGGGGACTCTTTACAACCAAGGTGAGTCTGTGGCCGGGTTTCCCAAGATCGTAGCGATGTACTACGCATCCGATGGTTCGCTGCTTGCGATCAATTTCGTCTCTGTGCAGTGGGCCATCACGCCCGGTGAGAGCCAGGCTTTCCGCATCCTGTTCAACGATGCCGCCTCGCTGGATCAACCCATCGCCAGCTACGAATTGCTGGTGGAGAGCGTCGTTGTAGGAGAGTAAATTAGCTTATTTTGCCTTGAAGATATCAGTAGAATTTAGTATAATTCACCAATACATTTGGTTAAATAACCACTTATGTTGGTGTAATATGTTAGAACCAATTTTTGGATCAGAAAATCGTGAGCGAGCACTCGCATTCATTCTCTCAAGGGAACAAGGCTATGCAACCGAGATAGCCCGCTTCTTCGATGTGGATCTGTTTGCAATTCAAAAACAGTTGGAAAGATTAGAGGTGGGTGGGGTGTTGGTAAGTAAAACTCTTGGACGCACGCGCCTTTATCAATTCAATCCCAGGTATGCGTTCATCAATGAGCTAAAGAGTTTGCTTGAGAAAGCTCTCTCATTTTATCCTGACGAAATTCAAGAAGGATTATTGATGAACCGACGTAGACCCAGGCGAAAAGATAAACCTTTATGAAACCAATAAAAGATATGTCTCAAGGTGAATTGGGTGCTTTTGTCCAAACCCATTTACGGAATATTGGAATTGATCTCGTTCTTTCAGGTGGAGCTTCCGTTTCAATCTATAGTACTGAGAAGTACGTCTCACGCGATCTCGATCTTGTCAATATCTATTCGGTAAGTTTTGGGAAGATCAAAAATAGCATGATTGAAATTGGATTCATCGAAGAAGGCAGGTACTTCAAGCATCCCGACACGCTGTTCCTGGTTGAGTTTCCACCTGGACCGCTGACAATCGGAGAAGAACCTGTCAACAGAATTGATGAAATCGAATTCTCTACTGGGATTCTCAAAATCATATCACCAACCGATAGTGTTAAAGACAGACTCTCTGCATACTATCACTGGGGAGATAATCAATGCTTGGTTCAGGCCACTCTCATTTGTATGGAAAACGATATTGATCTGGATGAAGTACGCAGGTGGTCTGCCGCAGAAGGAAAACTAGACGAGTTCTCCAAAATACATAGTAAACTTTCAGACAACGGCTGAAAAATCATCAGATTTACGATTAGATAAATCTTGACAGCCAACTGAAGGGGGTGTAGAATTTTTAGAACTAGTGTTCTGACTTTGGAAGAGCTGCGCCTCGACCGTTTTGGTCGGGGCGCTTTTTGTTTTAACCATGGCTGCGCCGCTCAAAACCACCCAAGGCATTTTGGTCGGATTCCTGTTCTATGCAACGGTGGTCGCCTATGGGATCTACCAGCTTCCAGAGCGCTTCACCACCCCTCAACTGGCGGCGCTGGAGGAAGTTGGGCGCGGTCTCGTTGCCCTTAGCCTGGGTCCTGCTGTCGGAGTGGGTGCCAGCCTTTATGAGGCCACCCTTTGGGATATGCCCCTACCCCAGGCGCTGCTGCGCTTTATGCTCTTCACCCCCTCGCATGTGGCGCTATCCATGTTGTGGAGTCGCTTTGATGCACGCGGTGGAGCATTGGCTATTTTTGTCCATGTGGCCTGGAACAGCCTGGTAAGCACTCGTTATTGGCCCATCCCCCTGATACTGATGGTTTTCGTGTACGCCTTGTTGCTCAGGGACATATATATGAAGGAGAAATACTTTTGAAGAGTAATCAAATCCTACTAACACTAACCAGCATTGTTATTCTGGCTGCCTGTTCTGTCACCCCAAATGCGATCGATTTGACGCAGAATCTTGAAACCCTTGCTGCGGAAAATGAAACCACGTCTAACCAGGAGAACGAGACCCAGGAATACACTAGTCCTGTTGATGTTGACTCAACGGTGGCAACACTTCCCATTCTTACAGAGGCCAATCAAGGTCTAGTTTATGGCCCAAGCCAAGTTGTGCTAGCACTAGTTGAAGATCTACCTCCTAGTGCAACCCTCTCTGTCAGCCTAGTACATGAGAGTCAAGGTGTGCTCAGTACCGCCGCCATCGAGAGCGATCCCAGTGGACGCGCTATTCTGATGCATTCGGTCCGCAACACACCTGACGAAGAGGGCGCCCGGCCTGAAGGGCAATTGTGGTTCTCAGTACACACGGGGTCGATCAACAAAGAATATGCATTTTCCATTGCCTATGACAAGCCTGTTCCCCTGGCTCCTGAAGTTTGCGCTTTCTACCCCAATTCCACCACCCTGGGCAGCACAGTCGTATTCTGGTGCGGTGGCTTCGAAGCTGGCGCAACTCCACAATACAGCATCCTGGTCGACGAAGAGGAATATCTAGTCGAAATGGAATTAGCCGTCCCCGTGGGCAACGATGGCCTGTTGATCGACTTCTTCCGCATCCTGCCCGAGGATCCCCCTGGAGTATGGACAGTGGTCATCGATGAACAAGAAATCACCTTTCCAATAACATCTCCCTAGGAGCATCTATGAATTTAAAACGTTTATCCATCATTACCCTCGCACTAATAGCACTTGTAGCCACCAATTTATTGGCAATAGCCACGTTCAATCCAGTAACAGCTCTTAGTATGGGCCGCTGTGTTCCATTAATTATGTGCGGCGGAGGCGGGGGTCGACGGTTGTCACCACCACCTGTGGTGAGACAAAACAATCCAGAACCCCAAGCTCAGCCCCAGTCCCGCCAAGAAGAAGAGCAAGAAGAGCATGAACACCGACCGCAAAGTAATCCTGCGCCGCCTAGTTGTACGCCCACTTATGCACCACCGGTGGTCTCGCTGCAAGATTACCTACCCCCCTATCCAGTAGTGATAGGCCAGGATCCCGAACAAGTTGGTGTCGATGTAATTGTCACTGCCCTGGGCGGCCTGAAGTCCAATGGCTGCAGCAGTGGCCCCGGACGCGCCACCATTTCTTCCATCACCCTAGATGGCGTTGACCTATCGGCTGAAAGCCGCGGCTGGATCACGGGTGAGCTGGCGCAGCTGTATCCCGGCGCGCATATTAAGGATTCATACCCCTTGCGCCCCAGTGCCAATCGCAGCGTCAGCGGCATGAATGCCACACTGCGTTTTCACCTTGATCCACGCGATCCAGGTACCTATCTGGCCACAGTCACCGTTCGCCAGAGCGATGGTCGTATGTCTACGCGCACCTTCGAGATCCCCGTGCATCTGCTGGATGGAACGATCACATGGTAGCGGAGCCGTTCCTACTTGTTACTTGAGACTTGCAACTCAAAACCATGACCTTCAATCAAGCCCTGCTGCCTTTCATTTGGATATTGAATGGTTTTCTGGCCATCCTATACCTGCTCTTTGAGCACTTGTTGGCTGTGCTGCTTCTGGGACCATTGGTCTGGTTGAGCATCAGCACCGAGAATAGCCGTCGACCGTGGATGATAGGAGCCAGCGCGCTGGCCCTTGGCTGCTCGATGTTTGCTCCAGCAGTGATCGGCATCTGGCTAAACGTGATGGCCATTGGCAGCATCATCGCCTTGCGTCTGGAGAAGTTTAACCCAGCGCTGTTGCGTTGGCGCATCGCCGGGGGCTTGGCCGCATACGGCCTGGTTGGGATCGGCTTTCTGGCATACACCAGCCTGTCACCCATGTTGGCAGACTCAGGCGGTTTCTTCACCCAGGGTCAAGGATACCTGGATGTCATCATCAGTATCGCGGTGTATGTTTTCCCCCTGGGCTTCATCGGCATGCTGGTGCAGAGCATTTGGGCACACCCACCCGTGGATGGTGGCACACCAGAGCAAATTATCTACCGCGTACGCACCCGTGGACAAGAATAACCCTTCGACTTTGCACTCCCCCTTCGGGGATGCTACGCGAAGGGCAGGCTCAGGCCCCAGAGACCGGGAGCGTCTATTAGTGTGACCATGGCCCCATGTGGCCGTGATTAGGACACTGATATCACGGAGAAAAACTAATATCCGTCCGATCCGTGTTCATCCGTGTCCCAATAATAACCATGCAGATACTCGATAACGGCATCCAATTAGAAAAAGGCAATTTTCGCTACCTATGGTTCAAGATCAGGGACGATCTTGGGCTGGTTCGCTATCGCGCCATTGCCCTGAGAGAGCTGACCACCATCGCCCTGGATCGCGACGAGCCCGATGATTTCAACGTACTCGGCAAGCAGCAAGCCGCCCTGCGCGGTCTGTACAACGCCGGGGTGGATTTCGTCTATGCTGCCGCGGGCATTTTCAAGCCTGATCATGTCGGTGTGGTGCAGTTCTACGGCGCAGCCGGAGATGGGTTGAGTTTAGCTGATGCTGCCAGCCAGGCGGATCGTCATATTGGTGCCGTAATTGGAGTACTCTCCAATTACCAACAATCCCAAACGCGCACACCACTGTCCCGCTGGATCGAGTGGTATTTGGAATTCGTCACCCATAGGGCTGGCAATGTTAGGACGGTCTTAGGCCATCCTGATCCACGTCAAGCACGTAAACCTTTAGGCCTGGATGGCGCACTGCCTCTGGAAAACAGTGATCCCGCAGCAGAGCAGAATGAAATGCTCTTCCGCGGTCTGGCCAAATTAGGGGAAGATTTTCTATTCCAAATCACGGCTGGACATCTTCAACGCAGAGAATTGACCCAAGCCATGCTGCGCGTGGCTCAAGAAGCGTCCAATGTGGCATCGCGCCGCCGTGGTGCCATCTCCATAGGCGCCAACCTGAGTATCCCCATCATGGCTGCCCTATCCAATAGCTTGAGCGGCGGCCAATCTATCGGAGAAAGCCAGGCCCAATCGGAAACTGAAGGGCAGTCCCACAATTGGGGACAGGCTCATACGGATAGCTACGCCCACACCGAAAGCCAATCACATACTGAAGGCGAGTCTGAAAGCCACGGCATCGCTGTCACTCACAGTGAGGGGCGGGCCCTGACCGAAAGCGAAGCTTTCACCAAGAGTCACTCGGTAACCGAAGGCGAAGCATACACCCAAAGCAGTGCCGTTACCAACAGCCGTTCAGAAACGCATTCTTCGGGTCAATACGGTGGTTGGAGCCAGTCAGTGGGCCAGAGCCAATCCGAAGGCCAGACCAACACTCACGGTCAGAGCTCTTCTCAAGCGGCATCATCAAACAACTCCTATGGCGCCAACGTTGGCGGACAGGCCAATGTCGGTATACCTGGCACTGTCGGTGCAGGCATCAACGCCGGGGTATCTGGACAATGGGGCAGCAGTATGACCAACAGCCTGGGGATCAGCGATTCCGAGGCACAATCCCAAAGCCAAGGTCAATCGTCCAGCCAAAGTGTTTCTGGGGGTTGGAGTTCGGGTCACTCGGTCACCGAAGGCGTGGCTGTCACACGTGGCAGTTCTCACACCCAAAGCCGTTCGGAGACTCACGGCGAAGCATACACCCAAGGTCGCGCGGTGACCATCTCCGAAGGGGAAGCCATTACCGAATCTCAACAGTGGAGCAAGTTCAAATCTGACACTTGGGGACGGGCAGACACCTGGGGTGTTGCCGACAGCCAGCAGGAAGGTTGGGGAAAGAACCACAGCCAGGGTCATACCCAGACTCAAAATCAAAACCGCAGCGCCATGCAGGCACTAACTCGCGGTCTATCCACAGGCCTGATCCCGGGCATCTCCATCAATCGATCCTGGCAGACGGAAGACGATGTCGCCGACTGTCTGACGGAGATCTACCGTCAGATCGAAGGTCTGCTGAACATGACCAGCAAAGAAGGCGGCTTTCTGGGTGAAGCCGTGCTCTTCACCGAAACTGAAACCGGCGCCAGCGCCGGAGACGCTTTGATCCCCCAGGCTTTTCATGGCCCCAACTCCCCCACCCCAGTGCTGACCGCTCGACCGGGAAGTGATATTGAGAGCCTGATCCGCAGGCACGCTTTAGCCTTCACACCCCACATGCTGCCTGACCCAACAGATCCACTGCATGGTGCATTGGGTGGACGATTCTCCACTGTCTTGACCATGGCGCAGTTGGCAGCATATACGGCTCCGGCAATATTTCGCGAAGGGACGGTGAGAATCATCCCCGCTATTCCCAAAGACGGTTTGGGCTTCTATCCCGACATGCCTGGCGATGTGCTCCTGGGCCACCAATTCTCACCCGAAACAGCTGACCTGACTCGCACACCAGTCAAGCTGGATCGAGACCGCTTTGTACATATCCTTTTTGCTGGCTCGACCGGCTTCGGCAAATCGGTGGGTGCTATGCGTCTGGCCTATGAAGTGGCTTTGAAGTGGAAAATGCGCGTGGTAGTGCTGGACTTTGGATATGCCTGGCGTCAGCTGCTCAATGCAGCCGGGATCGAAGAACAGGTCGATATCCGCCAGCTCAATCCCTTCGGGGTGCGCCCATTGCGCTGGAATCCGATGCAGATATCACGCCACATCCATCCCGAAGAGCAGATGAAGGCCTTTGCAGGTATTTTCACCACCGTGGCACAACTGGGAGTCAAACAACAGCAGCACCGCTTTCTAGACGCCATTGAACAAGTTTACCTACAAGCCGGGGTGCTGACTGATGATCCCAAGGTGCGGGCGGATCGTCATTGGGGCCGAGTGACAAATCAAGCCGAGGCAGATGCAGCCGATACAGAACCGGGCATGCGCCTGAATGCGCTCACTCCTGATCAACGTCAGCAGATCGCTATCGAGCGATCGAAAAATGTGGGGCTGCGTGACCTGTATCAGGAGATCGAAACCCGCCGTGATGCGCTACCCACTCGCGACCAGATCGGTCGCGGCATCTACGAAGGCATCCTACAGCGGCTGAAATCCCTGATCCGCGGTTCGGCAGAACCCCAATTCGCTCCCGGTCATGATGCCATCGACCTGGCTGACCTGGGTCAATCTGGTGTGCTCATCCTGGAAGGCGGACAGTTTCTGGATAAGTTTTCCAAAGCCTGGCTTCTGGGCTGGGCAGGCTGGCTGATCTCCCAGGACATGGTCAAGAAGCGCCAGAAGCAGCTCATATCAGGGGATGCTGAATTGCTCTTGATCTTCGAAGAAGCCAACAAAATCCTCACCGGCCTGGCTGCCGAAGATCCCAATAACCGTGGTGGGGGTACTGTCGCTGAGCAGTATGAAGACCTGGCAAGAGATTCACGTAAATATGGCATCCGTCTGGTCTTTATCAGCCAATCGCCATCGTCGTTACCCGTTGGCATCCGCTCCAGCTGCTCCAGCCTGATCGCAGGTTTTCTCTCTGAACCCGATGACAAAGACGTAATCCTGAGTGCCCTAGCCAAAAGTGAAAAGGGGTTTCGCGATGAAGCCTGGCGGCGCTTCCTGGCAGATGAACAGATCGGCATGGCGCTAGGTCGATTGCCATATACCTTCAATCGGGCAGAAATGCGCCCCTTCCTCTTCCAACCCTTGATCCTGGATGCCGAAGAACCTGGAGATGAAGCGGTAGCTACGAAATTGGGAGCGATTGCCTTATGAAACGCTGGGAAGTGATCTCATTGTTTATCACTGGCATATTGCTGATTATTTTGCTGGCTGGGTTAGCCATCCAAAATGAATATCGCCTGGCGAAGGAAGAAACCCCAGAATGGATTCCCGTGGAATGGCTCACCGAGACACCAACGATCACATCAACACCAGGCTGGTGGGATGCATTACCAACATCTTCATTTAGCAGCCCTACGCCAGAACCTTCATCAACGCCTGTGGAATAGATGAGTAAATCAAATACTGAAATTCCTGTCTTGACTCCCGAAGTACTTGCTCGAGTAGGGCAACTCTTCGAACATGAGTTGGTGTTGGTTTTAATCTTAGACGAGCGGGAGCAAGTGATTGAGTGCCGGGTCATCTCATTGGTCGATGCCTTGGCACTTCTAGCTGCAAATCAAGAAAATCAATCCTGATTATTAAAAAGGAGAAAAGCTTTGAAATCAAAACAATTTATATCCATCGCCTTAGCCCTGGCCGTGTTTTTGGTAGCATTTTTCGCTATTCAGGCACGCCAGGAAGATACCCTTGAAGCCGTCGTAGCTGCCCGAAAACTACCCGCCGGGCATACGCTGACATCCAGTGATCTTGTGTTGGATGCCAGATCCGAGGGAAGCTTACCAAAAGGCGCTGTCACCCAGCTTGAGCTTCTCATCGGTGAAACCCTCAGCATGCCGCGCTCCCAAGGTGACCTGATTACCCCTGAGCATCTGGGTGGAGAACACATCGATTTGAATGAAGACGAACGAGCTGTCGCTATCGAAGTTACCGACTCCGGTGGACTGGCTGGATTGCTCAAACCAGGTGACCAGGTAGGTGTAACCGCGGTGCTGGATGCTTCCGAGGGCAGCTACGCCAAAGTTATTGCCGAAGGTCTAAGAGTGCTGTACGTTTCTCCAGAATTCCTGGCTGTCGATCCCCTGGCATACCAACAATTATCGGATCCTGAGGATGAAGGCGGAATTGGTATTGGGAGCAGCAGCACGAGCGGCACAGTTCCTGATCGTGACAACCAGGGCGTAGTGGTGCTGGCGGTATCCGTCTATCAAACTGCCCTGGCCTATGACTTCGAGGCCTTCGGTCTAGAAAGCGAAACTCGACTGGTAAATCTGGTAGACCTGATGCCTGCTTTGGATCACGCCCGTGGTGTGGCACTGTCGCTATTCATCACACCCGATCAGGCTTTGCACTTCGAGAGCCCAGGCATCTATGTGCCAGATCTGGTGATCACGCCTGGACCTTCGCCAACCCCCACTGAAACACCCATCGGGGGCGAGATCATGGAAACCACACCCACACCGTAGGAGTTTACGCATGACCCAATGGAATCAAAACCCTTCATCCCATTTATCTGGTCTCGCTGAGACGGCCACATTGCTAATAGCAGGCCCTAAACAACGCATAGATATTTGGTATGCCTCGCTATCGGCTGATGAGCGCTTCCGGGTGACCACTTTCGCTACCGATCCGCAGGATCTACGCGCCAAGTTGAGTTCCAACCCGGACATCATCTTAGTGGATGCCACTATTTTTGACGGACCTTCGCCCCTGATCGAAACGTTGACACGGATCGAAGCAGCAATCTACGTGGTGCTGCCCCAACTCTCCGTCGACGAAACTGAGAGCCTGAAGCAAGCCCTGGAGTGCATCCCTAATGTAAAAGGCATCTATGTAGTGGATGTCAACCTGGCTGCGTTAGTCGAGAAGATGTCTGCAGAGATGCGCGCCCGGCGCTTCAATGATCCAAGCCTGGGATGGGTGCCATCCGCGGCGGGGGGCAGCAAACCGGTTTCAACTCGCGTCGTCGCCGTCTGGAACCAAATGGGGGGTGTCGGTAAGACCACCGTCTCCAGCAATTTATCCTATCTGGCAGCACAAAGGGGCTATCCTACACTGCTTGTTGGTTTGGGTGCCCCCGATGATCTTCCCCTGATCATGGGTTTGAAGGCGCAACCCAATATCACCAACTGGCAGGCCAAACCTACACCCGATGGTCTGCGTCTAGCAATCCAGAAACTGGACACATTGGATGTGATTGGCGGGTTTCCCGATACACTCAGTGAAGCCCAAGCCATGGAAAAGCCCATGGACGATCCCGCTTCGGTGAAAAACCTGGTCGATACCGCCATCCGTGAAGGTTACGCCGTGATCGTTATCGATGCCCCGCCGACATCCCTGGCAGCTATGGCTATGGCGGCAGCCAACACCCTGGTGATGGTGGCACGGCCTTCATTAGAAGCTGCCTACCGCACCGTAGATGCCTACCGCATGGTAGCAGAGCGTTTAGATGGTCTGCACAATATCGCCCGACAGAATATCTACGTGGTCTTGAACCGCATGCAGGCCGGTCACCGCGTCGATGCCGACAGCTGGCACCACATGGCATCAGAACAGATTGGCGGATTTCCTCCGGTAGTGGCCCAAATTCCTGATCTGGTTTCTGTCGGTGATACCCAGGATGGTCGTCTGCTGCCAGTCCAACGTGTGGATGCCTTCCGGCAGGCACTGAAACCCTTAGCCGATACGTTATTCAGCAGCGATGGACGTCCGTTGCCAAGCACAGGAAGAGAGAAGCGTATCTTTGGAGTGAAAGTGAGATTCTGATGCCAACCTGGTCTGATTTCACTAAAGGCAATGGCGGGCAATTGTCTCACGATGCAAGGGTGCAACTGATTGAAGCCACAGCCCAACGCTTGCGAGACATCCAACTACCCCTGCACATCCTAAGAGATCGTACTAAGTTGCGAGAAGTGGCTTTGAGCGAATTGCAGATTGTGATCTCGCGCTCATCCCACGCCGTCGCTCCTGACGTAATGGTCGCTCTGGTTGAGCAGGCTGTAGCTCAAATCGGGGGCTTGGGTTTCTTCCACGAACTGCTCCCACCAGTACGCAATAATCTGGAAGAGATCATGCTCAATCCCGATGGCCAGGTATGGTTGATCCCTAAAGGATCGGAAAACCCCATCTTGCACGAATATACGCCCTCGCCAGACGAAACCTGGCGATCCGTGGAAGCTTTACTTGCTCCCACAGGCGTTTCAATCACCAAAGCCACACCCAGCGTCAATGCCCGCCTGCCGCGCGCTGCAGGCATGGGTGGAGCTCGGGTCAAGGTTATCCACCCTGAATTAGTACCAGGAACGGGCTACCCTTCTATTAACATTCGCCTCTTCGAGCCCAACCCAGTGACCTTGGAGCAGCTGTCCCAGTGGGATGTAGCTCCCCAAGAAGTATTAGTGAGTTTAGTCGAAGGCGTTTCCAGAGGCTTGCGTTTGATGGTCATTGGCAGTACCAAAACCGGCAAGACAACCCTGCTCTCAGGATTGGCCAACGGCATCCCAAAGGAAGCTCGAGTGGTCAAGATCGAAGACCCCGAGGAGATCTGGCTGGATCACCCCCATGTAGTCACCCTGGAAGCCCGACCCTCTCAACCTGGATCCGAGGTTCCGCCCTACACCATCGCTGATGGCGTAGATGATGCCATGCGTATGTCACCACGCTGGTTGATTGTTGGTGAAGTGCGCACGGGTGATGTGGGTATGGCTCTCTTCCGTGCACAGATGTCTGATCACCCCGGATTGACCACCTTCCATGCCGAAAGCCCCGAACATGCTGTACATCGCCTGGCTTTGCTGATGTTTGCCGATGCTGGCATTCGCTTCCCAGCAGCCAAGGGTGCCTTTGCTATGGCAGTGGATGTCGTTGTGCAGTTAGGTTGGATCGATAGTTTGAGAAAAATACTGGGTATCTGGGCCGTGAATCGTGAACTGGTAGGTGGTGATGTTGGCTTCCGTGATATATGGAAGGCAGATGGACACGAGGAGATGAACCAACACGGTCGCTTCAAAGAAATGATGGAGATTTTCGATCGGGTTTCTGAATCCAAAGGAGAGTCCCAAGAATGATGTCTCATTTTCTGGACGCAATCTACGATACCAGCCTGCCGCTACTTGCAGCATTAGCGTTGTCGTATTTAGCCTATCAAGTGATTCATTGGACACTCGGATTTCTAGTCCAGCGTGGTCGCAGCCAGGCATTAGTGGATTTCACAAAACGAGATGATGCTGTCCCTGAAGCAAGATTGGGAACGGAAAATTATCAGATCCAATCTGCCTTTCGAGCTTTGGGCATCGATGCCCGTGACCGTGAGCAGCGTTATCTTTCATTGAGCTATGCCCTCGTGGGAATATTGGCCATGCTGCCATTACTAGGTCTGGGACTACCTCTTCCCCTGGCTTTACTAGGGGGTGGTTTGGTAGGTTATCTGGCGATGCGTGGCTTCATTCATTCACGTTGGGAGAAAACTCGTCTGGCCATTGAGAAAGACATACCCACATTAATGCGCAACCTTTCTGGGGTTCTGCAAACTGAGCACAATGTAATCAGGGCCATTGCCAACGCCAATGATGCCCTTGATCCGGAAAAACCTTTGCATGGCTGGATCAAGTATTTGCTGCACGAAATCCATGCCTACGGTTTTCCCGCCATGGACCGATTGCAAAACGAAGCCAACGAGATCTCATCCTCTTTGGGTGTGGTGATATTCGAAATTGCACGTATGGTTCAGACTGGGGGAGAAGGCTATGCCCAGGCATTTCGCATGGCTGCTGACAATCTAGCTCAAATCCTGGATGTGCGCGCCGAGGCCGCGGCTACAGCTTCGAATGCCTTCAGTATGGCACGCGTGATCATCGCTGTGGCCGTGGTCATCTTCTATATTCTTTCTAGCAGTCCCATGGGTCGCTCTCTGCTCTTAGGAACCCAATCCATGCAACTCGTCATGGTGGCTGCAGTGGGTTGGGGAGTGTACGGTTGGATCGTAATTCGGGATATGGTACAGGAGGCTACGCAATGACAATGGTATTTTCCCTAATGGCTGCAAGTGCTATGGGATATTTGGTTTATATTCTTTCAGATCTATTTCTACATCGGTTGACAAACAATCCGCTTTCTGACTTCTTAGGTCAGGGTGCGAACCAATCTGGTTTTGCAGACCAGACAGGGGCGCGGCTGCTTGGAAAGCTACCCTTTTCGATGACAGCCTGGGAAAATCATTTGCTTTGGTCCCAACGTGGTGGGCTATATCCACGGGACACATTAGGACGACAGGCATTTATGGCGCTCTGTTTTACAGTCGTCGGCCTGTTCGTACCATTGACCTTCTCAGCACCTGCGGCTTGGCTGGTTCCTTTGATCGCTGGCGTGATGCCTTTCCTACGCTTACGAAGCCAGGCAGAAAAGGTGCGTCGCCGGACAACCCGTCAGGTTCCCGAATTGGCAGCTTTAGTAGCAGCAGAGTTGAGCGCGGAAACACCCATGGAAGATGCGCTAGAACGCGCAGCTGAACTGCCCGGTCCCTTGGCGCGCATTCTTATGGAAGCCATCGCCGAATCACAAACCAGCAACCGTCCCCTTTTGACACCACCTGGTCAAGGCGGTGTGGGGGCACTGAAGTTGGTTTTTGCCCGAACCAGATTGCCTGCGCTGCGTGCTTTTTCTGTGCAGCTAGATCTGGTCGCTCGAACGGGTATCGAAGGAGCAGCTCGGATGCAGGAGATATCCGTAACTCTGGCATCGGAGTATCGACAGCGGCTGCGAGAGGAAACCGCCAAGTTGGAAACCCGTCTCAGCAGCCTGGTAGGGATCTTTTACTTCATCCCCCTCTTTGCCATCCTGACCATCGCTACCTTTGGCGCGTTCATGCGATCATTCTGATGAAATTTTTTGCCATGCTGACACTTCTTTTATTACTTGCGCCTGCAGTTGTGAACGGGATCGGCGCTCCAGAGCTGCACTATCGAGATCACACCTGGTCGTTTGTTGGGTATGTTGATGAGTTTGAACAATACGATATGCGCACGATGGTGGTGAATTTGGTACGTGTGCAATACCTCGATGGTGCCGAATGGCGTAGAGTTTGGGTTGCAGCGGGTGTTGAAATCCTTTCGCCACCATATTACGGTCAATATCTTAGCCGTGGGCCTTGGGATAAATATGAAGAAATTCAATCCCATCTAGAGTTTGGTGATCCTATCAGAGTTTATATCCAGGGAAACGGGGTTTGGCAGCCAAACGTGACAAGGGATGGAATAGATTGGAACGACTGTCAATCTATGGAATGTCTGCTTGGAGTATATTTTGCCAAAACAGCACCTTTAGATGAACACTTCATTTCAGGTGGTTCAGCGCCAGGCTGGCACCCCTGGGGCTTTCTCTTCTGGCAGATTGAACTATTTGACGAGGAATTTATTCGAATATGGAGGCTGATTGAATGACGATTGATCTACGAAAGATTATCAATTACCTGAAACGCCTGTCGATGTGGCGCAAGCTGGGGCTGATCATTGGCACCATTTCGTTGGCTGTTGTTTTTGTTGGGGTCATAATTGGTTTCTTCCGCTGGAGAGCGGAAGCTGAAATACCACAGCAGCCGACTAAAGTTGTGGAAGAAATTCTTGAGCCAACGCCGACCAGCATTCCGACTTCACTGCCAACACCTGTTCCCAGCCCCACTCCAGAGTTGAGATCAGCTGAATTCGTGGTTTGGACCAATCAAGGCCCCGGTGTGTATCTACGCGATTTACCAGGGGGATTGGCAATTGATGTATTACCCAATGGAACCGTGCTGGATAAGATCGACCAGGAAATCCACACTTCGAAAGGGATCAACTGGGTCCAGGTTAGATTCCACGATCAGTCGGGGTGGATGGCCAGACATTTAGTATATGAAATGGAAGGAATATTTTTCTTGGTGGACAATAGAGGCGACTGGCTATTTGCAGGAATAGAAGAGCGGGTTGATACTCGATTGCAACCTGGAACACCATATTATTTGATCGAAGTAGATCAGGCATCATCCTGGCTCAAGGTCCGGTTAGCCGATGGGAGTGAAGGGTGGCTCAAGAGTCGTTGATCTTCGTTTGTATCTTTGGGATTTGGCTGCTGATCTGCGCCTGGCAAGATTTCACGAGCAGGAGAGTCAGTAACTGGCTGACACTGCCTGCTATGGGTATTGCACTCATTGCACGGTCAACAGGTTGGATCTCAACTCCCTGGTGGATCATTCTGATTGTTTCAATATTGGCCTTCACCTTGTGGTGGCGTGGACATTTAGGCGGGGCCGACGCAAAGGGATGGATCGTGTTTGGCATCTTAGGAACACCGGTGCTACTGGGTGCAACGATAGGGCAATTGATCTGGTATTTATCTGTGAATTGGGGAAGAGAGAGATTACAAAGTCAGGCAGTTGGGACACCCATCCCGGGTTTCCCAGGGTATGCCTTGGGAATATGGTTATTTAGTTGCTATCTTATCTCATTCAAGATGCTGGGAGTGTTTTTAGAGATGGTTAGGGTGTAAGTTACAAACCACTCACTAAAGGTACCCCTTAGGCTGGGGGCTGATAATTGTCTCCTAAGTTCAAAGGATATATATAATGAACAGATCGAAAAGAACTAACTACTAGTTGCGAGTTAATAATCCCAGCACATTTGGTTGTGTTAATTGTGCTTCCCAATTCGATGTAAGGATAAATGGCTGAATATCCTGTAACACTGCTTCCTGCCAATCCAGTTGCTCCAGTCTCTGATAAATTGAATCTCGCCAATTCTTCTGACTTAATACTGGACCAATCCAATTTAATTGATCTAGAGCACGATTAAGCAGTTCATAATTAGGTTCAGGCCATTCCGGTTGGGTCAAATACCACCACAGATCAAAGATATCTCGCCCTTTGAGATACGAACGTTGTAATACAGCATGCAATTTGCCCGCAAATAGTGAAGAGCGGTCATGATGGTGAATATTCAATGGAACGTGTCGGTTCAGAGTCGTAGTTGATAACCCAGCACCTTGCGGTGGATTAGTATCGATTTCTAATTTGACAGCTAATACTTCGGTCTGATGCCCAGATAGCCCTAATTCATAAAGCAGGCCACGAAATCGCACGAATGCCTTGTGTACCGTACGCTTGTCACTAATCTTGAAATCTAATTCATAGGCTTCCGCAAGAAAATCGCGCTCTATTTGTCGTAGATAGCTTCGAAAGTCATAGGCTTCAATTGCGCACTCGAGGGCAAAATCAAGATCTTCAGAAAAGCGAGGTAGATTATAGATGAAACGAAGCGCTGTTCCCCCATGAAAAGCAATGCTTTGCATCGCACCACTACGCTGCAAACTTTGTAAAATGCGCGCCTGCAGGTATTCACGCACGTATTGTTGAGCCATCAGAGGCGTTTCGGCAGTTGCACATAACTTTTGAAGATATGCAATCATAATGACTCATACTCCTTTGTCTCCATTTCGGCAAGTTGCTGGATCAGCATCTGTGCCCGACGGATCTTAGGCTTGTTGAATCGATCCGCAAACTGCTCAAGTCGATTTAGGTCAAGTTGTTCAAGATTTTGCAGACGTAGGGAATAGATAAATTCAGGAGAGTCGCCGCCTTTACGAAGGTAAATCAAGTCAAGCAACGCTTTCTCTGGGTAAGCGATATAGGCGTATTGATTACCCAAAATCAAACGAAATTCCATGCCAAAAAAATAATTTAAATGGATATGCCGGTATTGAAACCGGCCGAATAGGTTTTCAAAAGCCTGTGGCCGCCCAGTACTGACTGAAGTAACCATTGCAACATGCTCGGGAATTATGCTGTAATATCGCAAGGCCATTTCCAAACTTACATACGAACCAGCAACTAATTGATTTGCTACTTGGAATGGGTGTGGCTCGATCTTTCTTTCCGCTTTTGGCAATACATAGAGGCCGCGGCGCAAGGCGATAACTTTGCCAGCTTTCGACCAGTCAGTCAATCGCCGTTGAGCGTGATAGGGGGATACGACCCCTGCTGCCAACAGAGATGTTTCAAAAAGTGGATTTTTTCCAACGATGTGCAAGAATTCCGAATAACGCATAGGGATATTATCGCACAAACCGTAAGTAACTGCAATACAATTTCAAATAATAGATCTAACCTGTCATCAAAACACGCAAATATACCAATCACATAAGTAACCATAGAAATCACGGAGTGTAGTTAGGGTATTCACGTACAAACGATAGATACTTCAAGTAAGAGAGGCTACAACGAAAAAACTTGAGTGATCAATTCGCGGCACGGCTTTCTTAAAGTCCGACAAAAGGGGATGAAAAAAGACCTTCATCGGTTATGCTAATGTGTTGAAGCCACAAAACATAGCGAGGAAGGTCAAAATGGAGTGTAACACAGAAGAAGGTTTCATTTTTGATATAGGCAGTTTGTACGAGCAATTTCATCAACTTACAGATAGTCGTGATGCGAGAGGGCTTCGATACCCATTAGAAATCGTCCTAACATTGGCAGTGATGGGCAAACTATGTGGAGAAGATCGACCCATCGGGATAGCTGAGTGGGCAGAACATCGAGCGGCAATGTTAGTAGAGGCGCTTGGATTGGAACGCAGCAGCATGCCTCATCACAGTACATATCGGCGGATATTCGAAGATGTAGTGGATGCCAGCGAGTTGGATCAGATGGTAGGACAATACTTGGCGGGCAAGAAGAATTTTGGTCAGCAAGTTGTGTTAGCCATCGATGGTAAGTTCTTGAAGGGCACAGTTGCAGATGACAAGAAAGGCTTACATTTGTTGGCAGCATACTTGCCCTGTGAAGGCATCGTCTTGATGCAGATGACAGTGGAGAACCATGAAAACGAGATCCCGGTAGCTCCGAAGTTGCTCAAGTGCCTTGATTTGCGGGATAAAGTGATCATTGGTGATGCAATGCATACCCAGAGAGAAGTTTCCCTACAGATTGTTGTCTCTGGTGGTGACTACATCTGGTTTGCAAAAGGCAACCAATCAAACATGGAAGATGACATTCGCTTATGGTTTGGGCCTGATGCAGAACCCATTCCTGGAATGAGCTATCCACCCAAAGATTTTGAGAGTGCAACAACCGTCAATAAGGGTCACGGACGTATTGAAAAACGCGCCATCACCGTCAGCAGCCAATTGAAAGATTTCTTTGACTGGCCATATCTTGAGCAAGTTTTCAAACTCGAACGCCGCTTCATTCGCACCAAAACCGGCGAAGTTCAAGAACATATCGTCTATGGTTTTACCAGCCTATCTCGTGAAGCAGTATCTCCGAAAAAACTCCTGAATATGGTTCGTTCCTACTGGCGCATTGAAAACAGCTTGCACTATCGCAGAGATGTTTCTCTACTTGAAGATCGTACTCGTATGACCAAAGGACATGCCGGACAAGTCATGGCAAGTATCAATAACTTGGTTTTAGGTATCTTTGCTAAAAAATACAAATTCCAATACTTACCATCTGCTAGGAGGTACTTCGATGCCCATCCACTCGAAGCTCTTGCTCTCATCACCCGACTTTAAGAAAGCCGTGCAATTCGCGGGGAACACGCTTGACAGAACATAAGTTCTAACATAGAATCTCTTCAACTAGCGTTCATTGGGATAACTGCGCCCAATGGCGCTTTTTTTGTTTAATCAACCTTGCGGAGGTGCATATGAAAGAAAAAATGCTAGCTTTTGTCAGTGACCAACGCGGCGACTTCGTACAACAAGCACTGTTTCTAGTATTAGTTGTCGTGGTCGCAATAGCAGTACTGGAAGCCTTAGGTGTTCGCATCGTGGACACCTTCCAACAAGTCCTGGACGCTATGTAGCTCTACACATGAAACGCTTCCTGGCTGATCAACGCGGCGACTTCGTTCAGGCCGCCCTTACCCTCCCCATCATTTTGCTGGTCACATTGGGTCTGGTCAATATGGCTATGTTGGGCATCGCCGGGATCAACGCCAACAACGCCGCTAACTACGGCGCCCGGCGAGGATCTGTGGCACAACAAAATGCCGTGGAAATCGCGGCTGCAGGTGCTTGGGGAAAAATCAACCAGGCTCCTGTTGGCACATACAGCGTCAGCGTAATGGGCGGCGGTGGGCGTGGCAGCAGGATTGCTGTGTTGGTTTCTTATCAGGTACCCAATTTCTTTGGTGGTCTGAGCGCCTTCTTTGGTAAAGAAAGCACTCCGGTGTTCCAAAAGGAAGTCGTCAGCTATTTCCGCCAGGAAGGTTGGTAAGTATGAAGAAGAAGGATACCGAAAAGGGGCAAAGCCTGGTGCTGACAGCCTTGATTTTTGCCTTTGTCGTGATCCCCCTCTTCATATTGGTTATCGACGGCACCCGCTTATGGTGCATCCGCAATAGGCTGCAAACTGCTTCGGATGCAGCTTGTGAGGGCGCCGCGGTATCAGCCGTAGATATCCAAGCATTCCAGCTGACTGGCAAAGCAACCTTTCAAAGTGCACACCACATTTGGAATGTTGCCCAATCCACGTTTCAGGACACCCTGGCAGAGCAAGGCCGAATGAACTATTCTGCAGGCATCCAGCTTTTCCCAGACTATTCTGTCCCCAGAATCTCCTGTACCAGTTCTGCTTCCATCCCATTGATGATCTGGCCTGGAGCTGTTTCCATCTCAACGGAGGCTATCTCTGAAATCCGGTTCATCCGCAGGTAACGAAATGGAGATCGATTTCACTGGGCTGAATGTCCAAAAGCGCACCTTACTAATTAGCACTGCATCCCTGGCGATGTTGCTCATCCTGGGTCTGGTTGGCTGGATCTTGCTCCCGGACCGAGTGCTAACCTGGACCGAATGGCAGGTGATCCAACAATCTCTGGCATACAACCAGGAAATCCGCCTGCTCACCCGCAATGCGGACCGCCTTGCTGATTTGCTCCAGGGATCCCCTGATCCAGTACGTGCTCAACTGGTGACAGAAAAAGTGCGCCGCCATCTACATCAGATGGAAATAGCCAGCCTGGAGATCCCAAGAGACACACTTTCAACCGCAGCCGACGCTACCTATTCCTGGTCATTGGGTACAGTTGAAAAAGAAACCGCCATCGCCTCACTACAAACAGCGAATCAAAGCATTCAAAAGGCCATTGAAGTCACTGTGTATGAATGAGCGAATTCCAACCCCTAAGAGACCGTTCCTTGCAGGATATCCTGAAAGCAGAACGTGCTGTACGCCTTGCAATCGAAGCCGAGAGAAGGCAATTTGTAGCTCTCCTTACTGGTCTCGCCCAACAGCTACTCGGGGAGCAATTGGAGGATGCTCGTCGGACTGATCCCAGCGCACCCAAATTTTGGACTGCCAACGATTGGGAGCAGTTCTTCAAACAGTTCGATCACCAGCACCTTAACAACCCAGTTCCATCTCCACAAGGGTGGAGCAATGATCATGATGACCGAGATACGATCTCGCGTCTGAATGCACAACTTGAGCGGCTTGAACAAGAAAATGAGCAGCTCAGATCGAAGCTATCCACAGAAAAGAAAGAGACAAATCAAGTTGACCCGATCTCAGGGAAAAAAGACACCCCTCAGGAAACAAAATCCAGCACAAAGAAAGAATCTGAAACACCAGTGGACCCTCATCCTTTAGCCGAGTTCAAAGTTCCCGAGAAACCGCTTTCCTTCCGCCAGTTCTTCCCCAATCAAAACTGGACCCAACTGCGCTGGCGCAGGGGCACGATGATGCTCTACCTGATCGCCACCTTAGGCATCAACGCTCATCTAGAGATCGACAAGTGTATTGCCCCCATAGAAGGCCTGAGCTACCGCACCAACTCCACCAAGAAACCCATGGTCATGTTCGAAGAAGCGGGTGTGCTGGAAGGCGCCGCACTGAGCATGGATAAAGGTATTCAAACTACCTTGAAAATGGTTCGCTTGACGAATAAAGGTCGAGAATTATGTCAAATGTTGGGTTGGCATCCGGTGCAATCTGATTGGGAACTGCTGCTCACCAAACACGATGGTGAACGAATGTCTGCTCATACCCTGGCCGTGATGCTGTTTGCCATCCATGCCCGTGCACGCGGCTGGAGCACGGATGTAATGCCGGATATTGAGGGTCCATCCATCCCCGACATCCGGGTAAGCAGAGGCGGTCAGAATCATTTAGTTGAAGTTGAGTTGAGCGTCAACGATCGGCCTGCCAAGTGGAAGAACCTGGCCCAAGCCCAAGGGTATGTGGCGCTTTGTGCTGGGGACCTGAAAGGCAGAAGTCGGCTGGTTGGTGACTGCAAGCTGGCTGGGCACAAAGGTCTGGCCACTGATCTCAAGACTTTGGATGCAAAACGCATCTACGATGTCACTCTTGAAGACCCATTGTGGATCGAGAACTGGGAATGACTAACACAACCTCTGGGAAGTTTGGGTGAGTTCGACTCTCACCAGGTTGTTTCAGGGCACCTTGACAACTGAATATCTCAAAAGAGCGTTCCACGCTCCCTCGCGCAGGAGGATTCGATAACCGCAACCTGCTGCGCCAGGGTGCGATGACGGAGGTACGCAATGAGCGCTTTTGCATATAAAACCATGGCAGGCATCTCGCTGCAGGAAGCCTTGGAACGACTGCAGGTCGTCTTGCCCCCGGAAGCCTACAAAGCTGTGCCTGGTACCAAGGTGGCTGGACCTGATGGCAGGGATCGGTCGTTGACCGATATAAACCCCGCCTTTCTGGTCGAGAAAGCCACCCAGGCTTTCGGCCCGGCAGGGATTGGTTGGTGGTATGCCTATGATCCCGATCGCATGCAAACGGAACAAATCACCAAGAAAAAGAGAGGAGGTGGCACGTACCAGCAGTGGCGAGCGGTGATCCCCCAGTTTCGGCTGTTCTTTGCTTATGCTAATGAAGATGGTGAAACGAAGGCCAGCAAGCCAATCCTTTCATCCGGAGCATCAGATAATGCCGATCTGGGCTATGCCATTCGCGGCAGCATCACCAACGCTGTTGCAGCTGCATTTGCCAAGTTACTTTGGCAAAACGATGTCTACAAAGGCCTGCTGCACCATGAGAATGCCAGGAAGCACTTCAAGGAGCAAGCCAAACTCGCGGAGAAACCACTTTCCGTTCAGCCCGAGACCAAAGATCAAGGATTGAGCGGCAATGGTAATCCCGGGACCTTCATCATCCCATTTGGGAACAATGAAGGCAAGCAGCTCTCTGAAGTATCACCACGGGCGATCAAGTGGTACGCCGAGCAGATGGCACCCAAGAACCCCGAAGGAGAAGCCTTACAAAAGGCTGCTCAGGCATATTTGGAAGCGCTGGCTGCTCCAGCCTGATACACCTGCCATCACAAAAACGTATTGAGAAATCCCGCTCATCTCAATACCATATAGCTTCCTTTAGAGCGGATCATTGCCCTGATGAGGAAGAGCCTTACCCGCTCTTCCTCCCCATTCTATAAAACCTGCCCGAAGAGGGCAGATGCAAGCAGCACCTTACGAACTCAGTCAACGGAGTATTATTCTAATGAAGGAGGTACCCACTGGAAGAACGATTTGATATCAATCAAGTCCAGATCTCTGGTGTTATTCAGAAGATCTGGGACTATGCGCAGGACATTTTCCTGCGTCTGAGGTTCAAGCCGGAGGGCGAATGTTCTGACCGCTATGTCACCTTGCGTATCCCTGATGGGATGATTGCTGGCCAATTGGTTTCCCTGCAACCCGGAGAATTAATCCAGGTTGATGGTCATCTGGTAGACACACCCTACACCGAAGACATGCGCCAGTTCTTCAGGGATGCCAAAGCTACGCACGTCCTGGAGAATGCGCAAAACAAATCCAATTGGTTAGATGTTCAAGTCAAACGGATTGGAACTCAGATCGATGTGCAAGCGTTAGCGCCAGTCAACCGTGACCCCCAGCTCAACCTGGCAATGGTGCAGGGTATTGCTGTGCGGGTGTGGCGAGGTGGCGCAGACATGTTTGTGCGTCTGGCAATGTATGATGAATTTTCACCCATTCTTGAGCAACTGGAGGGTAAACTCCCCAGGCGCAAACCTCATTACATCACCTTGCGATTTATCGATGGAAAAGCAGGAACGAAGAAAGTACATATCAACAAGCGACAGCGCTTGCGAGCATCCGGCCATCTGCATATCCGTTTCTACAAGCAATCCTTAGCAGATGTACTCAAGCGTGCTGGCAGAGAAGAACTGATCAACACAATTCCAACCTATCAAGCTGAAGAAGTCACCGCTCTGCGAAATAGCTTGTATGTCGTGGCTGAATCGGTAACCTTGTTCACTAGCTAAGACTGAAATCACTGAAATGAACTACCCCGCCGCAAGCGGACGGGGTATCGCTCTGCTAAAACATCTTGAGTTGCTGCTCATGTAACTTAACATATTTTTTTTCTTGACCTTGGTTCTTTACATATTGCTTGATCACATCTTCTGTTGCATATT
>JADHTJ010000064.1 GCA_016785015.1 Anaerolineales bacterium
CTCCCATATATTCCGGCGGAAGCCCTTGTCTGGTAGTTTTTTTAGTGGAGTCATGAATCATTTAAAAAAATCCGTGAAAATCAGTGTAAATCCGTGTCCCAGAAAGTTTTTTTCTCAAACTGTCAGGTGGCTAGAAATTTAACAGACATATTTACCAACTATTCTTGTTCACGGAATGCCAAATGACAATTCAATATGATACTTTAGGGAGGCAACCTTGACAGAAGAACATCAAAATTTAATCAATGAGTTGAAGGAAACGCGCCAAGAAATCAGCAAAGGCGGCGGCCAAAAGCGTATCGACGCGCAGCATGCCAAGGGCAAACAATCAGCCCGTGAGCGCGCGCACCAATTGCTTGATGAAGGAAGTTTCCTCGAAATTGATGCCTACTGGACCCACCGACATAGCGATTTCGGCATGGATGAAAAGCGCACTGCCGGAGACAGCGTGGTGGTGGGTTTCGGTAAAATCGATGGGCGCATGGTCTGTGTTTATGCCCAAGATTTTACCGTTTTGGGCGGTTCTTTTTCGGAAGTGCACGGACAGAAAGTTGCCAAGATCTTAGATCTGGCAATGGATTCAGGAGTGCCAGTCATCGGCCTGATGGATTCTGTGGGTGCGCGCATTCAGGAGGGCGTTTACAGTTTGGCCGCCTTCTCCGAATTATTCTGGCGCAACACCCAGGCCAGCGGTGTGATCCCGCAGATCAGCGTGATGTTGGGACCCTGCGCGGGCGGCTCGGTGTATTCCCCCGGCCTGACCGATTTCGTCATCATGACCCAGGATACCAGCCATATGTTCATCACGGGTCCGAAGGTCATTGAAACTGTCACTCGAGAGAAAGTCGACCTAGAATCTTTGGGGGGTGCCGGCGTCCACAGCACAGTCAGCGGCGTGGCTCATTTCACCGCACTCGATGAAGCCCACGCGCTGCAACTGACTAGAAAATTAGTCGGCTATTTGCCGGGAAGCAATGCAGAGTCTCCTCCAGAGATCACCCCAGAGGATGATCCTTGGAGACAAGATAAAACCCTGGATACCATCGTCCCCACTGACCCAGGCGAAGCCTACGATATCCGTGACGTCATCGAAAAAGTATTTGACCTGGGCAGCTTCATGCCCGTTCATGAACACTTTGCACCTAACGCGGTAGTTGGATTTGCTCGTTTGCACGGACGTGCAATAGGAATTATCGCCAATCAACCTGTGGCCAAGGCTGGCATTCTTGACATTGATGCCTCTGACAAAATTGCTCGCTTCATCCGATTTTGCGATGCCTTTAATTTCCCCATCTTCACCTTTGTGGATACGCCGGGTTTCATGCCCGGAGTCAAACAAGAGCATGGTGGCATTATCCGACATGGTGCTAAGATCGTCTATGCATATTCAGAAGCCACAGTGCCTAAGATCGCCGTGATTACTCGCAAGGCATACGGGGGTGCGTATATCGTCATGAGCAGTAAATACATTCGCACCGACCTGGTCTTCGCCTGGCCGACCGCCGAAGTGGCTGTGATGGGAGCTGAAGGCGCAGTTAATATTCTCTATTCCAAGCAGTTGAAAGAAAAGGAAAACCCTGAAGAAGCGCGTCAGGAAATCGTGGCTGAATTTAAAGAAAAATTCTCCAAGCCCTACACTTCGGCTGCCAGTGGACATATCGATGAGATTCTAATCCCTTCAGAAACCCGCCCGCGTTTGATCTCGGCGTTAGAACTGCTCAAGGACAAGCAAGTTATCGTGCGACCGAAAAAACACGGAAACATCCCGCTATAGGAGTGAGTCAATGAGTGAATTTGCACAGGGATTGCAATTGAGTGTTTGGGGATTATTGGTTACCTTTGTTTCATTGGGAGTTTTGGCTTTGTTGATGGTGTTTTTGAGAGAATTGTTCAACGAAAAATCATCAGCTGATCCAGAACCAGCCGATTCCCAAGATGACCTGTCAATATATTGGGAAGAATTGCGTATAAAAGCTGCTGGCATCGCAGTATCGGTTGCCACCTTACAAAGTGATAGAAAACACTCGGCCAATTTGGGCGCCTTGCTCGAATCGCCACTTGCCAAGAGCAGAATTCAAAGGAGCCACAATGAGTGATAAAAGCCAACGGGTTCTAGTAAAAATTGAAGATCAGGAATTTGTTGTTGAAATCGAAGATTTGTCTGCTACCCCCGTCATTGCTGTTGTTGACGGACAATCTTATGAGGTGGTTCTGGCCAGTCAAGTAGAAAAACCACAAGTCAGAGCGGTAAAACGGGTTGAATCACCTAAGGCGAGAACTGTAGCGGTGAAACCTGACAGTGCTCCATCAATCTCATTGGGGGAAGATGTTGTGACTTCCCCTATGCCTGGAGATATTGTCGCCGTCCATGTGCAACCTGGCCAGACCGTGGGGGCGGGTGATGAACTTTGCGTGCTCGATGCCATGAAGATGAAAAACGTGATTTATGCATCCCGAGAAGGGGTTATCGCCAGCGTCGAAATCAGTGTAGGCCAGGCAGTTGATTACGGCGAAGCTTTAGTTACCTACAAGTAGAGGGGATCAATGAACAATATTATCGAAATCATATTTCTTGCAATATCAGCCTTAACCTGGAAACAGATCGTGATGATGGCTGTTGGGGGTGTGTTAATCTATCTTGCTGTTGCCAAAGATTATGAACCAATGCTGCTTCTCCCTATTGGATTTGGAGCAATTCTGACGAACTTGCCTCTCACGGGGATATCCGGAGAACACGGCCTTTTGGGTGTTCTGTATCGGATTGGAATTGAGACAGAACTCTTCCCTCTACTGCTTTTTATTGGTCTGGGAGCAATGACAGATTTTGGGCCATTGCTGGAGAATCCTAAGATGGCTTTATTGGGGGCAGCTGGACATATTGGAATATTTGGCACCCTGCTATTAGCTCTGGCTCTTGGATTCGATCTGAAAGAGGCTGGCTCTATTAGTGTAATTGGCACAATGGATGGCCCCACAGCGATATTAGTAGCAGGGAGATTAGCGCCGGATATGCTGGCGCCGATCACAGTTGCTGCATACAGCTACATGGCTCTGGTGCCAATTATTCAGCCACCGATCATGCGCTTACTGACAACCGACGCAGAGCGCAGAGTCCGAATGCCTTATTCTGAAAGAGAAGTTTCAAAAACTACGCGGGTACTCTTTCCTATTGTTGTGACGATTTTCGTTTCCCTGATTGCGCCAGTTGCCTCACCGTTGATTGCTACAATTATGTTCGGCAATCTTATGCGCGAATCTGGGGTTGTGGACCGCTTGAGTAATGCTGCCCAAAACGAAATTGCCAATGTAACCACCATATTTTTAGGCCTGGCAGTTGGCTCGACGATGACGGGTGAAGCGTTTATTCGATTGGAAACATTTAATATCCTGATATTGGGTTTGTTTGCCTTTGTGCTGGACATGGCTGGTGGCGTGCTTTTTGGCAAACTGCTTTATGCCCTCTCCGGCGGAAAATTCAATCCACTGATTGGTGCTGCCGGTATTAGCGCTTTCCCCATGTCGGCGCGTGTCGTTCAACGGGTGGGTCAGGAATATGATTACGAGAATTTTCTTTTGATGCATGCCATGGGAGCCAACACTGCCGGCCAGTTAGGTAGTGTAATTGCCGGTGGTTTAGTCTTGGCGCTGATCTCTGGTATGATTTAAGGCTGGTCGAATAGTTAGTTACACAAAGGAGATTTAATATGAAAGTTATTGATCTTACAATCCCATTAGGTGTTGGCACCCCCCCCTGGCCCACCTATGAGCCTCTCCAAGTGAAATATTTTAAACGCCTGGCTCCAAATGGCGCCAATGGCCAGTTGCTGACCCACTCAAATCACCTGGGTACGCACCTGGATGGTGAGATCCATTTCTATACTCCAGGCAAGGATATGGCCGAATTAGATATGGATTTCCTGGTCAACGAAGGTGTTATTGTTGATCTTAGCGATGTGGCTGGTGACTACGATGTTTATACCAGCGCCATGATTGAAGAGCGCGTTGAAGTCAAAGAGGGCGATATCCTTATCATCCACACTGGTTACCATCATTTCGGCTGGGATCATGATACCGCTGATGAAATCCGCTATATGGTCAAACACCCAGGTCCCGATATCGAATTTGTCGAATGGGCTATCGCAAAGAAATTGCGCTGGATTGCTGTCGATTGCGGCAGTGCCGATCATCCCATGAATACGATCATACGCAACTGGATGCCCCGCCAGACGAAGGAAGCAGAGATTGTCTTCCAGAAGAAGTTTGGCCAAACTTTAGCAGATTTTTATGATGACAGTAAATACCAAATGATGCATATTGCTCTGTTCCCTCATGGCATCATTCATGCCGAGTGTCTCGGCGGCGATATCGACTTACTGCTCAATCAAAGGGTGACAATCGGGTTCTTCCCCTGGCGCTTTGTCGATGGTGAAGCCAGCATTGGTCGCTGCGTAGCCTTTGTCGATGATGATCGTTATGAAGAATTAATGGCTAAGAAAGCTGGAATGAAAAAGACCCGCTTTGGCGATGCAGTTGACCCCAGCCATGTTGAGAGTCTGGATAAATTGAGCGCCGCTTTGTTAGAATAATTAATCGAAAGAATCGTGTTCCTTGTGGAGCACGCCGTCAGATAAAAATCATAGTTTATAGGAGAAAGTATCATGCGTCTTGAAACCCCTTGCGAAGTTACCCGACCTCAGGTCACCTTTGATGTTGAAGAAATCGAACCAATCCTGCAAGCCCCGCCAATGGACCTTGAGCCTTGGAACCCGGCTACCATTGAATTGAAAGATGGCCGCCAGCTTTATATTCGAGAGGCAAAATTGGAAGAAGCTCCCATGATGATGGAGTATGTCATGAAGGTCATGCAGGCCAAGCACGACTTCTACGATGTCGTCGGAGCCCGCGTATATGCCGAATTGGCTGGCTGGTATCGCAAACGCCTTAAGGATCCCTATGTGTTAGTCGGTATTGTCGATGGTCAACTGGCTGGTTTTGCCAACGGCCGTCTGATGAGCAAAGAGATCAATATCAGCTTACATACTATGGCCCTGATGCGCGGCTTGCGCATTGGCGCCATTATGTACTACGCCAAGGCCTATTATGGTTTCGAAATCCTCGGAAACGAGGAATGGTGGGCCACCTATGAAAGCTACAATGGCTGGAAGCGCTGGGGTGTCGGCATGGCCCAACCCAGCTATCCCTGGCCCGATGTTCAGCACGAGCTTGGTGGTGCCCGCGTTTATTACGTCACCAAAAAATACTGGGATGTTTCCATCAAGAAATACGTCGAGCAAATGGTCGGCGCGAACCTGAATTTCGATGTGTCCGATGAGATCATTAAGGCCAACGAAAGCATGCGTTTGCCCGACGAAGTTATGGTCTAGCGAGTAGATATTGTGTTTTGAAGACCTCGAATGACGATAAGTTGTTCGGGGTCTTTTGTTCAATAAGGAGAGACGATGACCAACAAAATCGATGTTCTGATCAAGAATTGTCAATTGCGTGGGCAGCCAGAAAAACGGTATGACATTGGCATTTCGGGTGGGAAGATAACTGCATTAGATGAAAACCTAACCGCGGATGCTCAAACCGTCATCGACGCTCAAGGCAACCTTGTATCAGAAGCCTTCGTCAACACGCATTTGCATCTGTGTAAAGTTTACACCTTGCCGATGATGGATGAGCTGGCTATGAAGGATTATCATGGGGCAGATATGGGCAAGGCCATGACTGCTATCGAATTGGCTGCGCGGGTCAAGGAATCTTACGATGAATCATGGATCATCAAGAATGTCCGCAAGGCCGTGGCTCTCTCGGCGATTTATGGTGGCACGCATATCCGCGCCTTTGCTGATGTCGACAGCAAAGCAAAATTAATCGGTGTCAAAGCCCTCATCCGGGCACGCGAAGAATTCAAAGACATCGTCGATATTCAGGTAGTTGCGTTTGCTCAAGATGGCATTGTGCGTGAACCCGGCGCGGCCGATCTCGTCCGCCAGGCTATGGAGTTGGGTGCCGATGTTGTCGGTGGCATCCCCTGGATTGAGTTCACCGATGCTGATATCGCCGAGCATGTCAAAGTTTGTTATGACATTGCAGAGGAGTTTGACAAACCCGTCTCAATGCTGGTAGATGATGCTGGAGATCCTGGCTTGCGCTCGTTGGAGTTAATGGCACTGGAAACCATCAACCGAGGCTGGCATGGTCGCTCTCTGGCACATCATGCCCGGGCTATGTCGATGTATCCCAAGCCCTATTTGCAGAAACTGGCTGCATTGCTGAAGAAAGCTGAGATGGGCGTGGTCAGCGATCCGCATACCGGCCCTCTACATGCCCGCGTGCGTGAACTGCTAGAAGAAGGTGTTTTGGTCTGCCTGGGTATGGATGACATCTCTGATGCCTATTATCCCTATGGGCGCAACAACATGCTTGAAGTGGCATTCCTGGTTTCGCATCTTCTTTGGATGACCACCCGCCAGGATATGGAAACCCTCTACGACATGGTCACTACCAAAGCTGCTCAATGCATTGGTCTGACAAATTTCGAAATCAAAGTCGGTTCGCCCGCCAATGTTGTCGTTTTGGATGAGCCCAACGTGCTTGAAGCGCTGCGCAACCACGCAGCCCCGGACTATGTCATCAGCCACGGTAAACTAATCGATCAGGATAAAATGCAGGCCATCGTAAAGACACAAGAATGGCCTGCGTAGGAATTAATCATGAATGTCACGAGTATCACGAAAATTTGAAATGTTTTTATTCGTGCAATTTGGGTAGGACGGTACTTAAACGTGGACACTAAAATTTGCTATAAAGTTGTCATTCTGAGGAGCGCAGTGACGAAGAATCTTGCTCTTTATGTGATAAATTAGAGATTCTTCGCTCCTTTTGTCGCTCAGAATGACATATTGATAAACTCCACGGTTAACTACCGTGATACCGCAATTTGTGCCATTTGTCTTATTCGTGAATTGAAGGGTTAGTATTATGCCAGAGTTGATCAACGTCAATGTAATTGTAAACAACGAAACGGTTCAGGCTCAAGTGCGCCCCGATATGAACCTGATGGAATTCTTGCGCGATTATCTGGGTCTTACAGGAACCAAGAATGGCTGCAGCAGTGGCCATTGCGGATCTTGTTCAGTGATCCTGAATGGCAAGTTGCGCAGGGCATGTTTGGTGCGTATGTCTAAGGTGAATGGATGTCAAGTTGAGACTATTGAGGCCCTGGCTCAAAATGGGAACCTTCATCCTTTGCAATACTCTTTCGTTGAGCAGGGTGCCGTGCAATGTGGGTTCTGCACCCCGGGGATGATCATGGCCTCTAAGGCCTTGTTAGATAACAACCCCGACCCAACACGTGATGAGATCAAAACAGCACTGACCAAAAATAATAACCTCTGCCGCTGTACGGGATATCTGAAAATATTTGACGCCATCGAAGCTGCTGGGAAGATGATGCGCGAAGAAGAAATAGTGCCGCCAATCGCCCCCGAAGGTGATCGGGTTCGGTCAACCCTACTAACGCGTGATGCTGTGGGACTCGTGACCGGGACAACACTATTTGGCGACGATATCAGCGAGGAGGGGATGCTGCATGGCAAGATCCTTTGGGCGGAGCATCCCCACGCAGAAATTCTGAACATCGACACGACAGAGGCGGAAGTCCTGGACGGTGTTGAACTGGTGATCACGGCCAAAGATATTCCTGGAAAGAACCAGGCTGGCATTGTGGTCCGCGATCAACCAGCCATCGCAGAGGATAAAACACGCTATATCGGCGATTCACTTGCCGCAGTGTTTGCCAGCACCCCGGAGATTGCTCAGGAAGCTGTTAGCAAGATCAAAGTTGAATATAAAGTCTTACGAGGTGTCTTTACTCCGGAAGAAGCTTCAGCCCCAGATGCACCCAAAGTTCACAAAAAAGGCAACTTGGCCCATCATGCCAAAATCGAGCGCGGCGATGTTGATGATGCCTTCGCTAATTGTGCTGTAGTTGTTGAAGGTGAATATTCGACACCCTTCATCGAGCATGGATTCATGGAGCCAGAGTCAGGTATTGCTTACCCCAGGTCCGATGGTGGCGTAGTGCTCAAAATGGGCACCCAATGTGCCTTTGATGTGCGCACTCAGCTCTCTGAAATATTGGATATGCCTGAGGAAAAAATCCGCGTGGTGCAGTTGCCCATCGGGGGCGCCTTTGGCGGCAAGGAAGATTTGATCATTGAGCAGCACCTTGCACTGGGCGCCAAACTTTCTGGAAAGCCTGTCAAGATCGTGCTGACTCGCAAGGAGTCGTTGCGCGTGCACGTCAAGCGCCATCCTGCTTGGATGCAATATAAAACTGGCGCGGATGAAAATGGCCGAATCTTGGCTATCGAATCCAATGTGATCCTTGATGCTGGGGCCTATATGTCGCTCAGTTTTGATGTGATGGAGAATACCATTGTATTTGGAGCGGGTCCCTATTATGTGCCCAACTTACGACTGGAAGCCTGGGCCTGGCATACCAACAACGTCCTGTGTGGGGCGATGCGCGGCTTCGGGGTCAACCAGGTTGCGGTGGCCATCGAGCAGCAATTAGACGAGATCGCATCTCGCTTAGGTATTGATCCCTTCACGATCCGGCTGATCAATGGCTTGGACGTGGATTTACCAACCGCGGCAGATCACATCCTGCCCGCGGGGGTAGTATCCATCAAAGACACTGTTGCAGCAGCCCAAAGGGAGTTCCAAAAACTCCAACTTCCTGACTCGAATGGTGAGAAAAAGATCGGATACGGCGTAGCCTCTGCGGTCAAAAATATTGGCTTCGGTCACGGTTTGCCAGAACGGGCTGGGGCGATAATCGAATTGGATAGCGAAGGCAACGCAGTTTTGCGGCACAGTCAGCATGAATATGGACAGGGCGCCTTCTCGGGGATTGCCAAGTTGGTTTCCTTGGAGTTGGGGCTTCCCATCGATAATATCCAAATCGTCGGCCCGGATACGGATCGAACGCCTCCCACAGGCCCCACGACTGCGTCGCGCCAAACCTATATGACCGGAAATGCGACTGTGATGGTTTGCAGAGCCTTGAAGGATGAGATTTTCAGCCGCGCTGCCGAAATATTAGAACAAGAACCAAGTAAACTGAAGCTGGATGGCAAGCTGGTCGTAGATCCTGAAACCGGGAACTCCATCGAATTAAGTGAGATCGGCAGAAAGTTCGTTGTTGAGCGAGAATATAATCCCAGCAAAACGGATCCCTTACTCGAAGACGAAACTAGCCACTATGGCAAGCCAGGTTTTGAATCGCGCGCCACGCACTGGTGTTATGCCTACAACACCCAGGTGGCTGTGGTCGAGGTCGATACGCGTACAGGCGATGTCAAAGTGCTGACGGTGATCTCTGCCAACGATTTGGGTAATGTACTCAACCGGACTGTTGTTGAAGGACAGATTCATGGCGGCGTGGTGATGGGTATGGGGTACGCTCTTTCGGAAGAATATCTCGTTGAAAATGGAGTTAACCTGACCAATACGCTGCGCAAGTGTAAGATCCCCAGTGCAGATATGACCCCAGAGATTATCCCGGCCATGGTTGAAGTGCCTCACCCCGAAGGTCCCTTGGGTGTCAAAGGATTTGCTGAAGCGCCATCATTAGCGACGGCTCCGGCGATTCTGAACGCCATTTATGATGCCACAGGTGTGCGTATTACTGATATTCCCGCAGATAAAAAACGCTTGAAGGCTGCGTTGGAGAATCATACTAACGTTTTATAAATAAATTTCAAATATCTGTAATGGTCAAGGGTAGATTGAACACAATTCTGATGCAACTTTCACCGCTGAGACGCGGAGTTCGCAGAATTTTTCTCCTGTAAAATGCGAGAATCTCCGCGTTCTCTGCGACTCTGCGGTGTTCAGCCTTCTATTGACTAATACAAAATACAGAACTTTTGAATGAAAACTTCCGATTTTGACTACGAACTTCCTCAAGAATATATTGCGCAGACTCCATTAGAGCCGCGCGATGCCTCTCGTTTACTTATTCTCAGGCGGGATACAGAAGAAATTGAGCATACCCATTTTCGTGATTTGGGTGGATACCTGCGACCCAATGATTTGCTTGTCATCAATCAGACGCGCGTGATTCCGGCGCGCATATTCGGGCGCAAAATTCCCACTGGTGGGCGAGTGGAATTGCTCCTGCTGCGACGACGCGAAGCCCAGATTTGGGAAGCATTGGCTGGAGGAAAGGGTTTGATCCCTGGCAAGAAAGTTCAAATCGAAGGTGGTCCTCAAGCCGAAATTCTGTCCGATTTGGGCGGCCCGCGGCGGCTGGTACGCTTTGAGCAGCCACTTTCCAGTCAGCTTGATAACATTGGCCATATGCCATTGCCTCCCTACATTCAGGCTCATCTCGACGACCCAGAACGTTATCAGACGGTCTACGCCCAAGATCCGGGATCAGCGGCCGCTCCAACAGCAGGGCTGCACTTTACACCCATGCTGATCGAAGAACTAAAGATGATGGGGGTCAATTTTGCCACAGTGACACTGCACGTTGGCTTGGACACATTCGCCCCTGTCAACGAAGATGATCCCCACGATCATGAAATCCACACAGAGTGGTGCCATGTGTCATCGGAGACAGTTCAAGCCATCAAAGCGGCGCGCCACGCCGGAGGCCGTGTGATCGCCGTAGGAACGACCAGCGTGCGTACCTTGGAGTCCGCGGCGCGCTATGCCTCACCTGAAAAAAGCATCGAAACTTTCGAAGGTCCCACGAATCTATTTATCTTGCCTGGATACAGTTTTAAAATCGTGGATGCAATGATCACAAATTTCCACCTACCGCGATCTACACTATTGATGCTTGTCAGTGCCTTTGCCGAACGAGAGCGCATTCTGCTTGTTTACGAAACCGCCAAGAGAGAAAATTATCGTTTTTATTCATTTGGGGATGCAATGCTCATCGTGTAGATGTCAAAATTGATAGTATTCTGTATATTATCGAGCAGGGTAGTAGCGTATAATGTTTCGAAATATCGGTTATATTCCGTGCGATCACATCCCAGGCCCCTTTACTGGTCGAATATGACTAATTTATTCATGTTGCGCAACCTAAAGAGAAATATCCCTGAAAATATGGGGTGGGGGCGAAGCCTCCACCCCATATTTTTAGGACTTTCCCGCTGCGCGTGCGTAAAATGTGACGCGATTGGTATATATTTTTACCGGCGGTCAGATCATATTATTTTGGAGAGCGACATAAGATGGGGTCGTTCTTTTTGATTAAATTAGCATTATGAACATTCATCAGAGAACCAGTCACAGCAGATTAAGATACTTTTGGGGTTTGTCTGCTGCCTGGATTCTAGTAATAGCCGTGTCGCTCGTTTTGAATACCTTTCAGGTTCATAGAAATACAGAAGAATCTACCCGCATCCAGGCGCGAGTTGCTTACGAAAAGGATGTACTCTTTCGGCGTTGGAATGCTGGACATGGGGGAGTATATGTGCAAATTTCTGAAGAAACCCAGCCTAACCCATATCTGAATGATATCGAAGAGCGAAATATCAGCACCCCACTTGGCAAAGAATTGACTTTGATCAATCCAGCCTACATGACAAGACAAGTGCATGAATTGCAATTAGAACAAAATGGGGTATTGGGACACATCACCAGCTTGAATCCTATTCGGTTAGAAAATGCGCCCGATAAATGGGAAATTAATGCCCTTGAGGCATTCGAGCTGGGAGAGCTCGAAGTCAGTTCCATCGAGGTATTAGACGAGAAAAAATATTTACGTCTGATGCGCCCATTGATCACTGAGCAAGGTTGTTTGCTTTGCCATGCATCACAAGGTTACCAGGTGGGAGATATTCGTGGAGGTATTAGTGTATCTGTACCTATGGCTCCTTTGATGGAGATTGAGCGCGGTCAAATTATTGCGCTATGGGGTGGACATTTGTCTTTTTTGCTTCTGGGATTTGGGGCCATCTTTAGGAGCTGGAGACAATCAGAGGCTGGCGAACGCATTCGATTGCGTACAGAACAAACGCTTTTTGAGAGCGAATACCGCTTCAGGGTAATTTTTGAACAGGCTGCAGTGGGTGTGGCACTGATTCGTTCAAAAACGGGTGAGTATATTCGCGTAAATCAACGCTTTGGAGATATCCTGGGGTACAGCATTGATGAGTTGCAATCTAAGACTTATCACGAAATCACGCACCAAGACGATTTGCAAACCGACAATGACAATTTAGAAAAATTTTTTCGAGGCGATACGCGCGCATTAAATGTAACTAAGCGCTATCTCCACAAAGATGGTTCCATAATTTGGGTCAATATCAATGGTTCTACGTTGTGGAGCGAAAATGAGGAACCAGACCAGCATGTTACTATTATCGAAGATATTACTGAACGTACACTGGTGGAAAGCGACTTGCGCGAGAGCGAGGCCAAGCTGCAATCGATATTCCGCGTGGCACCGATTGGCATTGGATTGGTTGGAGAGACGCGGCAGCTTCTGTGGGTAAACGATACCTTATGTGAAATGGTGGGGTATGATCAAGTAGAACTGACGGGCCAGAGCGCACGTTTTTTGTACCCTTCAAATGAAGATTACGAATATGTCGGACGGGCAAAATATGAGCAAATTGCTGAAAAAGGCGCCGGTACTGTGGAAACTAGATGGCAGCGCAAAGATGGTTCTATCATTGAAGTAATATTGAGTTCGACACCCATTGATTTAACAGATCGGTCTGTTGGCGTGACCTTTACAGCATTGGATATCACAGATAGGATCGAGGCAGAAAACCAGCTTCAAAAACGTGCCGACCAACTTGAGTTATTGCGTCAGGCTAGTCTAAGATTGACTTCGAACCTAGCCTTGGAATCTGTGCTAGCTTCTATATTGGATCAGGCTATGGAGTTAGTAACGGCTGATGACGCACATATCTTCCTTTACGAGGGGGATGTTCTGCATTTTGGTGCTGTTAAATATATTGATGGTCGGCGAGACGGTCAATTTGCTGAACCTCGGCAAGACGGGATAACATACTCCGTTGCCCGGAGTGGCGTGCGTCTACTAATACCCGATATGAGCAATCATCCACTATTTGAATATTGGCCTTTAGAAGGAAGCATCGTCGGATTGCCCTTAAAGATTGGGGATCAGGTGGTTGGTGTGATGAATATCGCCATTGACCTACCGCGTGACTTTGCCAAAGAAGAATTGAGGATTATGGAATTATTGGCCGATCAGGCCGCCATCGCAATCGAAAATGCACGCCTTCATGAAGAAGTTAAAGATCATGCCAAAAACCTTGAAGCGCGCGTGGAGGATCGTACCGCAGAGTTGAAAAAGATTATTGACTTGATGGCTGGACGGGAAGTCAGAATGGCAGAATTGAAGAAAGTGATAAAGCAATTACGCAAACAATTAAAAGATTCCGGCATCCCGCCTATTGCCAATGACCCCTTGGAGGAGCCTTTCATTTAGTTCTTTTGTGAGAAATATCTATGGCCAAAGAAGAAACATATCAAGAACTACTTATTGAAATAGATTCCTTACGAGCGCAGTTGAAAGGAGTCGAAAATTCGGGGGAGCATGAATTTGAAGACGGGCAATATCCCGATGCGGCAAGAGTAGAAAATCGAGTCTCTAGTGATCGAAGGCGCGAAGATCGATGGATCTCGGGGTTGAATCAGATCAATGAGCAACTGCTTGTTCACGGTGATTTCAACGACAAAATGATGATGGTGACTGAGGGGGTGGTCGAACATTTTCAAGCTGATTTTTGCCGAATTTGGATCATCAATGAGGGGGATCGCTGTGATTTGGGCTGTGTCCATGCGAAAGTCACTAAAGGACCCCATGTCTGCCGGAATCGAGATCGATGTTTGCATCTGATTGCCAGTACAGGCCGCTATGCGCACCTCGATGGCGAGTTGCACAGCCGGGTACCTTTTGGCAGTTATAAGATTGGCCGGGTAGCGGCGGGAGAGGACGGAAAATTCATCACCAATGATGTCACCAATGATCTTGGGATTCATGATCACGAATGGGCAAGGGCTCTGGGATTGGAATCTTTTGCAGGCTATCGATTAACGTCACCCGAGGGGAAAATTCTCGGTGTTCTAGCTCTATTCAGTCAGCATAGGATTTTGCCCAGAGAAGATACGCTTCTCGAATCGTTAGCCAAAACGGTTTCTCATGTAATCCTATCCGAAGAGATCCAACAAAACCTTCGTGAGCGCGAAGCTCGCTATCGGGCACTTTTCGAGAGCGCAGTCGATGCCATTCATGTATCCAATGAAAAAGATGAAATTCTTGAAGTTAACGATCGTATGTGTGCGCTGATGGGGTATACCAGAGAAGAGCTGTTATCTATGACCGTGTCTGATTTACAAGCACCTGAGGTGCGCATTGCGCCTGGGAGCATCGTGGCAAATGAAGTTTCGCAATATCAAGTTTCGGTTTTTGAATCCCTGAATATCCATAAGGATGGTACCCTCTTCCCAGTTGAGATTTCTGTTTCTAAAGTAGAGACAAGCAGCGGCGATTTATATTATTGTAACTTACGAGATATCTCTAGCCGTAAACAAGCCGAGAAAAAAATTCTAGAGTGGCAAAGCAGATACCAGTTTGCTGTGCAGGCTAGTGGGCATCTTCTCTACGACTGGGATTCGGTTAGCAACGAAGTCACTTATGGTGGCGCGCTGCATCAAATGTTGGGTTATTCATTTGACGAATTAAAAGGCGGGCTTACCCGTTGGATCGAGCTGATCCACCCGGATGATATTGCCCATTTCAATTATGTTATCGAGCAACTCGGTGCAACGAAAGAAAAAGCCCAATTGGAATATCGAGTTCGAAGGAAAGACGGCGCATATATTCACGTAGAGGATTCGGGGAATTTCATTGGTGATGAAAAGACCAGAATGGTTGGCTTTGTAAAGGATATCTCGGAGCGCATCCGCGCTAAACAGTTGCTTCAAGAAGAAGAAATGCGCTATAGGACTCTTTTCACCGAATCACCCATCGTACTTTGGGAAGAAGATCTTTCTGAGGTCAAAATCTATATCGATAAACTTCGATCTCAGGGTGTTGAAGACTGGCGCAGTTATTTCCAAGATAATATACCAGCAGTAGAAGAATGCCTGCGGCGAGTAAAGATTCTGAATATCAATATGTCTGCTCTAGATTTCTATGAAGCGGGAAGCATTGAACAATTAATTTCTGGCTTGGACAAATTATTCACCGAGGAATCCTTTGTTGTCTTCCAAGAAGAATTGGCTGCTCTTGCAGAGGGTGATACCTATTTTGAAAGTGAAGTGCAGACGATCACGTTTATGGGAAAACCCCTGTTTGCGCTGATGCGCGTTACGGTACCCAAAGGGTATGAACAGACCTGGGAGAAGGTTTTTGTGTCTGCACTGGATATCTCAGAGAGAATCGAAGCTGAGGAGATCATTAAAGCCAGCGAAGCCCGCTATCGCAGTTTGTTCGAAAACTCACCCATTGAAATCTGGGAACAAGATCAGTCAGGTATCAAAGCGCATCTTGATACCCTTATTGATCAGGGCGTGAGAGATTTCCAGAAATATTTTAAAGAAAATCCCGCTGAGGTTTTCAAGTGTATGCAAATGATCAAAGTGATCGGGGTTAATCCGGCGGCATTGGAGAAAAATTTGGTCGGGTCACTCGATGAGTTGTTTGAGAATTCTGAAAACCTTATGCTCCCAGAATCACTAGAGGCTTTTCGAGATCAACTGGTTACCTTAGTAGAAGGCAATAGTACGTTCATTGGCGAAGTCGTATCTCTGAACATGGCGGGTGAAACAACAACAAAATATATCCAGGCGACAATCCCGCCAGGTTTCGAAGACCAATGGGAACGAGTCTACGTAACTTCGGTGGATATCACCGCGCAGAAACAGGCTGAGGAAATTCTCAAGCGCCGCACCGACGAAATGTCTGCGCTGCATGCTGTTACTCTCGATCTCACTACACCCACAGAATTAGAACCAATATTGGAGTCAATTGTCGCCCGTGCTACCGAACTGTTGGATGGTTCGTCAGGGGGATTGTATCTTTGTGATGCTGAGAATCAGGAAGTTCGCTGTGCGGTAAACTACAAAACGGAGTTCGATTTTACAGGAACAATTCTTGAATACGGAGAAGGCGCCGCAGGTTTTGTCGCCGAGAGCGAACAGCCTCATATCGTCGATGATTACCGCACCTGGGAAGGTCGCGCAAAAATATTTGATGGAGAATAATCTTTCCAGGCCATACTCAGTGTGCCCATTTTCTGGCAGACGCAAATCCGGGGCGTACTGCATATTATGAGAGATGTCGAAGATCTTAAATTCAACCAGGAAGACTTCGAATTGCTAAAAATCCTGGCCAATCATGCTGCTATTGCCATAGAAAATGCCCGACTGATGCAGCAAATTCAGGTGCACGCGGACAAATTAGAAGATCGCGTTCACGAGCGAACCCAAGAGCTGCGCACCATTGTCAATGCCATGGCTGGCCGTGAGGTTCGCATGGCGGAATTAAAGGTAGTGATCAAACAGCTGCGTCGCCAGATCAAATCGTTGGGCATGGTGCCAATTGCCGATGATCCACTTAATCTGGAGTTGTAGTTGGAAGTAATGCAGGAAATCATGGATTTGTGTGCTAGTCAAATGGACTTTGAACACTCATGAATTTGTCATTCTGAACGGAGCCTGGCTTGTATTTCAGCCATGCGAAGTGAAGAATCCCTGATAGCAAACGATTCATGTGCCTGCGCTGGTAATAATTCAAAGAGATTATCAGGGATTCCTCTCTCCGCTCGGAATGACAGGTTTATTGTTCAAAATGCTCTTGACTACTTCAGAAATCATGGATTTGAGAAGAATACCAATTTTTATCATTTTCGCCGGTTTGCTGGGCCTGCTGGCTGCATGTGGCGATGTTAATCGGCCCTACGAATGCAGCGATGCAATTGGTTGTGTTGAAATTGCTCCCGACGAATCTATTAAAATTGGCATCATTCAGGCCCTAAGCGGACAATTAGCCCCTGTGGGGATTGAGCAAGCCCGAGCTATCGAGTTAACTTTGTCCCTTTTGGGAAATCAATTATTGCAGCACCCAATTGAATTATTCGTCGCGGATAGCCTTTGCACCCCCGAAGGTGGCAAGAACGCCGCCGTAATATTATCCTCTCAACCCGATATTATCGCTGCCCTAGGAACTTCCTGTTCAGGAGCAGCTACAACTGCTGCTGAGGTAATATCGAATGCGGGTATGGTAATGATCTCCGGAACGAATGGTGCGCCAGATTTGACATCTGTAGGAGGGGTAAAGGGGGAATATTGGCGACCGGGATATTTTCGCACAATTTATAATGGCTCTTTGGTAGGGCAGGTGGCGGCACAATTTGTGTTTGATCATCTGCACATTAGAAAGGTAGCCACAATCAATACTGGCGACGCGTATACGAGTGGATATACGGACGTTTTTGCAGCTGAATTTAAGGAATTAGGTGGAGAAATCGTATTAGATGGAACAATCGGTCGTGGCGATATAGATATGATACCGATATTGGAAGCTGTATCATTCTCTCGGGCGGATTTGATCTTTTTCCCCATTTTTCAACCTGAAGCCGATCTGCTTGTATTGCAATCTGAAGAAGTCGCTGATTTAGAAGATATCATCTTTTTTGGGGCTGAAGGACAATTTCTGGAGACATTTATAACCGCCATAGGCCCAGTGGGCATCGGCAATTATTTTGTCGGCCCAATTCCCTTAGAGGGAGAAGCGAACGATAACTATATTTCTGAATTCAAAGCCATGTTTGGAGAACCTCCCAGCACCGTTGATTATGGCTATGCTATCGATGCCACAAACCTGCTGTTAAGCGCCATCGAGTCCGTCGCTGTCCAAGAAGATGATGGAACAATCATCATCGGCCGCCAGGCGCTTCGCGATATACTCTATGCAACTTCTGGGTTGGAAGGCCTCACTGGGACATTGAGTTGTGATCAGTATGGCGATTGTGGTGTCGCCCGATTCAATATTTATCGCCTCGATGATCCCACAACTGGTATCGAAGGATTATTATCCAATGTCATCTTTGAGTATTATTTGGATCGTTAGATGAATTTTTCTCTGCCCGGAGGCAGAATGAGAGATCTCAGGATAACGTTTTCTCAACTCTGGAGAAAACAGAGCATCACCAGGAAATTCGATATTTCCATGGGTATTATGCATGCACTTTTTGTCCTGATTACTGTCGCTAGTAGTTTTGCCGTCTCCATAATCCGCCGAGAAACAGGCACTGCCCTAGAAATCAGCACGGAAATCCAGCGGCTTGTATTAGAGATAGATGGGGGTTTAGAGAAAGCGCGTCGCATGGAAAGAGATTTTTTCATAAAATACCCAATAGATGGCTATCAGCAGGCTTATCAAGAATCAATTCTGCCATCCAATGAACAGATAGACCAAATTATCCAGTTGAGCGTTGATCTCCAGAAGATATTAGAATCAAGCGATGTTAGCGAAGAATGGCAGAACGGTGGGGTTAATATAAATCTGATTTTGTCCGCGGCACAGCGTCACGCAGATACGGTGGCTGAGGCAACCGACCTGGTTTCCATTTTGACCGTTGAAGAAAGCAAATTGATTGACAATCTTTTTCAAATCGAAAAGTTGATCCGGCCCACGGAAAACCCCAATTTGTTAGCGTTATTCCACGAGATGCTTTCACACCATAGGGCATATTTATTTGAGCGAAAACGCCCTCTCATGCAATCCGCCTTCAATCTTGGAATTTCTCTGAGAGGCGCAATTCGAGAGACAAGCTCCCTAACGGAAGATGAAAAGTCACAAATTCACGATCTCATGGGTGATATTCAGTTTACGGCTAATCAAATCCTAGATCTTGATGTTGCCATCCAAAGTAAATACAATGAATTTGATCTCCAAATAGAGGCAATCGATCCAATCACCGATGAGTTGATATTGTTGACCAATCAAGAAATTGATGCCGCTCAAGAACGAATCAAATTCGTCAGTTATATGGTAATCATAATCGTTGTGTTGGTATCCTTGATTGGGCTTTTGGGCGTCGCGCGAATTACTCTTATAATGAACCGAAGTATCACGAAAAACATTCTGCGGTTATCCCAATCAGCTGCAGAATTGCAGCGGGGGAACCTTGCCGCCCGTGTTGAGATTGATTCTCCCGATGAATTAGGCCAATTAGCGGAAATGATCAACAAAATGGCTGTTCGCCTGGGTAATCTGATTGGTGGTTTGGAGAGGACCGTTGCTGAACGAACTTCAGCCTTGAAGTACGAAAGAGATCGTATTCAAAATTACCTCGATCTTGTCGGTGTGATTATTTTGGCGATTGATGAAAAAGGCGCTATCCAATTGATTAACAAAAGCGGACTCGAGATTCTGGGATATGAAGAGCCTGAACTTCTCGGAAAAAATTGGTTTGACACCTGTTTGCCCAAACGATTTCGCGATCAGCAAGATGGAAATTATCGCCAGCTGATCGAGGGTGAAATTGGAATAACAGAGTATTTTGAGAACCGGGTGGTCACTAAAACGGGTGAAGAGCGGATCATCGCCTGGCACAGTTCCGAACTGCACAATGAGGCTGGCGAATTGGTTGGGACGCTCTCTTCTGGAGAAGATATTACTGAAAGCATCGATACAGAAGAAGAAATCCAACGTCGAAACCTGGAATTGGCAGTGCTCGTAGATATCAGCCATCACTTGTTGGGCTACCGCGAGCAAAAAGAGCTGCTTTCATTTATTGTTGAAGCGATTGTAAAAGCCCTTCCGGGCGCTGACGCGGCTTCACTATGGGAGTACGATGAAGTAAAAAATAAAATGATTCCCCAGGTATGGCATGGTCATGTCGATGATGAGATTATGGGTCTTGAATTAGATCCCAATTCCAGCCTAATTGGCCTCGTCTATCGTACCCATCAATCACATTTGATCGGGGATACAAATCAGGAGGGCGCTTTCGGAGCTACTGGTCTAAATCTATTGGATACAATCCAATCTGTTATTGGGGTCCCTTTGATGGTCCAGGATCAGTTTGTCGGAGGCTTGTTCGCGGGCTGTTATTCACAAACTGATGCCTTTACAGAAGATGACCTGCGCCTGGTGGAATCGATTGCATTTCAGACCTCATTGGCGCTTGACAATGCGCGTTTGTTCAGACAGATTTCCGGGCATGCCGATTCTCTCGAGAAGAGCATCGCTGAGCACACGGATGAGCTTCACCTGCGCGTCGTTGAAGGTGAACAACTCAACAGCGGCATGATCAATCTTATGGAAGATATTCAAAGAGCAAATCAACAGGTTAGCTCCGCTGCGAATCGCCTCACGATTGCCAACGAAGAGCTAGAGGCATTTGCCTATTCAGTCTCACACGACCTGAGCGCACCCTTGCGAGGCATCCGTGGGTTTGCATCGATCCTCGCAGAGCGCCATCGAAATGATCTTAATCAGGAAGGACAAGAATATATCGACCACGTTGTTAAAGCCAGTAATTATATGGCCGAGTTGATCGACGACCTTTTAGAGTATTCACGCTTAGGTCAAAGAGCGTCTCAGGCAATCCCTTTAGATTTGGGGATGATTATTGAAGAAGTGTTGGCAAATCTATCTGATGCTATTCGTCAAAGCGATGCGCAGATCATTCTTCCCGAAAGCTACCCGTTTGTCTTCGGAGATCGAACCCCGCTGCACCAGGTTTTCCTTAATCTTTTTGATAACGCCATAAAATACCAGCATCCTGGCCGGCCTCCGAAGATCGAACTTTGCTGGCGAGAAGATTCTGAGTATGCTATGATCGAGGTCCGTGACAATGGCATTGGCATCCCAGAAGAAAACCGCGAGCAGGTATTTATCATGTTCCAGCGCTTGCATAGCGAGGATGTAGTACCTGGAACGGGGATCGGTTTAGCCCTGGTCAGGAAGGCTGTTCTTCTGATGGATGGTGAAATTTCGGTTGATTCTGCCAAAGGAGGCGGTACAATCTTTGAAGTTAAATTACCCCTCAAGAATACCAGTGATGACTGACCTGCCTCATGAATAAACAAACCCAGTATGAATGAAAAACTTATTCGAGTCCTGTATGTAGATGATTACCCTTTAGACCGCGCCTTAGTGCGTGATGCCTTGGTCAGTGATGAAGGCAAATTCGACTTGTCTGAGGCTTCATCGCGCGCTGAATTTGATTTCTTGCTCGAAGCGAAACATTATGACCTGGTATTGAGCGATTTCAACATTCTGGGCTTCACCGGCCTTCAGGTATTGGACGCTGTTCAGAAGAAGTTGCCCGGTACTCCGGTGATCATTGTAACTGGCACTGGTTCTGAAGAGGTGGCTGCTGAGGCAATCAAACGCGGTGCGGCCGATTATGTCATCAAATCGCCATCGCATATTAGACGGCTGCCCTATATCATTAAATCTGCGCTGGAAGCAGTTCAATTGCGCAGCGACCGTTTGAAGGCGCAATTGGCATTACAAGATAGTGAAGAGCTTCTAAGGCAAGCCCAAAGAGTGGCCCATATTGGAAACTGGAAATATGATGTTAAATCTGATGAACTCTACTGGTCAGATGAGTTATATCGCATCTATGGCTTAGATCATAAAAAAACTTCAATAACCATTGCCAAAAATACCGAAATGACCCACCCCGATGACAGAGACTCCACGGTGGAGATTTTCCAAAAAGCGCTGAAGAATCAGTTGGAATATGAGATCGAATTTCGAATCATCCGGCCAGATAATGATGTGCGCTATATTCTAAGTATTGCCAGGATTGAAACAAATACGGTTGGGGATATCCTGAGCGTATATGGTACTGCCCAAGATGTCACGGATCGCAAATTGGTGGAACATCGCTTGATGGCGCAACGGCAGGATTATGAAACCATCCTCGACGCCATGCTGGATATGATCTGGTATTTCGACCAAGATGGTGGAATTTTGCGGGCAAATGTTGCCGCAGCAAAAGTGGTTGGACTGCCCTTCGAAGAACTGATCGGTAAAACTGTCCATGACCTATTTCCAAGGCCGCAGGCTGAAGGATTTTTGCGCGATATTCGAGAAGTGTACGAAACACGGCAACCCAAGCTGGGAATCATTGAGCAGTACCAAACAGCCGCTGGGGAGAACCTTTGGGCGCTTACTGACAAACTCCCCTACGTCATCCCCGATGGAACTATCCTTGGGGTGATTGCCATCGTTCATGATATTACTAAGCGCAAAATGGCCGAAGATGCGCGCACCCGAAGCCAGCAGCTTTTGCTAGCCCTCAGCAATGCCGGGCACGCCGTTCAACGCGCGCTGAAACCCGAACGAATTTATGAATTGGTGGGGGAGGAAATCAAGAAACTTGGCTATCACGCCTCTGTTGTGACAATCACCGATGATCTTGAGCATTTGGAAGTCGCTTACCTGAGTTTTCCCCCGGATATGCTAAAAAAGGCGCAGAAACTAACCGGATTGACTCCAATTGGATATCGTTTCCCGCTTGAACCAGATGGCTTTATTCAGCAGTTGTTGCGTGATGGAAACACAGTGCTCAGCGACTCGGCGGCTGAGGTATTTGTAGAATCTCTGCCCAAAAGAGTTAAATCAACTGCGAAACCATTAGCAGCCATCTTGACCACGGGTACCGTGATCAATGCTCCTTTAAATGTTGGCGAAGAGCCGATTGGATTGCTCACTGTGATGGGGGATGATTTGTCGGAGACAGATATACCGGCAATTGCGACATTTGCTAACCAGGCTGGGATTGCACTGAAAAATGCCCAGATAGCAGAATTTCTCCGTCAGAGTAAGGAAACCGCCGAAAATTATCTCAATGTTGCCGCAGAGATCATCATTTCTTTGGATACCGGTGGAAACATTGCCTTGCTTAATGAGAGTGGCCATAGACTATTAGGGTATGAACCTGGCGAATTGATTGGCAAGAACTGGTTCTCAACCTGCATTCCCGAAAAAAATCGAGATGAAATTTTAGATGTTTACGAAAATCTATTGCAGGGGAAAGTTGATGAATTTAAAGGATACGAAAATCCAGTGTTGAGAAGAGATGGTAGTGAGCGCATGATTCTTTGGCATAATACGTTGCTCAATGAAGATGAAAAGACCGTTGGATTATTGAGTTCTGGGGAAGACATCACCGAGAGAAAGCTCTATGAGCAGGAAATCTTGAGAAATCGTGAGGAACTACGCATTCTTACCACCCGCCTCGCTGAAGCTGAGGAGAACGAGCGCCGCCGCATGGCCCGCGAATTGCACGACCAGGTTGGGCAATCGTTGGCTGTTCTAGGGTTCAACTTAAATATGATTCGCGATCAGGTTTCGAGCACTCTCTTGAAGGATCTTCCCTCAGTAGAAGAGTCGATTTCGTTGGTTGACGAGGTCACCCAGAATATTCGAGATGTGATGGATGATTTGCGCCCCTCGGTATTGGATGATTACGGCCTTTTCTCGGCGCTTAGTTGGTATGGCGATCGATTTTTCGAACAGACAGGGGTTGAGACGCGCGTGATTGGTAAAAGCCTGGAACCTCGTCTCGTTGGGAATATCGAGAATGCCTTATTCCGGATCACACAAGAAGCACTTGTAAACGTAACCCGACATGCCAAAGCCAGGCAAGTGACCGTTTCTTTGAAGGAAAAACCCGGTCTGATTGAGTTGAAGATCCAAGATGACGGGACGGGATTCGAGGAATCGATTCCTGTGGATGTTGGCAAGCGGCGCGGCTGGGGGTTGGTAAATATGCGTGAACGTGCTGAATCGATTGGGGGCACAATCTCGATAGATGCTATTATTAACCAGGGTACGATCATTAAAGTTGTAGTTCCGAAAGGTAATTCATGACAATACGTGTAATTTTAGCTGATGATCATCAAGTAATCCGAGACGGACTCAGTGCCATCATGTCTTCAGCGGCAGATATTCACGTAGTAGGGACAGCGGCTGATGGCTGCGAAGCCCTTGAGTTAGCCCGAATAGAGGTCCCAGATGTTATGGTGATCGACATCAATATGCCTAATCTGAATGGTATTGAAGCAACCCGGCAAATTCATGAGTCACTCCCAAAAATCAACGTAGTTATCCTTTCAATGCATTCCAACAAGGAGCATGTTTATCAAGCGCTGAAGGCTGGCGCGCTCGGGTACCTGATCAAAGACTCATCTGGAATCGAAGTTGCCGATGCGATCCGAACTGTCTTTAAGGGCCAACGATACCTGAGTGGGGCAATTACCGAATCAATTATCGATGCTTACATCGATCAGCGGGATAACGCGCCTTCGGTAAATTTGTTTGACGAACTCAGCGGCCGCGAACGCCAGGTTATGCAGTTGATCGTTGAGGGAAAATCCAGCGCCGAGGCAGCCGAAGTTCTAAGCCTTTCGATCAGCACGGTAAACACCTATCGCAGCCGCTTAATGCGCAAATTAGAGGTAAATGATCTTCCGGGTTTGGTGAAGCTTGCCATAGAAAACGACTTGATCTAACGAATTGAATCCTTCTCAGTATAATCTTATGATGTGTGGGGGCGCGCAGCATCCCTGAAGCGGGCCTGGCCCGCGGGTTTTACAACCAGTCAGCTTCCATTTTTGCTAGCTCTAGCAGTGTTGTGTTAGTGACATTTTCTTTTTAAGCAACTCATGTTACGCACGCGCAGCAGGAAAGTCCTGAAAATAGAGGGAGGGGGCTTCGCCCCGCCCCCTATTTTCAGGGGTATTTCTCTTTAGGTTGCGTAACATGAGCTAAGTAAACGCCGGAAAGTAAGACAAATAGAAGGGCAAAAACCCGGTATTTTGTATTGGTCAGAAGGATGGCGCACACCGTGCTGTGTCATTCTGAGGAGCGCAGGAAGCGAAGCGGCTGAAGCGACGAAGCCTGCCCTGAGCCTGTCGAAGGGAATCTCTGATACTGTGCGAGAATTCATGCCTGCGCG
>JADHTJ010000065.1 GCA_016785015.1 Anaerolineales bacterium
GAGTAGGGTGTTAGGAGTCATAGGTGCTTGGGTGCCAGGGTGCGGGGGCGAGGGGGCATGGGTGCTGGGGAGAGGGGGTGCTTCTTTTTTTTCTCCCTCTCTCCTATGCTCCCCCGCTCCCATGCTCACCACGAGATCGTCGCTTCCAACAAATGCGCCGGAACCTGGAACGTCTGTGATACGGCCTGGCCGTCATGCTGGCGGGCGGTGACGAGGACGTTGTATGCGCCGGGGTCTTGTGGGTCGAAGTGGAAGCGCAAAATGGCGTTTGATCCCATGGTGGTAGATGGCGAGGGATGCAGGGGGTAGCTGCCAAGGACGCGTGCGCCGGGATATACCTTTTGGAGTTCACCTTTGATGCGAGCGATGGCTTCGGGGGAAAGGGTGACTTCGTCCAGTTGGAATGTGGTAATCGTGCCGCGGGGATCGCCGGGGCAGTTGTTGGTTTTTGCTCCGCCCTGAGCGGTGATGGTCATATCCACGCCTAACTCATCAGGGTCTTGGCCTAATACCAGGGGGTATGGCGGGGTGTATCCGCCCATGCTCAGGGTAGGGGCGTAGTATTGGGGGACGCAGGCTGTTGGCGCAGGTGCAGCTGCGGGTGGGGGCGAATAATGTTCCTCTTCTTCATCATCATCGTCCTGGGGCGCGGGCGAGGCGGGAGCGTTGCACGAGGGACAATCTGCGGGGATGTATTCGTAAGATGAAGTTCCCCTGATCTCCATAATATATTCCTCGTATGAATTGCCAGACAAGGTGCTTGACGGCTCTGCACAGGCCGGGTTGCTCCATCCGTCAATACCTCTTGATCTGCGAGCGGACACGGTGCTGGTCAGCAATAGCGATAGGGTGAGAGTAATAATCAAGCCTGTGACGAATATCGGGGGGTTCTTCGGTCTATTCATGGGTTTCTCCTGGAACATCGAATGTGAGTTCGTCCTGGCCTATCGTTAGCGTCCATTCTCCCGCGGGGTCGTCGTCGAAGATGTCGAGAACATATAGGGTGACGCCGTCACTGTAGATGGTGTCCACAATATCGGAAAACAACTCTTCTCCATCGACCACTCCTCGAATGTCTAGCGGTGCTGCTGAAGGCATGTGCCCGGTACACCATACGAAGACGATGCTGTCCAGCACGGGTTCGGGGTATACACCGCAGCCCTTGAAGGGGGCCATGTTCATGTCTGCCGGGTTGAGAAAGTCGAGCGAGAATGTGTATGTTTTTCGTGTTCCATCACTTCCTGAAACCCGGAATGTGTATTTCCCATCGGGGTATATAGCAGCCTCTTCGATTTCTACTGGGAGATAGATGGGGATGTTCCCGCGGGGGCTAACCGGGGACACGAAGTGGGTATCGATCTGGCCTTGGTCTTCATGCACAAGTGTGACCGCCAGGGTGTCGCCTTCTTCAAAGCCCTCTGCCAGCACAGCGACTACCTGCCCGGGTCTGTATGTGAAGCCTTGATGCGTCTCGGTGATGATGGGCATGGTTGGGAGTGGCTCAACGTGCTGTTCCAACGTGGGCTCTTTTTCCTGTTCTAGGGCGGTGTCCTGATCCCCAACGGGGAGTCGAAGGGTAGTATCCTGCGTTGAAATGATTACAGTTGGTGATATTTCCGGTAACGAAAGATCGATTTCTTCATTTGGCGAAAGTTCTTCTGCATCGGTTTTTGCCTCAGCATCGGCATTGGCATCGACCGTTGTGGTAGATTGCCCAAGGGTCTTGCCAAGCGAGTGTTCCTCTTGGATTTGTTCTACCGGAGAACATGCAGTGATTCCGACGAACAGGATTAGGACACGGACGCGGATGAGAAAATATCTTTTCATATTATTGCTCCTTTCTAAAATTGCTTAAAACAAAAAGCGCCCTGATCTGGGCGGGAAATCTTGCGGCTGATTCTATTCAGCAGCAAGATGGGGGACTCCCGTCAGATAGGACACTACGAGGGGGGATTGTACACATCCCCCGGTGGTTTTGTCAAGGAAAAATTGCCAAGTGGAAATTGTTCCGGCTGTTAGTGTAATATGTTGTGATAAATTGCCACATGCAATGAATGCAGGCGAGGTTCATTTCGGCCGGGAATTAACTTAGACACTTTATTGAGTGCTATGGCACATTTCTTGCTTAAAATATTTTCGTTCATGTAAAAAGTGACATCGAATATCTGAACTGTGCCTGAATACTGGATAGAATCACATAAACTGAAAAACATTGGATACTGGTTAGATATTGTCAGGAGAAAGTGGAAGCTCATATGGGGACCATCCACATCACAAATGGAGAGAACAACCGTTTGGTCGTGCAGTTTCGATATTCGCCAGAACGAGTAGCGACTATCAAAAGGATTCCTGGAAGGGAATGGCACCCCAAAAAGAAAGTGTGGTCTGTGCCGAACTCTCAAAACATGATCGAGCAAGTCAAGAACTTGTTTTTTGGAGACCGAGTTGTAGTGTCAGAATCGATCCGAGCCGCTTCGCCTGAATTGTCATCGGATCAGGTAAAGATGGTGGTGGCTGCGCTTGATGAAGAGTTGACATTGCGGGAATATAGTACAAACACCCGTGACAACTATCGCTTGCATATGCTTCGCTTTTTAAGGTGGCTGCGAAAAGAGCCATCTTCCGCTGGGGAAAGGAGTTTGCGGGCTTATCTGGTAGAGATGTTGGACAACGGGTTATCGGCTTCGTATGTCCGGCAGGCCAAGGCTGCATTGATCGTGTATTATGAAAGCGTGCTGAAGCAGCCTGAAAAGATCAATGATCTCCCAGGTGCAAAGAGCGAGAAGAAATTGCCGTTGGTGCTGAGCAAGGATGAAATTCGGCGCTTGTTGCAATCTGCTGATAATTTGAAAAGCGAGACGTTTCTAACCCTGGTCTATTCTGCTGGATTGAGAACGAGTGAGGCGATCCAACTCAGAATTGAAGACATTCTCTCAGACCGGCATCAGATCCGGGTCATTGGTGGCAAGGGGGACAAAGATCGCTATACTATCCTGGCTGACAAAGCCCTGCATCTCTTGCGAGATCATTACAAAGAATATCGGCCTGTCGATTGGCTGTTTCCTGGGAAAGAGCCTAAATCGCATATTTCTGCCAGCACTGCACAACGGATTCTTCAGCGGGCGCGCAAGAAAGCTCAGCTCAATCCCGAAGCTACTTTGCATACGCTTCGCCATTCCTTTGCAACGCATTTTCTGGAAGATGGTGTGGATATCCGTTATATTCAGGAATTGCTGGGACATGCTGATATCGATACCACGATGCTGTATACGCATGTGATGAAACCCCGTTTGGAACAAGTTCGCAGCCCATTGGATCGGTTTTTGGATGACGAAGCGATGGATGAATAACGCCAGAATAGGCTATAATGATATAAGGTATTTATCGTCACCTGACGACAAACATGGAATAAACAATGTTAATCTTCAGGATTAGTCTTCAGGTGACGCAAGACACCAGTTAGCCCGCACAAATTTTGATTCAGTGCGCTATGAATAGTCTCCCCTAAACCAAGAAAGAGAGTTGAACAATGGCAAGTCGTGTAATACGCCGTATCCTCAAGTTTATAAACATGTTCTTAATGGTTCCTCTTTTCCGGCTTGGACTGGGTTCTTTCGTGGGCAATCCAATCACAGGCTATATTATGGTAGTGAAGACCATTGGCCGGAAAACAGGGAAGGAGCGGTACGCACCCGTCAATTATGCAATTCTGAATGGCAACATATACTGCATGGCCGGGTTTGGAAAGGGCAGTCAATGGTATCGTAACCTACAGGTAACACCCAATATAGAGATAATCATTCCAAGTGGCCCTATGGCAGGGGTAGCTGAAGATGCCACGAACTCCGAAGAATTCATACGTGTCATACGACAACTCCTAAAGAACAGTGGCTTTGCCGGATTCTTTGCTGGCTTCAATCCATTTACCGTATCCGATACAGAACTCCGCGAGAAGACAAAGGATTATCCTCTCATCCGCATTCGTCCTACTGGTGTCGGTAGTGGAGCAGGCGATGCGGGTGGTTGGCTTTGGATTCTGAGTTTGGTGGTATCGGTGGTTGTTTTGTGGTTTGTGCTTCGCTAGGTGAACTTTGTGAAACTAGCAAACCTGAAAGTTATGGATGCACTAACTGGGGCATTTACCCACAAGTTGAGTACATGTAGGAAGTAGCCTCACCGAATAAAGCCATGCGAAATGCGGGCTAACCATGTTTGCAGCAGACCTCGCTTCGCTCGTGGGGTAAGCGGCGCGAATTGCCAAGGTTGGTTATGGTTCACAATTGTTCAGAAGCTAAAACGCTCGGCTGCTGAAACTAACGTTAGGCAGTGAGTATGGCGTTCTTGTAAATTACATTTTTTATCAAAATTGATTATTGCAGGAGAGTGAATCATGACTTGCCAAGGAATGAAGTGCATTCTTATTATTTCCATGCTGACACTGCTTCTCACAACGGCCATGACACCAACACCCACCGCCACCCCCGAGCCTTGTGATCCCGAAACCGGGGTAGGTTGTGGGCCACCACCACCCGGATGCGACCCAGAAACTGGTGAAGGTTGTGGGCCACCACTGGGTTGTGATCCAGAAACCGGAGAAGGCTGCGGACCTCCTCCTCCGGGCTGTGATCCCGAAACGGGTGACGGTTGTGGTCCTCCAGCCGATGATTGTGACCCAGAAACTGGATATGCCTGCGGGCCAGTACCAACTTATATTCCCGCCGACACTCCTTTTGAGCGCCAATACCCCACTACGATTAAAGCAATATCAGAACCTGGTTTCTTGTTTGAATATAGAGAGGATATTGATAGAATAAAGGAATTAGGGGTAAATACATTTTTTATTGACCTCTCATACGAGCGCGGCAATGGCGATTATATAATCGTTTCCCCTGAGGAATATGATGACCCGGCTAGCGAGGAATGGGCAGCAGAAATTATCCGTAGAGCAAAATTAGCTGGTTTTGCAGTCATGCTACGTTTGCAGGTTGGTATCGGTTTCGGTTTTGTGGAACAATTCGATGATTGGGATGAATTTAAAGAAGATAGCGTCGCGGTTGCAGTCCATTGGGCATCCTTGGCGGAGGAGCTGCAGATAGAATATTACATGCCTTTTATGGAGCTAAACAAATTCCTTATGCTTGACCTTGAGAATCCACAACAACCAGGTCAACCACGATATACCTTTGACGAGGCAATGGAAATGACTTCCGAATGGGACAGCATGGCTCTTCCCCCGATAAGGGAGCAATTTTCAGGCGTATTGATAAACCAATTATCTCCATTAGGAGATATTCTACAGCACCCAGTTCAGGGATATGATATCTATGGGTTTGTTTATGCTATGCCTGATGCGGATATCTTGGATATGGAAAATGATGATGAAGTCCGAGCCAAGACGAAGTTTTGGTTTGAGCAAGCAGAGATATTGGCTCAACAAAATGATGTTGATTGGATGGTTGTGGAAGCCTTCGTGATGCGAGATACATTTGACCCTTGGTGGGATGTAGAAGACCCATACAAAACCCAAGCTGATATCTATCTCGTGGCTGCCGAGGAGTATATAGAGGTGAAGACAGTTCCCCCAGTTGGATTTGGAATAATTAACTGGTCGTGGGGAGATGTGGGAATTAAGGATACACCATCGGAGGATGTATTGCGGCAGTTCTTTGATACGCTTGAATAAGCATATATACAGCAGATTGAAACTGTAACTTTATCAATAAAAAAAACTGCCTAACCCTGCGTGCAAGCGACCCGCCTTCGGCGGAGGGTATGCGGCGCGAATAGTGCAAAGTTTGGCTATAATGAAATTGTGGAATCTTGGGAAAGTCGCCGGGCGCTTAACGCCAACGTTAGGTGTAGTATAGTTTTTGGTCACGCGTAATTGGGAAAAATTGACTCATGGACAGAGAATTTGATCAAATAGAAAAGAAGTTGTCGGTATGGAAAGAGCATTACCAAACCGAAATAATGATACGAATAGCAGGAGAATTGCCTTTGCGTCGTGACATGTTCACACTGCTAAAATTTGTGAACGAAAATAAAGTTGTTGGCACACAAAGCACAGGGAATATGCCGTTGAAAATGGTACGTGAAGTAACGGCAAAATTTGTCAATCCGCCAGAGTTGGATGAAAAAATAGGGGATCGGATATACAGTCTTCGCAGCGAAGCGGATATATGGCCTCTCTATTTTCTACATATCATAGCTGAAGTGGGCGAGTTGTTAAGCATTGCACCTGCGCGTCGTTGGCGACTAACAAAGGATGGGGAGAGATTTCTCAATGTGGACCCATTGTGGCAGGTTTCTTTTTTGCTGACAATATGGTGGTATAGCGTCAATTGGTTAGTAGCGTACCCATATTCTGGGATGGGAGACGATTTGCCACCGTTTTTCAATTATCATGTGCTTGAAAAGTTATTATCATTGCGCCAAAACACAAGAGTGTTAGTAGATGAATTTTCTGACGACTTGATAAGGAAAACTGGCTTGGTATGGGGTGCGCCAGATAGTGACTATGCGGGCAGACTTTTACAAGGTTCGATTGAGCGGATGGTGATATATATCTTGAGAAACTTCGGTGTAGTAGAGTGTGAGTATCGCGAAGAACCAATGGGAAAAGGAACGATTTCAAGACTGCATACATTCAAAATAGTACCATTTGGGAGAGCATTGTTAGAATCTTTGGCAGTGATGAGTCAATGATGAGCAGGCCGAAACTACACCTAACCCCACGTGTAAGCGACTGGGGGTACGCGGGCGAAAGATTGGAATCAGGCAGCGATTGGAATCTTTGGACACCGCGTTACGGCTAACTCCCCCAGCGCTTAACGCATACGTTGGGCAGTGTAAAAATCTGCCTTCATAACCAGTTTTCAAATAATTGGGCCTTTGAAAAAAGGAAAGTAAAGAGGTAATGGGGCCAATAGGACATCTTGGAATTGGGTTCGCGGCAAAGCCTGTATCTCCCAAAGCACCTCTCTGGGTGTTGCTGGTTGCTTCTGAAGTGCTTGACATATTGAGCTTTGTGTTTGTGGCCATCGGATTTGAAGAAGTATCAATGAATTTGTCCGAATTTATCCAAGGAAATACTGTTATATCGGTTCCGTGGTCACATGGGCTTGGTATGTCAGTATTATGGTCGCTATTAGCTACAACGATAACCTTTCTAATCTATCGGGATCGCCGAACTGCGAGCATAATTGGGTTGGTGGTTTTTAGCCATTGGGTGCTGGATTTTATCGTGCACACACCTGATCTTCCATTATTTTTCAGTGGATCTCCATTGGTTGGTCTTGGGCTTTGGAAGACAAATACTGGTCTTATCTTCTCGTTCATCTTGGAAATTGTTCTTATGGTTGGGGGAGTAGCTCTCTATTTGAAAGCAAGAAATCGAATAAATGATCTCGCCAAGTAAAGCGTTGAACGGTATTTTGAATTTTTCTTTCCAAAACTCGTCCGCGGCATTGGCTTCGGAAAAGTAAATTGAAATCGGGAAAACAAGTACGCCAAAGCCGCTTGAAATGTGAAAGGGCGATAATCGCAAACCCGGTCATCAAATTCGCTCAAATACAATTTGTGGAACAAAAAAGGCGACAGTGCGAATTTGATCACCTTAGTAATAGAAGAATAGAGTATAGTTGGAGAAACCAGGATTTTGACTTTGCATTCAGGTTATTATTCTCTTAGAATCAACTTACTAACGAATGCACTGCCCAACCCCGCTTGTAGGCGACGAGGTAAACAACAAACTACCCCAAAGCGCGACGCGACTTACAAAAAAACTAAGATCAGCCATCCATACCACCCCCGCTGCGGGGAAGTAGTAGAAATCATCCGAAAATGTCGGGGGAACAATATTCTGGTGCAAACCAGCGGGGGAGAACGAGTTGTGGTAGCCACAGACTGGACAGAAATCTATACTGAAAGAAAATGCGAAGCCTCGACGCCCGCCCATTTGTTAGACTACCGCGGCCTGCGTCAGGCCTGCGAACTGATTGAACGCGCGCATCCGGGGGAAACAGTCCGATATGCCGAACCGAAGAAGCAGACTATGATGGATCCCATCAACCCCAAGTCGAAGCATCTTCGGAGGAGCAGTCGTGAATACAATCCAAAATCAAGAGCAGGGGAATCTGAACCAGGTCTGGGTACAGTTGAGCCAAGAGGATCAAGTCGGAGTGATCCATTTGATGGCGCAGTTGGTGCTCAAGTTGATCGTGGCACAGATCGAAAGCAACCAGAAGGAGGTCTGTGATGAGCAAAATCCAGGCTGAACATCTGGGGAGGCAGGCGCTGATCTACGTGCGGCAATCCACGCTGACGCAGGTGCGCGAAAATGTGGGCAGCAAAGCACGGCAATACGACTTGGTGCAGCGCGCCCTTGATCTGGGCTGGGGAAGAGAGCAAATCGTGGTTGTGGATCAAGATCAGGGGCGTTCAGGAGCGAGTGCCGAAGGGCGGGATGGCTTCCAACATCTGTTTGGTGAAGTCGGGATGAGCCACGCCGGAGCCGTCTTCAGCCTGGAAGCCTCCCGACTGGCGCGCTCGTGCATCGATTGGTACCGGCTGTTGGAGATCTGTGCGCTGACAAAAACCCTGGTGGTGGATGAAGAAAGCGTCTACGACCCCAGCCACTACAACGACCGCCTGCTGCTGGGCTTCAAAGGCACGATGAGCGAAGCGGAGCTGCACTGGCTGCGCAGTCGCCTGAACGGTGGCAGGCTCAAGAAAGCAGAGAGCGGCGAACTGCGCCTGGATCTGCCCACCGGGTTGGTATACAACAACGCCGGAAAGATCGCGCTCGACCCGGACGAAGCTGTTCAGCAAGCCGTGCGGCTGCTCTTTGAGACCTTCGAAAACGCCGGTTCAGCCCGGGCAGTGGTGCGCCATTTTCGGCAGCACAAACTGCACTTTCCCACCCGAGAGCTGCGCGGCATGCGCAAAGGCGAACTGCGTTGGCAGCGCCTGCCCCCTGGCCGCGTCTCCGCCGTGCTGCACAACCCGCTCTACGCTGGAGCCTACGTCTACGGCCGCACCGAAGTGCAACTTGAACCCCGTCCCGGACACATCCGCCCGGCGGAAAAGCGCGTCCGGCGCACCAATCCCGAAGATTGGGATGTACTGATCAGAGATGCCCACCCCGGCTACATCAGTTGGGATCAGTATCTGCGCAACCAGCAGCGTCTGGAAGACAACTGCACAAACCGCCGGGAGAGCCGCGGAGCTACCCGGGAGGGGGCTGCGTTATTACAAGGGATCGTCATCTGTGGGCGTTGTGGTCGTCGGATGAACCTGCGCTACCGAGACAACACCCACTACTATCGCTGCCAGTTGGCCTACCAGGAATACGGCGAACCCCTGTGCCAGTTTATCCGTGGGGAAGAAGTGGATGCCGAAGTGACTGCCCTGCTGCTGGATGCCATGAACCCGGCCCAATTGAATATCTCTTTGCAAGCCTTGGAAGAAGTTGAAGCCCATACTCAACAGATCGAGAATCACTGGCGGCTGCGCCTCGAACGCGCCGAATACGAGGCCGCGCTGGCCCGTAGGCGTTACACTGCGGTAGAGCCCGAAAACCGGCTGGTGGCTCGCAGCTTGGAGCGCGACTGGAACGAAAAACTGGCAGATGCAGCACGGTTGGAGCGTGAATATGCGGCTGCCCCGCGCCCGTCCCGATGGATTGCCAGTTCCGAAGAGCGAGCCCGCATCCTGAGCCTGGCGCAGGATTTCCCGGCCATCTGGAAAGCCAGTACCACAAGCAGCGCCGAACGCAAGCAGCTATTGCGCTTCCTGGTCAAGGATGTCACCCTGACCCGCCGAGAAGATGTCATCTACCTGGGGGTGCGCTGGCAGACCGAGGCCTTGAGTGAAATCGAAATCCCGCGCCGCCTGCGTGTTTACGAAATCTGGTGCACTTCGGACATGGTGATTGAACGTGTGCGCTCCCTGGCTGCCACTCAGACAGATCGGCAAATTGCCGTACTACTCAACCAGGAAGGTCTTACCACGGGAGTTGGTTTAGCTTTCAATCGCGTCCGGGTGCGCCGGGTGAGACTAAAGTATGACATTTCTACCGGCTGTCCGGAAATGCCAGGCATTTTCCCTGATGGAAAACGAGGCGATGGGCGATACTCAACCCATGCCGCCGCTGAGCTGTTGAATGTCAGCATTGCTACGATTGGCAATTGGTGTCAGTCGGGTAAATTGGATAGCGTTCAGGCCGTCCCTGGAAGTCCGCACTGGATCACCCTGACGTCCGACATCATCGCCCAACTTCGTAAACCCGCCAAACAAGTGCACAACAAACGCCAATGCAGCCGCTAACCGGTGATATACTAAACCCGCACCGGGTTTCTGATTGACTCGGTGCGGAGAAAATTAGCAAAAAGTAACCCAAGAGGTGCAGTATGAATGTAACTTCACCCGGCTTGCAGCCGGAGGGTAAGCGGCGCGAAAAGTCAGAAATTGGTATAAGATTGAGTTAGTCGAAGAGCTAAGATGCCGGGTCGCGATGGAATATGGCGATCAGTGGTTATGAGCAAACAAGTTGTTTTTTTGCGTCGCCGGGACGCCTAAAGCCAACGTTGTGTGGCTTCGCAATCTGAGATAAAGTTTATATCAGCAGCTAATCAAAGGGAGAGATTATGAATGCGAATAAATGGCTCACTGTTGTTATCGTCACAATATTACTTGGTCTTACTTGTTCTTGTTCCCAAAACGCGATCACTGGCAAGTTTATAAATCGTAGCAACCTTGACGAATATTTGATAATAAACCCCGATGGCTCATTTACTATAAGAACTTTAGAGGGGGAAATCACGGGAAAGTGGGAATCCCAAGATAATGAGAGAATTTATTTTTTTTCCAGCGATCAAGATTTTCGATTAGGAGCGAGAATCAAGGAATACAAAATCATCGATGATAACGCCCGAGTTTGGGTAGAAGAAACACAATTTTCTCAGGGAATTGGCACTTTGGAATATGAAATTATTGCTCAGTGGGAGAAGGTTTCGGAAGTAGGGATGGTTATAGAGTTTTCCAAAGACGGAACTTTGTTCTATGCAAATCCTGAGACCGGAGAAACTTCACCGCCATTTGCCAATTATACTTTTTTAGACAACGATACTATTCAACTTAGCGGCGAAGATGGCGTAGTCACTGGTGATGTAATCATCATTGATGATGTACTCATTCTTTCGGGAGTTGAAGGTATTGAGGAGTACAGGAGAGTATCACCTGAAGAATCGCCTAGAAGTAATGATGCTTTATCAATCCTGAAACTGTGGGAGAAAGAGATTGTAAGTGTATCCTTCTTATTGGCGATCTTGATATTCGTATTGCTGATGAACAGGTCTTTGACTGATTTGCTAAAATAATAATTACAGTTAGAATATAATCATATTGTGAAAGGAGATTTTGTCATGAACCGAATCCAAATTTCTAGAAATGTATATATGCCTATTGTAAAGACCTTGATTACTTTGTTCATTCTCTGGGTAATAGGCGCTATCCTAAAGATGCTACCAATGCTAAAGGAACTAGCACTTCCGAAAGTGTCATTTACGGTTCCAGATATTATCAATATGATTGTGGCATCGTTGATGGCGGTAGTCCTTGTCAACTTCGCAAAAGAAATTGGATTTCAGTTGAAAAGGTCCGTATCCAGTTTGCCTGAAAGCGGTGTTTTGGTTGCTTCCTTGGTATATGCGATTGCGGTAGTGATTGTGTATGACGCCTTTACACCTCTAGGATATTTTCTGTTTGATGAAAGTTTTTGGGTTTATCAAGTAGGTTTCTTTATTTTGTTACTTGTTCCCGTAAGCTTTGGTGGGGTAATTCTATATAGAAACGCAGATAACTTCATTGACTTGGTCAGCGGTGGAGTTGGAGAGAAACTTAAAGCGCCGGATGAAGTCATCTGCCAGGAATGTAACGCGGCCAATGTGTCAAAAGCCAAATTCTGTGTTAATTGCGGGGCTGAGATTATCTTGCCAAAAGAGGAACCTACGAGTGCAATCTGTCAAGAGTGTGGGGCGGAAAATGATCTTGCGGCGAAATTCTGTTTACAATGTGGTTCGAAAATCACGCCCCCGGTTATCGAAACAGCGAGCAAAAAATTATGCCCAGCATGTAGGAAAGAAAATGAGCCTGATGCAGGTTTTTGTATTGAGTGTGGAGCTCGCCTTTCGTGAGGGTGTAACTGAGACAACTTCACCAATAGTTCTGGAAAAACAGCAAGGAGATTCAGATGTTTGGGATTAATAAGAACATTCAAATAGTACCTCGGCAGCGCTTGGCACTATTACTCTTACTTTTGTTCACACTGATACTTACCGGCTGCGGTATGATGGAAGCAGAAATCACATTTTATAATGGGGAGAAATGGCGATATGAAGCATGGCTGGCTGTTCCTGCTGATTTGATTACAGCCGAAGGTGGGCAGGAGGCGGTAGACAGCTATATGACTGATGTTCAGAATGAAATTTGGCGTGAAGCCCCCGATGTCCAAATCGATTTAGCGCGGGAGTCTATAAGTCAAGAGCAAGTTGTATATCGGCTCACAATTGATGGTGAAGGATGGGATAAACTGACTGATGTCTCTGATATTTCAGTCACCGAAACGAGCGAGGGGATACAGATTCGATATCCGTTATCATACATTAGCGATTTCGAAATTACAGCCATTACCGTTAAGGGAAGTAAGATCATCTCTAGCAATGCGGATGTTACCACTAACGGAAGCGCAACCTGGCATAATCCAAATCCATATGATGAACCTATTAAAGCTGTTTTAGTACCGAAGCGAGAGATTAGCTGGATACCAATGGTTTTTGTCGTTCTGGTTCTTGGGACTGGTATTCTAATGGTTCGATCATTGCAACGGATATGATTTATCTTTTTGTCAGAGGTGATGAGTATGTATTGTTCTGAATGCGGCACAAGCAATCAAGATGGAGCCAAATTCTGCAAAGAGTGTGGTCATCGGTTGGCTGGTTATCAAACTTCATCTAGAAAAACAAGTTTCACGAAAGGCACGTCAGCGCTGTTAGGTATATTGATTATCGCTGTATTCGCAGTGATTGTCTATCACTTTCAAGTAATGGAAAAACAGAGTACGAAAACCGATTTGACGAGCACAGAATCGCCGGAAACTCAAACCGTCGAATTGGTAGAAAACGCAACAGCAGAAATAACAAATTCTCAGGGATTTGACAATTTACCAACTCCTACAACTTTCCATTGTCAAGATTCCATCGGATGTGTGACTTATGGTCCTGATGAACCCATTCGCATTGCCTCTGCATTAGTAATCTCTGGCCCAAATATTGATTTAGGTAAAAATTCTCAATATGGTATTGAAATTGCCATTGATTTCAAAGGAGAGATTTTTGGCCATTCGATTGAACTTCAGACTGAAGATGAAGGGTGCTCCGCCGGAGGTGGACAGGCTGCTGGACAAAAAATCGTCTCGAATCCTACAATCGTGGCTGTCATTGGCACTAGTTGCTCCGGCGCAGCTGTGACTATGTCGGAGGTTATTTCTGAATCTGGTTACGTGATGATTTCTCCATCTAACACTACTCCTTCTTTGACCGACCCAGATCAGGCATGGAACCCAGGTTACCTGCGCACTGTCCACAACGACAAGTGGCAGGGTAAAGCAATGGCTGATTTCGCCTACAACAATTTGCATGTAATTAATGCTGCCGCTGTCCACGATGGTGATTCCTACACTGAAAGTCTGGCCCGTGCATTCGCAGACTCCTTTGAAGAACTTGGTGGCACAATCGTTGAATTCACCGCTGTGAACAAAGGCGATACCAATATGCGCTCTGCGCTTTCAGCAGTTGCCGCTGCCGGCCCACCTGAATTTCTGTACTACCCGGTTTTCACCGCAGAAGGCGGCTTCCTAACCAAGCAGGCTAAGAGTTTTCCCGGACTTGAGAATACATTTCTTGCTGCTGCTGACGGAATGATCTCTAATGCCGCCATTGAAGCTTTTGGTGAAGCCGGTGAATACATGTACTTCTCCAGCCCAGATTTTTCCTTTTCGGGTGATCTATACAATAGATTTATCGCTAAATACGAAGAGAAATACAACACAAAGCCAAATTATGGTTTTCATGCCTATGCCTTCGATGCCGCCAATATGATTTTTGCTTGTGTTGAAGAAGTGGCACTACTGGAATATGATGGGACCATGCATATCGGTCGCCAATCGCTTCGCGATTGTCTTTACAATATTTCTGGATTTGAGGGTATTACAGGTATTTTGACTTGTGATGAATACGGCGATTGTGCTGACCCGAATAATATGGCCGTTTTTCAGTTGCGTAATGGTGAATATGTTCGTATTTGGCCATAGTGCTACCACTAAGGAAATCAATCAGTAATACGAAGATTTCCTCTTCTCCCTGCATATTTAGGAAATGCCATGTATTGTCCATATTGCGGTACTGAAAACATAAAAACAGCCAGGTTTTGTAAGAAATGCGGCCAGCTATTAGAGCAAGAAAGCCAGCCAAAGCCTAAGAAGAAGACCTGGAAGCTATTCTTAGTTTCATTTCTCTTGCTGGTTATCATTGTTGCATCGGTGTTCATCTACTCTGACCTCATTAGTACAGAGTCTATGCAAATTCCTGTATTCATAAATCAGCCTCAAACAGAATGGGTTTCTTGGAACGTGCCGGTAGGTGCAACAGATCAAGCAACACGGGAATTGATTTTTGAAGGAGTGCTAGCAAATGACTTCATAAACCCACCTACAAAGGGTGAAAAAGAAAAATATCTCTGGAGCTACAGCATCGAATTTCTTCAGGTAGAAGGCGATTGGGCAGTGTTGTCAGCCGCTCCTAAGGATAAAAGCAGTGGGGAGTTAGTGGATACAGAGGGTATCCCACTCTTGGGAAGAAAAATTAATAATCAATGGGAGATTGCACACCCGCAGGAAGACAATTTCATTCTCTGGCTTCCACAGATCCCCAATTCACTTCTCACCCTGGAAACGAAGACTTATCTCATAATGCGGTATGGGGGTGACGAGTGAGCATAAGGGTAAACAAATTTGGATCATGTTTATTGCTGTTTTTAGTTTCTGCTATTGGTGGCATCTTTTTTATTCAGCATGTGGAGGCTCAGTCTAGCGCGTATAAACTCCCATATCCCGCAGGTTCATCCTATCTATTGACACAGGAAAATGATACATGCGATGAAGAAGGTGGAACACATTGTGGAAAGGGAAAGTATGCTTTCGACTTTGCGATGCCTCGTGGGGCATCAGTTGTTGCTAGTAGAGAAGGGACGGTGCTCATCGTAAAGGATGATTCTGATGAAGGAGGATGTGATGGCATCTATGGAAATAAAGCCAATTATATAGTGATAGATCATGGTGATAGTACATCTGCTCTTTACCTACATCTTATGTATACCTCGGCCATTGTAGAAGAGGGCGAATGGGTATATCAAGGCCAAGAAATCGCATCATCAAATGCTACTGGCCATGCTTGCGGAAATCATTTGCATTTTCAGGTTCAGCAAACGCCATCTTCGCGATGGAACTGGTACACACAATCTATTCCAATATCCTTTTCTGATGATGATGTTATTTCCAAGCATCCTGACGGGATTCCTCTTGGAGGAGAGACGTATCTTTCTGATAATGTTTTAGTCAGTACACCCGTTCCTGAAAATACACCTACAGCAACAATCGCCCCTTCGCCGACAGCGATCTCTTCTCCTTATCTTGATTCTGAAAATATAGATTTCATAGGGCAGATAGGCGGTGTAACCAAGTCAGTCGATATTCAGGGAGATTATGCATATCTTGGTCAAGGGCCGCGCTTGGTTATTCTAGATATATCCAATCCAGCTTCGATTACCGAAATTGGCAGAAGTTCAGTATTTCCCAGCGTGGTACAAACGGTTTCAGTTGAGAGTAACTATGCTTATATAGCAAATTACGAATATGGGGCTACCGAAAAAACCGGATTATGGATTATGGATGTTTCCGACCCATCGAAAATTACTGAGGTTGGCCATCTTGAGACACATTGGACCACGGATGTTGTTGACGTTGAGATCTTAGAAGAAAAAGCCTATATCGCTACGATAACTACCTTGAATGTAATTGATCTTGCTGATCTCGCTCGACCAGTTCAAATTGGGGAATTATTTATTGGACAAGGTTGGAATAAAAACATAACTGGAATCTCTGTAGCTGGGGATTATGTCTATATCGCGGCAGGTAATGCTGGTTTGCGCGTCATCGATGTATCCGAACCCGTACAGCCAATAGAGGTGGGTGCATACGAGATGGCGGGAGAGTGGGAATATGCAAACGACGTTGCTGTATCAGATGGCTATGTTTACGTTGCCGGTGGATTTTCTGGTCTTTATATCATGGATATCTCTCTTCCATCGAATCCGGAAAAAATAGCCTCTTACGAAGTGAATGGGGCAGCTCGAAATGTGGCAATAGCCGGACGTTATGCGTATGTGTCTGTCCTTTTTGGTGGGCAAACGATGGATGCGTATTTAACCGCGGTGGACATATCAGTACCGACACACCCACAAGGTTTTGGGACTTCTGATCCATTTTCTTATGCACCATCGTTGCATGGGTTAGTAATAGACGATAATATTGCTTGCATAATTGCGGACGAGACTGGTCTGATTTTGTACGATATTTCTATACCCTCGGATCGGATGATTATTGGAAATTACAAAGTATTTGGTGAGACTACCGATATTGATCTTGTTGATGAGTATATCTATATTACTGAGCGTTTTGCAGGGATACTACCTTTTGATAAAGGCGCTCTCCGAATTATGGATGTTTCTAATCCTGCGGCGCCTATGGAAAAAAGCCACTATGAAGTTTCAAGAGGAGTCAACAGTGTATCTGTAGTAGGAGAATATGCTTATACAGCAACAGCAACAGGCTTGGAAGTGGTGGATGTATCCGATCCAACAAACCCTGAGTTTGTGAGTTCGTTTTATGCTGGACGTGAAGCAGTTGACATATTGGTGATTGGTAATTATGCATATATTCCCGTAGATAATACCGAAAATCCACCCGCTGAGATGGGATTATATATACTCGATATCTCCACACCTTCTGATCCCAAAGAAATAAGCTTTGTGGAAATTCCAGGAGTAGGGTCATATGGGTGGGGAGATTTGGCTGCGCTTGAAAACAGTATATACGTTGTTGACACCAGCTTGTGGGTAATTGATCAGAATAACCTCTCTGATCCCAGTGTAATAGGCCAAATTCAAGATTGGCCTGCTACAGCGATAACGGTAGCTGATGATTATGTTTACCTGGGAAATGATTTTGGGGGCATTACCATTATGAATTTATCGAACCCATTAGAAATTACGCAAGTCGCTGATATTTCTTTTGGGCCAGTAATGGGGGGCATAAGAGTAATGGATATTTATGTAGTGGGTAATCTCGCCTATATCGCCAATGGAAACACGATGAGGGTGGTAGATATTTCCGCGCCGTCGAACCCAATCGAAATTGGTCATTTCGAGACGCCAGGATGGTCTGAAGAAGTAGACGTTGGGGATAATATTTATGTTGCTGCTGGTGATGCCGGGTTACTGCTCTTGCGTTTCGCAGCGGGAATTGAGTTTTCGCAGTCAAACGAAACTAATGATGAACAAACAGTGGTCAAGACGGTTGTTGTTGCAAGAGCAACTCCGGTAGATAAGTTGACTCAAACAACATCCCATCTCGCGTGTCCAGGTTCATTACCAACTCGCCTATGGGTTGGTGGATACGCTTATGTCAATCCCGAACCTCCATTACCCAATCTGGTTCGTCTTGAACCTGGAAGAGATCATGCTGCGGCAGGGCAAATTCAGCCTGGGGGTGTAATGGAAATCCACGATGGGCCAATTTGCAATGATGGATATACTTGGTGGCAAGTTACCGATCTAAGTACAGGAATCACAGGTTGGACAGCGGAGGGAGATAGTCAGTCCTACTGGCTTGTCCCATGCGATTCCGTGAGTGCGTGTGGTGAGTAGAACATCTAAGAGGAACTATGTACTGTATACAGTGCGGAACCAAAAATCATGAATCGGCCAAGTTTTGTAAAGAATGCGGCCAGCAGCTAATAGAGCGAGATGCAACATTAACTCAACCACGCGCTAGAATTACAATACCGATAATTGCGCTACTAATTCTGGCCAGTTTATTGTTGACTGTGATTTTCTTTTCCACATCCGGTAAACATCAAGATGGTAAGAGAACAATTGTCGAACATGAGCAAGAAACAAATCTACCAACAGATATTGAAATTGCATTATTTGAAGAAAGTGCTTTTGCAGAACCTATCACATTGAATTTAGCCGGGGGTGATGATCCGCAAGTTTACGAAGAATATCGCACAGAAATTCTCGGGCAAGCACCAGCCCCATCGCATCCAGGGTGGTCAAGTGCTCAAAGTAAAGGCTGGCTTGAATTCTTCACATCCAATGGATATGCAGAAGAAAGAATGGTTCTGGCTCAAGCCTATATTGGCGGTGAGATAGAATCCCATTTTTTATTCTATGACAGTTCAATAGAGCCATACATTATCGATGGGAAAAATGAGCCAGAGTCGTATTTCACGCTCCATTTAGCCGACCGCGAATTGCAACAAATAGGCTTTACGAATGAATATGAGCAATTCGGCGAAAAATACTACACAGTAAACTTTACGTACAAGCTAAAAAATATTTTGCCAGAACTTCCTGAAGTTGAAATTGAATTTGAAGGCTCATCTGATTTCTATTGGGATCCAGGCGTTGGCGCGTGGGAATTATTGGACGTGTATCTGGGGGATAAAGGTGCATACGAGTATTTAGATTTGTTTGAAGCTACTCAATCTAGTGATACTTTAGCAAGTGTTGCCGCCTCAACTGATGACTCGCAAAATGGAGAAGGCGTTGTAGAAACAGTAGTCGTTGTTGAGACGGTTGTTGTAGAAAAGGAAGTGGAAGTTGTAAAAACCGTTGTGGTAGAAGTAGTTGTTGAACCCACTGCTGAACCTATTATTATCGAAGCCGATTATCAATGTCCAGATTTAGGCAGCGTTCGATTACAACTTGGCATGACGGCCCAAGTTAATTATGAGAAAGTGAATCTACGTTCCTCGCCTGAAGTCCCCTCGGATTGGGATGCCAATATTTTGACGGCACTATCTAATGGTGAAAAGGTTACGATTATCGGAGGGCCGGAATGTGTGTATGATGGTACATGGTGGGAAGTGGAAACAGAATCCGGGTATATTGGTTGGATGCGTGAATTGACTACTGATAGTAGATTACTCGAACCTTTGAACTAACCCCTGCATATCACCCACTGTCAGGATAAGGAATGAATGAGAAATCTTTATATCGCGTCTTGATTCGTCTCGCAATATATATATTTTCCTTTGCGATGCTTTTCGTAAGGATGAAATTTCCGGACGATATTCCAACGGCTTTTGCTCAAATGCCCTCCCTTGAGAGTATCTCAATTCAACAAGAACTATCACAATTCGCTTCTGCCGGGCTTGATAGATTCTACAGCCCTCCCAGAAGCTTGAGCATCAATCCCATTATTTCCTGGAATACTTTCCTGGGATCGCCAAGTGCTGATTTAGGTAATGCTATTACTGTAGATGGGAATGGGAATATTTATGTGACAGGATGGAGTGAAAACACTTGGGGAAACCCGATCAATCCTTTCAAAAAAAAAGCTGCTGACGGGAATTACTCGACCGGAAGTGCATTTACTGGCAATGCTTTTGTTGCAAAGTTGAACCCCAATGGATTGTTGGAATGGAATACTTATTTGGGTACGTCAGGAAGTAATATAGGCGAAGCTATAATGTTGGATGGCGACGGGAATGTCTACGTAGCTGGCACAAGCGATGCCACCTGGGGAAATCCAGTTAATCCATTTAATACAGGATTGAACATAGATGGAAATCCATCTAGCGATGCTTTTGTTGCAAAGCTTAACAACAATGGCGTTTTGCAATGGAATACATTTATGGGATCATCAAATGATGACACAGGTAATGATATTTCCGTAGATGGGGGTGGAAATATTTACATCGCTGGCACAAGTACAGCCATTACATTCATGACAGATGACAACGGAGATACCTATGTGATGGATATGGATGTCACTTGGGGCAAGCCGCTAAATTCCTTTGCAGGTTATATAGATGTATTTGCCGCTAAGTTAAACAGTAGCGGGGCTTTAGTATGGAATACATTTATGGGTTCTTCATATGAGGATGTAACCACAGCAATTGATGTAGACAACGAAGGCAATGTCTATGTAGGTGGCTATAGCGATGCAAACTGGGGTAATCCGGTAAAAGATTATCCTTACCAAGAAACTTTAAATACGAATTTTGACGCATTTATCGCCAAATTGAATAGTGATGGAACTTTGGAATGGAATACCTTTTTGGGCGCAGCATATGAATACTCCGATAAGGGATCGAAGAGAATTTCATATGCTGGCTACTGTAGTGATATTGCTGTGTACGAAGACGGAAGTGTATTTTTGACAGGTTGGGGCCATAGCGCTTGGGGGAATCCTATTAACGGATTCAATATTGGTACTAATAGCGATGGATACCTAACTAGTGATGCTTTTGTTGCAAAACTAAACAGCAACGGTGATCTACAATGGAATACATTTATGGGATCATCAGATGATGATGAAGGAAACTCAATCGCTTTGGACAGTAGAGGAAACATTTATCTCACAGGTTATAGTAGCACTAAATGGGGTAGTCCAATTGCTACTATACCGGGGCTTGGTGATGGTTTTACGGCGAAGCTTAGTAGCAATGGAATTTTGGAATGGAACACTTTTATGGGTTCGAGAGGAAGAGCGATTGCTGTAGATGAAAATGGTAATGTTTCCGTGACAGGAATCAGCGATGCCAACTGGGGAAATCCTATTAATGTTCACGCAGGAGACTTAGATGCTTTTGTTACTAGGTTGAATTTAGAAGACGCGACACATCCTACATTAGTTAGGTTTTCTCCTGAAGAAAGTGCCACGGGGATTAGTATTGACACCACGGTTTCATTTACTTTCAGTGAATCTATCAATGTTTCAACCCTCAACAATAGCACTTTTTCCCTGAATGATGGTAGAGTTTCCGGTACAATATCTTATGATCCTGATACTTATACTGCTACTTTTATTCCTGACAAAAATCTTAAGTATGACCATCAATATACTGTTACTTTGACTACCGGCATTCTCGATGAGTCTGGGAATTCATTAGCAGGAACCTATTCGTGGAACTTTACCACAACACATTTACAAGATGAACCGGAAGATAGAGCCACTCTGATTCTTGAGGCAATAGATAACTACTATCATCAGTTTACCCTTCCGGACAATTTTCCTAAAAGTGTTATTCAGGCTATTGTTGCACAAGAGACAGGCAGATATCATGATTTTAATAATGAAATCGTTGCTGAAGATTGGGGACGTGGAGTGATGCAAATTACCACTAATGGTTTTGTCGGTGCCGGTAGTGGGGGATGTATAGCTGCTGAATGTATCCAATGCAAAGATCGACAAAATAGAGACGCATGTCAAGCATATTACTCCAATACTCAAGAAGGGATAAATAGAAATGTGCGGGATGGCTTATATGCCCTTGAAGAAAAGTATAGGATTTCTGGTTATTGCGGGAATGTTCAAGCTCATTTGGATATCTCACCTGAGGAAATTTGCTGGCTGTCAATTGCGCAAAGATATAATACAGGAGGCGAAATACCCACTGAATATCTTTGGAGGGTGGGTGAACGCCTCCAAAAGTTAAAATATAATTGGTACGATATAGAAGGCGTTGAAGATCAATCCACATTAGGAGAGAAGTTCCAAAGAGCCTATATCGAGAGTGCTAAACTCGAAAGCCCTGGGATACTCCGTGTTTATAATTCACAAGGGCAGGCAACGGGCATTGTCAATGGCGAAGTTAGGGAAGAAATTCCAAATTCCATCTATGATGAAGATGAGGAGATTGCAATTATTCTCTTTCCAACCAATTCCTATCGCTATCAAGTTATAGGTTTGGAAGATGGGAATTATGGCTTAACGATAAATTACACTCAGGATAATGAGACGACCACATTTCGGGCAGTTGATATTTCCATTACAACTAATGCAATTCATCAGTACACTGTAGATTGGAAATCTCTTGCGGAAGGGGAGAAGGGAATTGCCGTTCAGATAGATTCTGATGGTGATGGTATTTTTGAAGAAACGATTAATACAAGTGAATATCTTTCTGAAGATGAGTTCCAATCACAACGGTTGTTTTCTCTTCTAAAGGCTAATAGTATTTTGCTATTGAGCATTATTATTTTCTTTATTGTAATTTTTGTGATGAGTGCGCTAATGGTAAAAGCATTGCGGAAATTGAATGGACGTAACGGAACAAGTAGGTTATGAGAAGGTGAATCCGTGTTCATTGCCTGAAGGTGTATTCAATTGGCTTGAGGGTAGTCAATCAAAAATATCCACGAAAGCCGCGGAATGGGTTGCGCATAAAAGGGTAGCTCAAAGAGTATGTAATTTGGCGCAACCCATACCGCTCTTGTACTGGTGATAACAATATTTTTATTGCCAAACCGGTGAGCAAACTTGCTGTGGTGATAGAGAAATGAAGATGGTGTCGAAAGACGCAAGTTTGCACACCTCGTTAAAGATTTGCGAGGGTAATATGCAAACTTAATAGCTGGCGTGACAGTTTGTTAACAAAATGTGGCTAGCAAAATCAGTCTGGGGTTTCAGAATCAGCAAAAGGGTTTTGTGAAAGGTAAACTGAAATCAAATTATAGTTCCTTCCCAAACCTTGATGTTTTTCATACCATCTTCTGCGTAGATTTTTAACGACCAGGGACCGTTGCTGTTGAGATGATAGCGCCAATAAGCGCATGGCTCTTCTTCCAGCGGTTCAGCAAACCCACGGATATCATCGATCTCTACTTGTACTTGCCGAACGCCTACATTATCCTGTACTTCGATTAGCAAATTTCCATCCTGGCTCATATGGACTGACACTACCTCAGGCATTCCAAAGAAATCAAACACAGCGGTGTGGTAGGCGCTGTGTTTCTCCAAGCGATGTCGGGCAGCTTGGTAATAAGCAAGTCCTTCATCCGTGGCCAATATAGATTTTGCCATTGCTGCGGCATCTTTGATTCGCCCGCGCTGATGAGCTTCTCCTGGGGTAGGTTTTCGGTTGGGATCGTGTTCAGGCCATTTGGTCACAACCGTTTTATCCCCATATTGCTTGAATAACAGATTCCCGACCCGTCCACTTAACCCCTCAATAATCACGTTCTTTTTTACTTTTGCCATCGCAAGGCCCTCCGTGTTATCTCTAGTGTTCTTTCTATTATAACTTATTTATAACCTATTCAAAACCTATTTATAACTTATAACAACAAGCAATGTGATAAATAGTGATTATAATCTTGCTAAAGAAAATGCCTTGCCAAGTCGTAAACAGAGTGGGTAGTTTTTACTTTTCAGTTCAAAATGAGTTGTGGTAAGCATTGGATAGTGGCATAATCCAAGTACAATGAAAACGCCACACAACCCCGCGTTAACAACGACCGGGCTTTTCGCCCGGAGGGTACGCGGCGCGATTGGCTAAGTTTGGTTATAATTTACGGTGCTTCAGGGGCAAATCCGCCCGGCGTGTTACGCAATCGTTGGGCCGCAAAGATTGGATGCAAGTGATAGATGTATGCTATTGTCAAATTTTTGCTATTAGCAAATCTAGGAGGAAAACATGTCACAGGATACCCAAATTATCCTAGCAAATATGGTTATGGCCTTGGCTGCCATTGGGTCACTTATAGCGACAGTAATATTAACCCATCGTTCTTTGCGAGATCAGCGTGAGTTACAAGCGAAAGTAGTCAATAATGAATCCCTTTTGCTCGCGCGAGAAATGCTCAATCACCTACCTAAAGCCTTGCGCTTTGATGGAGTAACCGAAGAAGATTTTGCTGAATTATCTCAAAAAGGAATATCAGAAAAAGAAGTAGCATATTTATATGTGAATTTCAAGGCAGGCGCTCAACTTCATGAAATCGCTCAAAGAAAGATAGTGACTCCATATAAACCTGGAGATTACCGCTATACAATGATGTCAGTCCCTGAAACGAGGGTAGCGTGGAGAATTTTACAAAAAACGATAAGCACATCTGGTTTTAAAGATCGTATGAATGCAACCGTTCAGCTATTTGATGAAGCATCATGATCCATCTTTCATATATAAGGCGCGCACCATTTAATAAAAGGGCGCGGCATTGGCAGCGAGTGAGTGCTCTGAATCGGAAAAATACACACGCCAAAGCCGCTTAGTTGCATCGAAAAGGAAACTACTGCAAAGCCGGTCGGCATAATCGCTAATAATAACAGCAATTCCCGGAATAGGGGCAGTTGAGCTAAGGTGGAGCAGGAGAAAAGGGCAAATTGCAGAGAGGCTATCCACGTAAGGCGGGACACTATGATACATTGACGTAGCGGCACAATGAGGTCAAGTATGATAATCTATTGCTTCAAATTCCCAAAAACAAGAAGCAGCCATGATTATCGCCGCCGCCGCAGTTCGTAACCGAGA
>JADHTJ010000066.1 GCA_016785015.1 Anaerolineales bacterium
AAACTCAACCCGATCATCGTTTCCAACAGCAGTGGATAATCGTCTATACGTTCTGTTGTTATTGTTATCTCAGGATCCACTCCTTGAGATTATCAAGAAATTCGCGATTTCGCTAGATTTTTCAGCGAATAGAAAACTATATGCCAATTAATGAATATATCTCCTGATATTGTAGCATGTGCATTCGCGTAGACTTGAGCTAGTCGAACCATCCAGGTTTCCGAATGAGTCGCATCAATAAGCTTACCTATTAAACCAGGTCCACCATATTGACCAAAAGTGACTTGACGTATGAAGTCATCCGAAAAGTCTTCCACACGATACCTGGAATCTCTTTGCATTTCTGTTACGATTTCAAAGTGTTTGTTTATAAACTCTGGATCACTCTTAAATATTTCAACAGCTTTACCTTGAAGGACAACACGGCTTTGTTGGTAGTACGCACGACGCATCATTTGCCGCCAACAATCCGCCCCCCAAGTACAAGTGACATTTTCATCAGGAAAAAGTTGGTTACCAATTTCCTTCCTCCGCTCAACCTCCATATTCCATAGTTCTGATTGAGGGTTTTGTAGTTTGCTAATTTCCATCAATGTTCTTATTAGCTTCCTCCGATTCCCCTTAAAGCATTCCAAGGCAGCATTATACTGGCACTTATTCATAGTTGCTAAATAATCATTCCAACATTGAGCATTATCCCCACACCAGTGCGGGTCATGTCCGCTCGGATCTGTCAAGTTAATTGGGTTGCCTTCCACATATCCCCACCTATTGAATGATAACGGCCTATTGTATTCTCCCTTCCACGTATCGCGGCTGATGAAGCGACCCACACCACTATCCAGATACCTTGCCCTAAGATACGTCAATCCCGTGACATCTCGAATCTCCCCTGTGTATTGATACACACTGACACCACTCCCTGCACTTGAGAGTATATCCCCATACGGTGTGTAGCTCTGCGCCAGGGTTACTGAACCTGTAGCATCGGTCAACTGGCGCACGGATCCCAGGGCGTCGCCATGATGGTACGTCCAACCACCGGGTTGCTGTTCACCAATGCGACCGAGTCCGTAGAGGTATGCGTTGGTACCATCAGCCAGCACTTGTGTCAGACCCCTATTCAGATCGAGGGTGTAGTTGGTGGGGACAGAATCGACAGTCTGCTGAAGGCGGTCACCGAGGCCGTTGTAGGCGTAAGTGGATACGGACTGGGGACCGGTGACAGAGATCAGCCGGTTGGCAGTGTTGTAGGCATAGGTGCTGACGCCATCACTGAGTAGGTTGCCGTTGGCATCCCAAGAATAGGTCACACCGTCTACACTGGTCAGGCGGTTGGCGATATCGTAGGTGTATTGGACGGAGGACGGAAGACCGGAAACCGATTTGTCTTCTACGAGGCGATTCCCAACCGCATCATAAGTGTAATGGAAGAATGTGCCAGCCTGCCCTGAGCCTGACGAAGGGTCATAATCTGCAGCGGTTAGTCGCCCAAGGGGGTCGTAGGTGTAGTCAATCGTGGTGATAGAGGTTGGCGCAGTGTCACTGAAGGGATAATCCAGGCCTGAACCGTTGTTGAAGAGCTGAGTGCGTTCGTCCGCAATCTAGTTACAACTTGGGGTATAATTTCTATTGGTATTACGATAAATAGATCGATAGGAGAATCGTATGGATGCGGTAACCGTTTCCCCAAAGTACCAGGTTGTGATCCCCAAAAAGGTGCGCAACTCTCTCAATATCCAACCAGGGCAAAAAATGCAAGTGATCGAATACGGAAAGAATATTGTTCTGATACCTGTGCGCCCGATAAAAGAGGCGCGCGGATCCTTACCAGGCATTGATACCGATCCCCAGCGTGAAAAGGAAGACCGCCAGGTATGAACATCGTCGATTCATCCGGCTGGTTGGAATACTTTGCGGAAGGAGAAAACGCATCTTTTTTCGCCCCAGTAATCGAAGATACAGATCAGCTTATTGTCCCTGTGATCAGTCTCTACGAAGTATTTAAACGCTTGATAGCCCAACGCGGTGAGACGGAGGCCCTGGTTCACATTGGTGATATGCACCAAGGACAAATTGCTGAACTTAGCTCTCCGATAGCTCTTCAAGCCGCCAAGCTTTCAGTAGACATAAAAATTGCTATGGCAGACAGCATCATCCTAGCAACAGCCAATGCCTTTGATGCTATTCTGTGGACCCAAGATGCTGACTTTGCAAATGTCGAAGGTGTGAACTATATTGAGAAGAAATAAATATGCTCACCGACCCCAACAGAGTTGCCAAAAAGCGGATGCTCAGCCCTGTGACAACTGTAATTCCTCTACAAATCCTGGCTTATCACATTGCCGCCCTGCGCGGCCTGGATGTCGATCAGCCCAGGAATTTGGCCAAGTCCGTTACTGTTGAATAAATCTTTGAAACTCGGTTTTTCGGAAAAACCGAGTTTCTTTTTTTAATCTGTTTACTGACCACTGTTCACTGAACACTGATTATTGGCACACCCACATCGGATGGCGGAACTCGCGCAGAATGTGTTCAGCCGTGCTCCCCAGGGTCAAATGCCTGACTGGGCGAAAACTAAATCCTCCCATGAACAGCAAGTTGCTGCCGTGAGTGTTAGCAGTTTCAAGAACTGTTTCAGCAATAGCGCCTTTTCCTAACACATAATTGACATCTCTCAATCCGTGTTGAGTGAGATAGGTTTGAGCCTTCTCCAGCACAGATACATCCGTATTTTCTGTTTGCACTGTAACTACGGTAAGGTCTTTCTTCCAACGTGCCGATAAATATGTTGCAATGAACAATGCTTCATCTGCTTTGGGGCTGCCATCATAAGCTAAAAGGGCATGGCTGTAATCGGATTCGGTGCCGTTGGGTCTGACCTGTATGGGACGTGGGCATTGTTGGATGATCAATTTTAGGTCTGGGCTGACGCGCGCCAAAGGTTGATCTATGGGTGGGCGGGTGCTGTTGACAATCACAAAGTCGACCCAGGCAGCATGCTTTAGGATAGATTTTACGGGACTGCTGCCGACTTCAACGGCAAATTCGCCTCTTATGCCTACATCCTGGCAGCTTTGGTTAAACCTTTCACGCATTTGATTTATATAATCACTTCCAATCAAATTTTTGTCTGAGACAACATGCAGCCCGAGAATATGATCACCATCAAATTGAGCCGCCCCAAGGATGAACTCGAACATTTGCCAGCCTTCTTCACTGCCATCCAGAGGAACAAGGATATGTTCAAAGAGATGGTGATAGCGATGGCGTATTAATTGCTGTCGTCGCCAAATCCCTGGCGATGGACCTCTATCTAAGAATGGAGATACTCTTCTGAGAAAATTACTCAAAAGGCCGCGCGATCGTTTCTCGGCTGTGATTAGTTCGGTGACCCCGGTTTCCAAATTTACATGCCAGCCAAGATCTTTTTCTAACTCTGCCTGTCGCTGTGATAGCAGCACATACATATCAACTTCTGTTCTTTCAGGAAAGTGGTGTAAGATGCCCAATTCACGGATAATGCGCACGACTGGGAGGTAGATCAAGTCGTACCAATTCTCAACCGCTTTCTCCCATAGCTCTTTATCATCTTTTTTCCCCTTGTTCTGATTAAGGATGCTAAATTCGGCTTCGATCTGGTTTAGGATAAAATGATAATGGCCGCTGAAGGTCATCAAGAGGTCAACCTCGGGGCGCAGCTTATCGAGGTTCGTTTTTTCTAGAAAGGCGGCATAACGAGATTTGCAGATGATATCGTTGGGATCATCATTGGCAGTTAGGGGAACTCTAGTTGGGACTTCAGTCACATAGGCTGAAATCGTTTTAGAACGCAGTTGGCGGGCGATAGAGACACGATGGTTGCCGTCCTGCACAAAATACGCGTCCCCAACCTGATAAACATCAATTGGTGGCATACCAACCATATCATCGACTGCTGCTCGCACCCCCGCCCAGCGTTCCTCATCATCATCTCGTTTTGGGAGGAAGCTGCGTGTGAAATCACCATAACGAGAAACACTCCCCACAATTTTTTCTAGTGGAATCTCTTGTAAACCGCGCTTTATGGATTCGCCCGTACCGTGCAGTTGTTGGCGGATATCATCGAAACCCAGTAATTTATCTGCATCCCCGCGCAGACGCGACAGGATTTGCTGCATAACAGCCTGTTTTCTAGCTCGTTGAAAATCACGCAAAGCGAGTTGATAATTCACTCTTGAAAATTTGGGGATAAGCGTGTTTTTCATAATAATACTGACTCAAAATGTGATCAATAAGTAGGTAAATACTACCATAATGAAATGAAAGAATCGCTACATTTGATATGTTTTGTTTCTCGATAGCTCAGTACATGTTCGCTATAAAATGTGACAATGCGTGTAAGAAACATCTACCTTGCGCTAGCTCTATTGTAGAAGCTATTTTTTACTCACCATAAGGAGATATAAAATGGAACTCGCAGGACGAATAATTTTTGCATTGCCCCTGGCTATGATGGGTATGCAGCACTTCACGAATATGAAGGCCATGACTGACTACGCCGAATCGAAGAAGGTGCCGATGCCGCAGGTATCTGTTCTCGTATCTGGTATTGTGTTGGTCGTTGGCCTCTAAGGAATGGTATTCAATTACCAAGGTCTCACCTTGTTTTACTCACACGGTTCCCCAACACCGCACTCCCAATCTGTACACCAAGTTTCGCCTTCCTCGTTGCCAACTAATTGATTATTATTCAATGTAATGATGCTCTCTTCGACCGGGCACATGCCCCAATTCCACATCCATATCCCGACAATATTGCCACTGATGCGGTTTTCTTCAAGTACATAACCAAAAGAAGCATCAGGGTACTGTACATCCTCATCGCTGAGTATGATGCCTGGCCCATTGTGGTTTGAGATTTCGTTGCTCCGCAAAGTGATATTCTTCCCTCCGTCAACCCAGATGCCCCCGTCCCACCAATCGCCATTTGCGTCGAGTTGGTTGTCCTCGATGCGGTTGCTCTCGACCAATACATTTTCACTGTCTTCCACCAGGATACCCCCACCGACGGTGCTATAAACATAATTGTCTCGAATGATCACATCGCGGTTGCCATAGGTATTGATGCCAGTGCCAAGAGAGAAATTTTCCCAGCGTTCTTGGTTAGGACCATTATCAGCAGCTTCGTTGCCTTCAATGAGAACATCGCTGGCTCCCAATACATTTACGCCGAAACCCTCCTCATCGAGGTCTGGGTCGACAGATGCACGCCCGTTGGCAGTGAATTTATTATTCCGCAGGATTAAATTTGATCCTTCCAGGATTAGCAAGCCTTCATCAAGATAATTGCGGAATTCAAGCCTTTCGACGATGATATTTGTACTTTCGACCAGGGCGATGCCTATGCTCCGAGTTGACTCTCCCTCCAATAAGGGACGTTGGTCAACCTCAGGGTTGGCGCGAATAACGATGGGGGATTTGCTGTCTCCAAAGGCGCCCAAAATGATTGATTCTCTATACTCGCCAGGCGCGATATTCAAAGTCTGACCGGGAACAAGGTTACAAAGGGCGTATGCCAGAGTCCCTAAGGGAGCAGATTCTGTGCCGGGGTTGCTGTCATCACCCTCGAGGGAGACAAATAGTTCATCCCCCTCCTTTGGTTGGGCATCTTCCCCCAAACATTCAACGCCATTTTGGAATACAATCCCCACTAAATTCCCATCCGAGATGACATTTTGAGCCCATACTTCCTCAGCACTAGCGCAGGTAACAAGGAACAGGGGCAATATCATCATGATCCAAAGTGTGTGAAAACTCTTCATCTGACACCTCCCGCGTCTAGGATAACGGTTTTATTGGATTTGCCGTGAGAGACCCAGAATAACTCTAACATAAATGCAGCGTTTATAGATTAGAATTGGAGCCATGAAATTTTCTCCATCTGAATTAGATACTGCCCGAGACGCAGTGATTTTTCGTGATCTCATTGATGCTGAGTTTGATCCCGTGATTACTGCTGCTACTCTTCGTGAGTTGGGAGATGGCGCGTATTACTTCATGGAAGAAGATCCTGCAAATACTGCTTATGTGTTGATTGAAGGTAAAGTGAAACTTACTCAGATCACACCTGATGGGCAACAAGTAATTCTGGGGTATCTCGTTCCAGGGCGCGTGTTTGGGATTATCGCCATTCTCAAGAAAGTCACCTATCCCGTTTCCGCTGAGGCCGTAGGGAAATGTCGGGCATTGGCATGGGATCGACCTACGATGAACGGCTTGATGGAGCAATCGCCTCGGCTGGCACTAAATGCCCTGCGAATCATGGCCGGACAAATTCGCGAATTTCAGAATAGAGTGCGAGAGTTATCTACACAGCGAGTCGAGCAGCGAGTAGCCCGGGCGGTCTTACGATTGGCGCGTCAATCTGGGCGCAAAACTGAACAAGGGGTCTTAATTGATCTTCCACTCTCTCGGCAAGATTTGGCAGAAATGACGGGTACGACTCTTTTTACTGTCAGCCGTGTGTTCAAAGAATGGGAAAAACGCGGCCTGGTTGCCAGTAAACGCCAGCAAGTTACAATTCTTATCCCGCATGGTTTAGTGATGATCGCAGAAGATCTCCCTTTAAATGTAGATGATGCGAATTTGCCAACAGATTCGAATTTGTGGGTATGATCAATTGATAATGGGGGTATAAGCAAACTTTATTGCCTAAATTTGTCCACAATTTGCGCCAGCGCAAAGACGTTGTGTTTCCGCTGATGTAGGATACTCATAAGTTTATTTAGATTCCGGAGGAGAATCCTATGAAGAATAAGATGTCTTTGATTGTGGTATTACTGGCGCTAACACTCTTTATGAGCGCCTGTGGTTCAGGTGATTCTGGTGAAGCTAGCGCTGAGGAAGTAGTTGCGGCTTTCCAAGGTGGTGGCTGTATTGCCTGTCATGTGATTCCTGGCATCCCAGGCGCGACTGGGAATATCGGCCCTGACCTTTCTCAAATTAGCAAAGTCGCCGAAGCGAATTTGCAGAGTAGTGAATATACGGGTACTGCAGAAAATGTTGCAGAATATTTACTAGAGGCTATTGAACAGCCAGATGCATTTGTTCCCGCTGACTGCCCCACGGGCCCTTGTCAACCTGGACAAATGCCAATAACACTGGTCGATGTTTTGACCAGTGAGCAGTTGGAAATTGTCACTGAATACTTAGCGAGTCTTCCCGAGGGCGCCCTTGAAGGAGCAGAATCTGTTGCGGTTGCATCAGGAACCCCAGCCCTCACTGATCCTGAATTTGAAGAAGCAACCCAAATCTTCTTTGAGCGCTGTGCCGGATGTCATGGTGTGCTTCGTAAAGGGGCTACTGGTCCTGGGTTAACTCCTGATTTGACTCTGCCCAATGGAACTGTTGCCCTTGCTTCAATAATCTTCAACGGTACGCCGCGCGGTATGCCCGATTTCGGAAAACTGGGCATCTTGTCCGAAGATGAAACGCAATTGATGGCCAAGTTCATCCAGAATGAACCGCCGCAGCCACCTGAAATGTCTCTCGCACAGATGCTGGATACCTGGGAGGTGTTTATCGCACCGGAAGATCGTCCCACGTCTCCACAGCACGACCGAAACTGGGAAAATTTCTTCGCTGTCACCCTGCGTGATGCTGGTCAGGTGGCGATTATTGACGGCGATACGTACGAGGTCATCAACAATGTCGAAACAGGTTATGCCGTGCATATTTCCCGAATGTCCGCAACGGGACGTTATGTTTTCACCATCGGCCGAGATGGCAAGTTAGCCTTGATTGATCTTTGGATGGAAGTGCCTGATAAAGTCGCTGAAGTGCAAACCTGCTATGATGCCCGTTCCGTCGAAACCAGCAAATACAATGGCGAAGAGGGTGATTTCACTGACAAATATGCAGTTGTGGGGTGCTATTGGCCGCCTCACTTCGTGATTATGGACGGTACAACTCTGGAACCATTCAAGGTGGTCAGCACCCGCAGTTACACCTATGACACTGAGGAATACCACCCCGAGCCGCGCGTTGCCTCCATTGTTGCCTCTCACTTCAAACCGGAGTGGATCATCAATGTCAAAGAGACAGGTTTGATTTGGCTGGTCGATTATTCTGACCCCATCAACCCCTCCATCAAGATGATCGAAGCTGAACGTTTCCTGCACGATGGTGGTTGGGATTCTACAAAGCGCTATTTCTTCGTGGCGGCCAACCAGGCTAACAAAGTTGCCGTGATCGATGCTTTAGAAGGCGATCTGGAAGCTCTGGTCGAAACGCCAGCGATCCCACATCCTGGTCGCGGTGCGAACTGGATCGATCCTGAATTTGGCCCTGTTTGGGGTACGGCTCACCTGGGGGAGAGCGCCTTGATTGCTATTGGCACTGACCCGGAAAATCATCCTGAAAGCGCCTGGAAAGTTGTCCGAAATATTCCCCTGGAAGGTGCTGGCAGCTTATTCCTTAAGACTCACCCTAAAAGCAAGTGGATTTGGGTAGACCACGTGTTGAACTCTGATGAGGTTATCCAGCGCACGATATGTGTTGTCGCCAAAGAAGACCCCACAAAAACTCACAAATGTTGGGAAATCGCCGACTATGGCCGTGCCGTGCACTTCGCTTACAATAAAGAAGGAACTGAAGTGTGGGTTAGTGTTTGGGGTTTTGCCGATCAACCTGGCAAAACAGGCGAGATTGTGATCTACGACGATGCATCTCTGGAAGAGATCGCCCGCATCCCAGATCTAGTGACGCCCACAGGTAAGTTCAATGTGTACAATACTGTGCACGATGTGTACTAGAAACATTCAGCAGTAAAATAAAACCGGATGCCATTTTCTTGGCATCCGGTTTTTCTATCCAGAGAATTTTTCTCAACTAATTGGCGATCCTGCCAGCCCTTGTAATGCAAAAACCGAAATTGGTTCTTGCTTCCCGCGCACGGGAACCTCACCGTATGGATGGCAATCTACCTGCGCTTCCCCCAACTCTTTTTGTGTATTCTCACTTAATAAAACCGTTGCGCCGAGTTCTTTGGTCAACGATTGCAGGCGAGAGGCTAAGTTTACTGGATCGCCGATTACTGTATATTCAATGCGTGCTTCACTCCCGACATTGCCAGCAACGACTTCGCCTGAGGCAATGCCTATCCCGATTGTAAGAGCCGGCATCCCCAAGGCTATTTGCTCGGCGTTGAACTCGCCCAAAGCGCGAGTCATCTGCCAGGCGGCTCTTACAGCGCGTAGTGCGTGATCTGGCTGACGAATGGGTGCACCGAAGACTGCCAGAATTGAATCCCCGCCAAACTTGTTGACTAACCCGCCCTCTGTAACGATCACATCAACCATGTGAGTGTAGTAGCGGTTCAAGATGTTGACCACCTCTTGAGCCGGTAACCGCTCTGAAAGCCCTGTGAAATCACGGATATCTGCAAATAAGGTAGTGGCAGATATATTTTCACCCCCCAAATCAGCACCGTTATCGAGTACCTTCGCAGCGACTTCCTTGCTGACATAACGGCCAAAAAGGTCGCGCATCCTTTGAGCATCCCGCAACTCAGCGACCATCTTGTTGAATTGGAATGTCAGGTCGCCGATCTCATCGCTGGTTTCAATGGCCAATGATGATGTCAGATCACCACCACCAACTTGATTCATAGCGCGCGTCAATCTTTTTAAAGGTCCCACTAAACTATGTGTGGTAAAGGTGCCAATGATGAAGTTTAGGATCAAACTGCTGACTACGATGAATATGATCAATGTTTGTAATCTGCTGATGATATCGAATGGATCAATAGCCGGGTCCATAATCCTGAAGATACCATTGTTTCCAGCGATACCAATAATAACGAGTGGTACGAAACCAGTTAAGCTGAGCGTCAGGATCAGGCGCATGCCTACTGTGATTCGCGGTACCTGAAACGATTTTGCTTCTCTTTCAAAGAGAAAGTTGGGGAGATGAGCGCGCCACTGCGAATCTGTCAGCACGAATGCCAACATGAAAGCGGTCACACCTCCTACACCTCCTACGCCCAAAAAGGTGCGCATAAACGTTTGCATATCAGAACTAGCAAACATCAAGCCGCCCTGTCCGAAGAAAATTCCAATGATGGTCAAGATCCCAAAGCTGACGGCTGCCAAATAAAGTGGAAAACTAACTGCCCAACGACGAATTTTCTCTGGCAATTTTCTCGGATTTTGGCTTTCCTGTAAGCGCACTTCCCACATAATCAGTGGGCGGGCGCGCAGCATACCGAGCAGCCAGGTGGCTGCACTGCCTAGGACTAATACAACAGTGAATGTTGTCCAATCTGCCTGGGTACCGCGCCAGAAGAGCTGATTCTGGATATATGTTTGAACGTCAATATATGCGAAATAGAAAAAAACTATCAGCGCCCCAAGGATATTGCTTATGAGGACGCTGATGAGAATTCGATGGTAATTTTTCATTTGCTAACTCCATTGAAAATACGCATCTTATTTATTCGGTTGCTTCGTAGATGAGTGTATTGGGAAAGAAAGTGTACCAACCAAACCAGTATGCGAGGTGACCATTCACGCGTGGCGCCATTTTTCCATCCGGTCCAATCAGGGCTTCTTCAGTGATCTGCCAGGTGCGTCCTGTTGAATCTAACACTGTATCTGCATCGGGGCCTGGAGAGTATGTTTCTTCTTGGCGGTTATAGGCGCGTACTTCACCCCCAGCTTTGTAAATGACAGGTCCTACGCGTTGATTCTCTCCATCTACAAAAATCTTCCCACGATTGGCAATCAAAACAAGCGCTGTGTTCCCAATGGTATCGTTGACAACCTGTTCTTCAGACAGCAGTTCAATGGGATACGCTTTTGGAATCCCTTCAATTTGCAATGCATATATGCGGTCTTTGGTTTCTAATAGATCACTGCGCTGCCAGACCGGAAACATTGTATCTTGGCTTGCGAAATAATCACCATATGCCGCGCCAGGGAAATATGGACGTTGGTATCCGGTATCGATATCCAAAACGAGGGTTTCTGGATGTTGTTCTAACCAGGATTCCCAAGTTGTCACGACGATAGGGAGCAGGTTCAATTTGATATTGGAGTCTACCAATGGACCTAGTACTGGCTCCCCCGTCAATTGGTTCCAGAGGGAGTTTGTATTACGGTCATACATCAGTTTATTTGATCGATATAGGAACCCAGAAGATCCGAAGTTATAGGTTTCCCCATTGGACGCACGCCCATCGAAAGCAATTCCGGCTCCGCATAATGTGCAGTAAGCTATTGATACCGGCACCCCTCCAACTGTATCATTGGCCATCTCGTGCCAATCTAAGATACGCAAAGGATAGGCGCGATGGTCACTATTGATCGAAATCCCAAACACAGGTTCGCCAGGTTCCAGATATTCAGCATCAGCAGCTTGAATCATTTCAGCATGATCGAGCGCCGGGATGCCATCAACCATCACACCACCCCACATGATTTCCTCGGTTCGGATTGTGGATGGATAGTCATTTTGCAGGAAAACGCCAAATCCGGGGTCGATTGCGCTCAAAAGCTGCCCCTTCCAACCAATAAAACCTGGGGGCGGAGTTAGTTCGGTCCCGCCATACCACTCAACCCAAGAGGTCCAGTCCCCACCAAAGGATTGGCCGCTAATGTTTTCTAAAACAGAAATGATCTCAGAATAACCAATATTCCGGTAAACCCCAATCTGGCTTGCACGAAGCAATTCGAGAAAAACTGCGCTAAAACGTTGATCACCAGAGTCGATAATTGTATTGACTGTTTCATCTAATTCTATCCCACTGCTGAGCAATAATAGATACATCAATTCGGTCGCTGCATCTTCAGACTCGAATTGAGCATCCTGTTCATCCACATTGCTCTGGGAAATGCTTGGGACTTGAGTTGGCTCCACTTTTTCGGGAAGTGTGGGAGTGATAGCGATTGTTGTTTCGACTGTTGGCGAGCATGCCGTGAGAAATATGATCGTGCTTAGAAAGAATATTTTTCGCATCATGAACTACCTCTAAAATTAAGCTCTGTAATTTATACCAATCCAATAGTAGCTATTATTTATTACAAATCTATTATGGGATTTTGTCAGTTGTTTATTGCGCTTGCTCAAAGATAATTTCTATGGGATTCGATATAGTATTAGTAACTCATGTTACGCAACCTAAAGAGAACCTCCCTAGGAATAGGGGGTGGGGGCTTCGCCCCCGACCCCCTATTCCCAGGGAAACCTCGCTACGTGTGCGCAACATGAGTTAGTAACTCTTTGATAATGAGACATCAATGAAGAAAAGAACTATCACACCAAACTTACATATGGCTGATATCATCAATACCTGGCCAGAAACGATCCCAATTTTTCTCGGGTATCGGATGATTTGTGTGGGATGTTATATGTCTGAATTTGATACATTGGCGGATGCCATGCAAATCTATAACCTCCCTATCGAGCAGATTATGGACGAGCTGAATCATATTATTGAAGTGAATACTACCGGACAGGAGAAATTTGATGGATGAAGAGCGCGTGCGCGATGCTTTGCGATTTGTAACTGATCCTGAAGTTGGCGTTAATATCGTCGATTTAGGACTGGTATATGATGTGGCAGTGAATTCCGATACCGTTGATATCAAAATGACGATGACTTCACCCACTTGCCCTTTGCATGCCGTAATTACGCGAAATGCTGAAAACACGATTCGGGCGAAATTTCATGCTGCTCGATATGTAAACGTTGAATTAGTTTGGGACCCCATCTGGACCCCGACAATGATGTCTCAAAAGGCCAAACAAACTTTGGGTTGGTGATGATAGGAAATAATCTAATGACAAATCAATATTCATATTTTGAAAACATAATTGACCTGCTGCCTGAGATCCCCGACGATAGCATAGTCAGCCGTACTTTTTACGAAGATGATCAGCTCAAGGGAATCCTTTTTGGATTTGCAGCCGGTCAAGAATTATCAGAACATACCGCTGCTAAGCCAGCTATTTTACATTTCATCGAGGGTCAAGCGCGCCTGACTCTGGGAGACGACGAAAAGAGCGCCGGCCCAGGCACCTGGGTTCACATGGCGCCGCATCTGCCACATAGTGTTGTTGCAGAAAGCCGTCTGGTAATGCTTTTGATATTACTCTAACCCCATGGAATCAGATAATCGGATTTATCACCTGCCACTGTTGCTGTTGGCAGTATTGACATTATTCGCGGCCGCCTGGGCAGGTTTACTCCGTCTGGGTTGGGATTGGCCCGCATTACAGCCAGAATTGCAGAAGATTCATGGCCCCCTGATGATCTCAGGTTTTCTTGGAACGTTGATTAGCCTAGAACGGGCAGTTGCCCTGGGAAAACGCTGGGCTTACATTGGGCCACTGATGATTGGTGTGGGAAGTGTGTTGCTGGCTTTTGGCATCTCAGAGATTATTGGCCCGCTATTAATGACATTGGGTAGCTTGTGGCTAGTATTGATTTTCGTTGTCGTTCTGCGTCAGCATATGGCTCCATATACTATCGTTATGGCCATGGGCGCGTTGGCGTTATTTCTTGGAAATAGTCTCTGGTTATTAGGTTGGGAGATTCATTATTTTGTGCTTTGGTGGGCTGGTTTCTTGATCCTGACGATTGCTGGGGAGCGCCTTGAGCTAAGCAGAATCAGGATGCCTTCCCGAAACAGTCTGATTGGTTTTGGGCTAATATTGACTTGGTATGTGTCTGGACTTTTTGTTATGCTTTGGGCTTTTGATCTGGGTGTACGCCTTGCCGCTGCAGGAATGCTAGGTTTGGCATTCTGGCTGCTCCACTATGACATCGCTCGACGAACGGTGCGTCAGACTGGCTTGACGCGTTTCATCGCCGTTTGCCTGCTTGGTGGATATGTATGGTTGGCAGTTGCTGGCATTGCCGGGATGATCTTTGGAGGACTTAAGTCTGGCGCAGCGTATGACCTTCAGCTGCATGCCATCTTCTTGGGGTTTGTATTCACGATGATTTTTGGCCACGCGCCAATTATATTTCCCGCAATTATCGGAACCGATATCAATTACCGGAAATTGTTTTATTTACCCCTAATTTTATTGCATTTTTCTCTGCTGCTGCGGTTGGTTGGGGAGAACGCTGGTTATTTATGGGCGCGGCTGTGGGGTGGGTTGTTTAATGTGGTTGCAGTCTTGATATATTTTGGCATGATTGCGCCTATTGGGAAACGCAATGAATAAATGCCTCTGAAAGGAGCATAGAGTAATTTGATGTATTTGCATACAACGAAAAGGCGGCGTACAATAGTCTCTGATGAAACGAGATAAGCTCTAAAGGAATCAGGCATGACCAGTAACCCCGCTGAACTCTACCAGCAGGCCCAGCAATCTATCCGAGATGGGGACTATGAAGGCGCTGAAAAATGTTTTCGGATGTTGATCGCTTTGCTTCCTGATGTTCCACAACCCCATTTTGAAATTGCAGAATTATTGACGAAGATGGGAAAGAATCTGATGATAATAATTAACCATTATGAAATGTTTATTCAGATGGCGGGAGATGATCTGATCCTTGCTGACAAGGCAAACCAAGCAAGAGATAGAATTACTCAATTACTAAATCAATCTAATCCAGAGATCACGGTCCCACTCGATGTAGCATCTATTGATATTTCCTTGCCGAATGATCGCATCGTAGTAGATAAAAGAGGAAAAGGTCACTTCACTCGTCTAGCCGATGCTATTGCCAATAACCCCTATGGATTGCCAATCCATTTGCGACCAGGGCGTTACAACGAAGTGATCATGGTCACTGACTCCAGCGTAGATCTAGAGATCTTTGGTCCACCTTCAGGTGACCCGGCGATATTGATGTCCACTAAGGATCATTGCATATATGTTGATTGTTCACATTTAGATATTTGCCATCTGACGATCAGCAACAGCAGCCCCAAGGCGGCCGTGCAAATTGTAGGAGGACAGGTTAGTTTTACTGGATGCGAATTTTTGGATTGCACGACTGCAGCCATTGATATTCAGTATGAATCGCGCCTTGATCTGAGGGACGGGAATGTCTTCTTTGGAGGCGGTACCGCGCTACGAGTATTCGATCAAACCCACCTCGAGGTTGGAACTGAAGGCCCAAACTTCTTTTTTAGCAATTTAGGTGGCAGCGTGCATGCCTCGGGGCATAGTAAATTTTCAATACATCAAGCCAGGATCAATTATCCGAGTGATTTGATTACCGATGAAGTTCTAGGTTCGCTCCCATATTTTGGCCTTGGAGAAGTGCCAATCATTTGGCTTCAGGATAATGCCGAGGGGGAAATCAAAGATAGCAAACTTACCGGCTGGGGTACCTTAATCTACGTTGAAGACAATGCATCCCTGATGCTCTCTAACCTGGAAAGCAAGTCTTCTGATGGTTTTAGCAAGCAAGTGTGCACCCCTGAAGCATTTTTGAAAATGAGTGGTAGTGCAGCAGCGAATATTGAAAAATGTAAATTTTCATCCGGAGTGGTTGGGGCATTGGGAGTTGAGTGTAAAGAGCGATCTGATGTACAGATCAGGGAATTACTCTTCGGAGGTGAGATCACCATGCTCAAACTGGATGGCGGCAAAATTGCAGCTGAGAGACTCAACCACGAAGATCCCCATGGTCAGAATGTGGTAGGGCTGCAAGCGGAAGCGGGAAGTGTGATTATTGCCGAGAGCTATTTGCCATTTGTGGATATGATTGCTCAGATCGAAGCAAATTTTCACCAAGTTCGCTTCGGGGCCCGGGATGCCTTGGGCAACGCCTTCAAAGGAAAGATCTCTTTTGAAAACTGCGGCTTTTCGGGGAGCTCCCATTTTGATGGTCAGATCGAGTTCTTAAATTGCTACGCAAAAAATCCTTACACTGGCGATGCCTGGTTGAGTTTTTATAGCGGCAAAGCGACCATCAAAGGCGGCCAATTCATCAATCATGCCTTCGCCCTGGGCTGCAATTTCGAGATTGCTGAGGCTAGTTTCAGTTTTGAAGAAGGTTATGCTTCCCCTCAAGGAGTGATCGACATATTGCAGGGTGCCTACGGGAAATTGAAGAAATGTTCTATCACCAGTGCGCTCCCAAAGACTCATCCTGCGCTGAGAATTCATCGCCAAGCCAATGTACGACAAATTGATAATGCTATCCAAGGAAAAGTAGAAATGTACCGCTAATATCTAGCGGTGATAAAATACTTCGTAATTATTACGTGGAGGAACCGATGAAAATTACCGATGCATTTCTAGCCGACCATCAGGCGTTATATGCAAAATTTGATCAACTTGAAAAAACCATTCCCAGTGAGGTGAAGACTCTTGCTGAAGTAAGAATTCCAGGTGCCGAACTGGCTGCAATACTCGCCGAACATGCCAAATTTGAAGATGATCTTCTTTTCGCTGCCATTGAAGAGAAAATGGGCTCGGATGAATCAACGAAAAAAGTTCGTGATGAGCATGCACGTATCGAAATACTGATGCAAGATGTTTTAGGTTATTTGGATGATATCAAGCGAATGGGTCATGCAAGAAGGACACTTTTGCAGGCCATCAAAGTTGCTCGGGCGCATTTTAATAGAGAAGAAAAAGAAACATTCCCATTGGCGGAGGAAATCTTAGGAGAAGAAAAATTATTGGAATTAGGTGCTCTATGGGAAGAAATGCGTAAAAAATGATCTATCTCAGAATTAAGAAAAAAGTAGAGATGCAGATGTAGCGTCTCTACTTTTTTGATTCTGGCGGAGAGGGAGGGATTCGAACCCTCGATACCTTGCGGTATACGCGCTCTCCAGGCGCGCGCACTAGGCCGGACTATGCGACCTCTCCATATTTGGTTGTGCTTTTTCCCCTATAGCGGCCGGGATTATACCATTAAAAATTAACCTGGGAACATACTTTCTATCAACTCTGGCGCAAATTCGGCGACCATTTCTGATGAGAGAGAATTCTGTTTGGCGATGGCGGCATATAGATCCGCGCTAGGTCGTTTGGTACGAGTCTGGGTTTCGGGATCAAGCTCCCAAAGTCCGAAACGCTGAGTCCAACCGCGCTCCCATTCGAAATTGTCCACCAAGCTCCAATGGTAATATCCCTCGATGGGCCAATTGAAATTGACTGCCCGCCAAAGCTGGTGCACGTGCTGGATCAGGTAGCGCCGGCGCATGGAATCTTCAGGGTCCTCGACACCATTTTCGGTAATGATGATTGGCTTGTTGAATTGTAGAGCCCACTTGATCGCTTCATAGAATCCTAATGGTTCGTTGGCGATAAAACCGGTTGGGCTGAGTTCAGCCTCGGGATCATAGAAATTTTTTGCGAAAACATTACCTGGCGCAAAGGGATTAAAGGCAACATATTCGCGGGTGTAATAATTCAAACCTAAAAAGTCTTGAGTTCCTTTGGCTTCAGGAACGCGCTTACTATTTGTGAAGAATCGTAATACACCATCTGTGACTGCGCGGGGGAAGAAGTCGTTATACACCCGTGACAGGTTGTTGGCTAGCAGAATGTCAAATGGCGAAATCTTCCGGGCAGCCATCATTCCTCGGTAGTTGATGGCCATGCCAACTCTCGATTGAGGTTGTAGTTCTTTGATAGCATGATAGGCAGCCGCATGCCCGCGCACTAGGCTGGTCATCACATGGAAGGCGGCACCTATGTTTCTCTTCCCGGGTGGAAAATCACCAAAAACATACCCCATAACTGCATAGACGTTTGGCTCGTTGATAGTGCACCAACAATCGACGTAATCTCCCAAGGCTTCGACAACTCTGCGGACGTAGGTCTCGAAATATTCAACAACTCGTTCATATTCCCAGCCGCCTAAGAACATTAGCCAAACTGGGTCGCTAAAATGATGCAGAGTAACCATAGGGGTCAGGCCGCGCTCTTTCAGGCCGCGCAGCATCTGACGGTAGTGATCTAAAGCGTCTTCATCCCAGCGGTCGACCGTGGGTTGGATGCGACTCCACTCGATGGAGAGTCTGTGGGTATTTTGACCCGCCTCGGAGGCACGATCAAAATCTTCTTTCCAGCGACCACCCCACCAATCGCAAGCCAATCCACAAGAATGGCCTGAAGTAATATGGCCCTCTTCCTCCCAATAATGCCAGTTATTATTCGTGTTGTTGCCTTCAACCTGATGAGAAGCAGTAGCAGTTCCCCAAAGAAATCCTTTTGGAAAATTATAAGTAGCGTGGGCCATCGGCGAGTCCTAGTTTAATTGATGAGTATTCGGCAGTATTGTAGTCCATAAACAAGTTTTTGCAATTCTTTATCTTGTTTATGGTATCTTTAAGCTAGAACTTTATCGTTTCTATGAAAGCCAGGAGGTAGAGATATGATTTCCCAGAAAATGGTATGGGGTTTCGTTCTCGTTTTGTTATCGGTAGCTCTTGGCGCATGCAATATGCCTGTAAGTAACATCTTATCCCCCGCAACAGCTACCAATACTGCCACGTTGACTTACACTTCAAGCGTCACGCCCAGCATAACTCCAAGCCTAACTGCGACCAAGACCGCGACACAAACGTTTACACTTACTTCAACCCTTACACCTGTCCCAACGGACACACTTACACTGACGGACACCCCCCATCCAACTGATACCCCGACGATTACGCTAACTCCAACCCCTGAAAAGGCCACGGCAGAGGCAGATGGTAATATCAATTGCCGTTGGGGACCTAATACGGTATATCTGGTTGCTGGTTTATTCCGAGAAGGAGCAGTTGCACAGGTGGATGGACGAGATTATGGCGGAAACTGGTTGTGGATCCAAATGGAAGATTTTTCTTACCATTGTTGGGTTTCTACCTCTGCGGTGATCGTAAATGGTGATATTGATACTGTTCCCTTTGGTCCCATGGATCCGCCTATCAACTCATCTGTATCCTCAGCCACGGGAGTTGGCGCAACAAGGGATGGAAACAAGGTGATAGTCACCTGGAATGCAGCTTCCTCTGCGGTTGATCTGCATTACCTGATCAAAGCTAATATATGCAACGGCACATATGTATTGGAGTGGGTCGATGTGACCACAAGAACATCCTATACTTTGCAAGATAAATCTGGTTGTTCAGGATCATCCTCTGCGAAACTCTTCGTGGTCAATAAGCTGGGATACTCTTCACCCGTCTTGGTGCCTTGGCCATAATAAGTTCTGTAGATGATGTGTAACTCTAAACACATGTGATGAGATTTGTGCGGCACGAACCAAGAAATTTTCTGAAACCTCTCTTGCACAGATCAGGTCTGTAGGCTATTATTCCACTCTGGTTTTCCCTGATGATGATCTCAATATCTATCCTGATACTTTTTATAACCCCGATCATAATCTTGATTGTGGAGCGCTTTGAGTTGCGAGCCGGCTATTTGTGGTTACTTGCCATGGTTGGTGCTGCGACTGCCTGGCTGTTAATTTTGTTTTCACGATCACAAGCACCTTTGCTTATTTCCCTGATGCAGTGGAAACCTGAAGCGCTGTTTTCTGCTTCTCCAACGCTGCTATTGGACGATATATCCTGGATATTTGCGGCAGCTCTGAGCGTTTTCCCCCTCGCAGTTTTACTGACAGATGTCGTTCATTTTGCCGATGTTGATCCATCCGGTTGGGCCGCAACTCTTGCAATGACGGGCTTAGGCCTTCTGGCCGTTTTTGCGGAAAATCCAATCACTTTGGTTCTGGCGTGGGCTGTCATGGATTTATCCGAAACGCTGATGCTGCTTCTCAGAGTATCAACAAGTGAGCAGCGTGAGCGTGTTGTCGTGGCTTTATCCGTGCGCCTTATTGGGATTCTCTTGATTGTGATTGCCACACAACAGGCGCGATCCATTGGAGACACTCTCGCGTTCAATTCAATCCCTCCCGAAGTAAGCGGGTTATTGCTCTTAGCTGCAGGTCTTCGACTGGGCGTTCTACCACCTCACCAACCTTTCTTCCAAGAACCTCCTTTGCGGCGGGGTCTGGGAACGATAGTGCGCTTGATGCCAGTTGCCAGCAGTTTAGTAATTCTGGCCCGAATTGCTCAGGTTGGAGTTCCTTTGACATGGCAACCTTATTTGCTTGCGGTTGCGGTTATTTCTGCCTTATATGGCGCGTATGCTTGGGTACAGTCTCCCAATGAACTTGATGGACGCCCTTTTTGGATCTTAGGTATGGCGGCAATCGCCCTTGTCTCAACGATATTTCGACTGCCAACAGCAACCATCGCATGGGGTTTAGCGTTGCTCATGTCTGGGAGTGTTTTGTTCCTAACGTCAAATCGAACCCGATTTGTGTCCCTGTTATCCTTTGTGGGAATTCTAGGAGCTTCTGCATTTCCCTTCACTCCTGCCTGGGCGGGAGGATTGTTGTATAGCAATTCTGGTGTTATTTTGATGTTCGTAATTATCATCGCTCATGCCTTGTTGGTTTTAGGATATGTCCGTCACGTACTCCAGCCTTCGCGATCCTTAGAAGATGTGGAACCCTGGATGTTAATTGTTTACCCCATTGGGTTGATATTGTTGATGGCAACTCATTGGGGGATTGCCTGGTCCCAAGGTTTGGCCAACCCGCCTGGAGATTTGGTCTTATCATTTGGATGGTGGGGAGGCGTGATTGCTTTTGGCGTGGTGGCTATATTGATGATTTTCAGGCGTCGGGAGATTTCATTACCATCTTCAGTATCAACATCGCTGGGAAGTATCCTGTCTCCAGAGTGGATATACAAAATTCTATGGTGGTTATTCCGGAATCTGAGTCGAACCTTTTCTGCAATATCCCAGATTCTTGAAGGTGAAGGCGGCATTCTGTGGTCGATATTAATGCTGATCCTCTTGATTTCTCTCGTAGCGCAGCAAAGTGTGGGTGGCTAAAGAATGAGTCTAACTGCAATTGCACCCTACGCAGCTGCCTGGGTTGGGGTTACAGGACTGATCCTGCTCGTCAGCCGTGATTGGCGAGTCAGTTTAAGCGCGCTGGGGGCGCAGTATGTTGGTGTCTTTTTATTGATTTCCCTCGTTTGGCCGATTGAATTCGCTGTAATAAAACTTGTTTCTGGCTGGATTTCTGCGGCTGTATTAGGTATGGGATTGGTTGATCAATCTAGGTCTTGGGTCGATGAATTGGGCCGTTGGAGAAGCGGAACGATTTTTCGCATTTTTATTGCCGGTTTTGTAGCCATTTTGGCATTCGTTTTGATCCCTATTGTCGGACAATGGATTTTGCGTGCATCTGATGCCCAAATCTTTGGTGCCATACTATTAATGGGATTGGGTGTGTTTCACCTGGGGTTAACCGTTCAACCAATTCGCATCGTGCTGGGTTTGCTGACTCTACTTTCTGGCTTTGAGATAATCTATTCGACAATGGAGACATCACTGCTTCTCAATGGAATGTTGGCTTTGGTTACTTTAGGGTTGGCACTTACAGGTTCTTATCTGAATGCTGCATCAGGCGCGGAGGCGAATCCATGAGTTCGCCATTTATTTGGATCGTGCTGCCGGGCATGGTAGCTTTGATACTCGTGTTTCTTCATCGTTACCAGGTAATTTCATCCATTCTAGCTATCACGCTCTCTTTGACTTTGGCCGGGTTAGCCTGGATGCTCGAAATTGGAGAAGTGATCACAATAGGGTCATGGGCTTTTATAATTCAAGAGCAGATGACAATTTTGGGGCGAAGTTTTGTGATCTCGAATTTGGTTTTACCCCAAATTGCCATATTTTATCTATCGTTTACATTTTGGATTGTCGGCGCGTTAGTCATACCCAAGCCGCCCTTCTTCACTTCGTTGAGTCTGGCAAGTGTGGCGGTATTGATTTCGGCATTATCCGTTCAACCAATCTTGTTTGCGGCATTATTGCTGGAAGTTGCCGTCTTAATTTTTGTGTTGATGCTCACCCCTATGGGGCAATCTGTAAACCGAGGGACGCTGCGATTTCTGACTTATCAGACCCTTGGTCTTCCATTTATTTTGTTGGCGGGGTGGTTTTTGAGTGGTATTGAACTTCAAGCTGGAAATACGCAGGAGATAGTCCGTGCAGCAGTATTCCTAGGGCTTGGGTTCTCCTTCCATCTTGGAATTTTTCCACTGCACAGTTGGATCCCTATGTTGACGGAGACTGCACATCCCTATGTGACATCTTTCGTGATTACGACTTTGCTAAGTATTGGAATTCTATTTCCTGTGGGTTTCATGCAGCGCTACCCCTCACTGAATGAAAATATCAACCTGTTGGAAATTATCCGTCTGATAGGTGTTCTGATGGTTCTCGTTGGTGGGATTTGGGCGACTTTTCAGCGCAATCTCGGGCGTGTGCTGGGATTTGCGATGATCGTTGAAATAGGACGAACATTTTTGGCGATCAGCATCCCCGATGGGGATAAATTACTTTTTGGGCTGTTATTTCCTCGGGTAATCTCCTTTGGGGTTTGGGCGTTGTGCTTAACGAAATTGAGAGCACATGTTGAGGATTTAAAATTTCATACTGTACAAGGCTATGGGCGAAGGTATTGGATAGCGGGGATAGGAATCGTTGCGGCTAATTTTTCTCTAGTTGGGATCCCAATATTGGCTGGATTCCCCATTTATTCAATTCTTTGGGAACGATTAGCTGTGAACGGATTTTGGATCAGTTTGGCGGCAATTGCTGGGAGCGCCGGACTGATGGTAGGGGGCATAAGAGCATTAGCAGTTCTGGTCATGGGACCAGATGAGCTTGAATTGGAAGAAGAGCAAGAAGAAAGTTTTTTCTCAAATATGCTGATATTGATGGGGGTGAGTGTATTATTCCTGATGGGATTATTTCCACAATGGTTCTTGCCAGCATTGACATCGATAAGTGCAAATTTTGGAGCGCCTGCGCCCTGATGCCTTCGGTAGGGCGTGTTCATGCTATAATTTTTTAGCTTAGTTGAACGAAAAGGAGCCTGTGTATTCAGGAGAAATTATATGGAATTGCAACAACTCGAAAAACGCATCGAATGGATCGATGATGAACGTCGTAAAGACAAAAACACGATCACGCAATTGAGGGATAGAGTAATCGCCCTGGAGGGAAAGCTCAGAGCTGCGGAACAAGAAAATAAAGTTCTGGATAGTGAATTGACTCGCTTGAAAGCAGTCATGGGGCGTTTAGACCGCATTGATGAAGCCCTCGCAAGCAACCGAACAGAAATCAGCCAATGGGTCAATCAACAAAAACAGCAAGCGGAACAGCGCGAATCTGATGTAAAGAAGCTCATGCGGCTCGAAGTTCAGGGTGTTGAATCCAACCTGGCTGATGCTCAGAAATTAGCCAAATCAATTCCCAACATACAGGAGCGAATGGAAGCCCGTGAACTGGAAGAAAAGCGTCTTGGCGGACTAATTGATAATCTTAATCAGGGGTTAGACGAAATTCGGTTGCGGATCGAGGATCAGGGAAGAACCTATCGAGTTCTCGATGATGGACATAATCAGGATTCTCAGCGGTTGACTGATTTGCAGGGAGAGGCTTCTGCATTACGAAAACGTTCAGATGAGTATCGCGGGAAGTTTGAAGTGTTTGATGCAGAATTTCGACGGGTTGAATCTCGCTTAAGAGAGTTAGTCGCGGTTGAGCAAGAACGTAACGAAGCTCAAACTGCATTCTTCAGCAAACAGACCTCTGCTGAGGCAGATCGAGAAAAAACTTGGAAAGATTGGACAGCGCGCTTCGAAACTATCGAAACTCAAGCTTCTGACATAGAAGAACATATCCAATCTTTAGATGAGACGCTTCAAGAAGTAAAACGAAACAACCAGGTTTCTGAAGAACTCAATCAGAAAGTAGAGCGTCGCATTAGCGAATTAACCGAAATGCAGCGCCTCTCGGAAGAACGTTTTCGCCAAGAGTGGAATACCTTCAAGGCTGACGATCAGAAACGTTGGACCAACTATATGCTCTCGCACGATGAACAGCAAAGTGACACCAATCGTCGTCTTGAACGGATGAAAGATCGCGTCACCCTGATTGAAGACAGCTTACAGGAGCTGCAAGATTTGTTCGGCGAGTTTAATGAATTTTCTTGGAAACACTTTCAAGTAATTTTGGAAGCCGTACGCAATCTGACAGCTGATCACGAACGCCTACAGGGCGGTTTGCGCTAAATACGCTTATAATTTCAATCCGCTGACCGATGCATCTCTCACGCGGTCAGCGGATTTTATTCATTGGTGTTGCGCAAGCTAATGAAAATTTCTCTGGAAATAGGGGGTGGGGAGCTTCGCTCCCCACCCCCTATTTCCAGAGAAACCTCGC
>JADHTJ010000067.1 GCA_016785015.1 Anaerolineales bacterium
GCCATATTGGGAACAGGTCACAGTACCCGGTTTTGCTGCCCTGGGCGAAAATGACAAAAATGTGCCCGTCGAAGAAAGCATCCGACGATTCGAAAGTCTTGGAAAGCAACTCCTCATAAAAGTATATCCAGATGGTGGTCATGGCATCACCGATCCGGACACTGGGGTTGTCCAGATTGAGTTCTTAAACGATCTATCCGAATTCATTTTAGATCAATAGAACTACAAACGCATTCGTACCAGGAGAAAACATGAAAAAGACCAGCACACAAATTATCGTCATCGTCCTAATCATGGCTGGGGTTTTGCTGGGATTAACATCACTTTCCCGACCTAAGCTCGTTCCAGCCAACGCACCGTCTACAGATTTCTCCGCCGAACGCGCTATGGAGCACATATCAGCCATTTCGCAAACACCCCACCCACCGGGGTCAGCAGAAATTGAAAGTGTACGAGCTTATGTTCTGGCCCAGTTGGAAGATATGGGACTTTCCCCCGAGGTACAGGATACCACCTATGTCGTATCATGGGGCACTTCCGCCGAAGCCACAGCTATACAGAACATCATTGTGAAGATTTCGGGCACAAACCCCAGCAAAGCCATCTTGTTAGATGCCCATTACGACACTCGTGCCATGACCCCAGGTGCCAGCGATTGCGGTTCCTGTGTGGCGACTATTCTGGAGACAGCCCGCGCCCTTTTGGCTGGGCCCCCGCTCCAGAATGATGTCATTTTGCTCTTCACAGACAATGAGGAATACGGCGGTGGCTTAGGGGCAGCCGCTTTCTTAGAATCACATCCCTGGGCCAGTGAGGTGGGACTAGTGCTCAACTTCGAGGGACTAGGCAGCACCGGACCAGCGATATTATTCGAGACCGGGCCAGACAGCGCCTGGGCAGTGAAAGATTGGGGAAAGCTGGTATCACATCCCGTAGGGCAATCCTGGTTTCAGGAAATCTATGGCCGCACCCCTATCGGCACTGATCTCAACTGGTTCAGCGACGCCGGCATCCCTGGTATGAATTTCGGGCACTGGGCCAAGGGTACGGTTTACCATGCCAGCACAGATTCACCCGAAAGGATTGACCCTCGCAGCGTGCAGCATCACGGCTCCTATGCTTTGGCACTGACCCGCCATTTCGGCAATCAAGATCTGGCCGCAGCACAAACTTCTAAAGGAAACGCGTCCTACTTCTCATTTTTCCCCGGTATCTTGATCAGCTACCCAAATTCCTGGGTAATCCCATTGGCCGTTGTGGCCGGTTTGCTGCTGATTGGCAGTGCCGTTCTGGGTTTGCGAACAAAACAACTCAAAATTTCAGGCACGCTTAAAGGGCTCGCGGGATACTTGCTGAGTTTGATCGCCTCAGCTGGTCTGGCCACAGGCATCTGGATGGGGATCGCTCAACTGCATAGTGAATACCAGGCCATGCTGACTTTCCGCGGCCTGTTCCACAACGCCCATTTCTACTTCTTCGCTTTTGCAGCGCTGGCCGTTGTTATTGCAGCCGCCATTTTGGTTTGGCTGCGGCGAAAGTCTTCAGTATTTGAGCTTTATTTCGGGGCTTTAGTACTCTTTTGGATCCTGGCGCTAGCAACCAGCATTCTGACACCCGGCTTTAGTTATCTACTTACCTGGCCGCTGATCTTCTGCACTTTGGCCCTTGGCTGGGTTCTTTGGAAAAAACCATCAACTTCAGAGGTTGTCTTCATGCTAGGAGCATTACCAGGACTGATCATCCTTGCCCCCAGCATCTACGTTATGTTCCATTTCGCCCTGGCCCCCATGATCGGTATCCTGGCGTTTATGGTGTCCTTGCTCCTGGGGTTGTTGATCCCCCAAATTGCATTACTCACGCAAAACTACAGGTGGCGTTTGTCGGGGATCAGTCTGGCAATTTGTGTAGGGTTTCTGGTCATCGGCAGCCTGACCGCTGGTTTCGATGTCGATAACCCTCGTCCCAATGCAGTTGCCTATCTATTGGATTCTGATTCAGGCCAGGCAACCTGGTTTAGCGCTGGCTTTGTGCAGGATGAGTGGACCCGGCAATTCTACACTACAGAACCTGAACTTGAGGCTGTGGGTAATTTATTCCCCATTGCGAAGAGCAGCGGATTCCCCGTTATGCGTGGTGAGGCATCATTTGTAGACCTTCCTGCCCCTGAGGTGGAAATCCTTGACGATCAAATCTCCGGGGATATGCGCACGCTCAAACTCATCCTGCGTTCACCTCGTGGTGCTGAAGTCATGCTGTTCGATGTAGAGCCTTATCAAGCCGTTCGGGCCGCCACCATCGCTGACAAACGCATTGAAGCCCCACCATCTGAGCGCCATCTGTGGAGCCTGACCTACTACGCCGTGCCATCCGAAGGCATTCAGATCACCCTGGAACTTGACCCTGCACTGACGGTTCAACTACAGGTCAGCGATCAGACCTGGGATCTGACAGCGGATGTCTTGGATAGTCTTGGCAGCGAATATCAACCCCGTCCAGCAGATATGATGCCCATGCCCAATTTCGATTATGGCACTGTGGTCGTCAAAACCTTAACACTAGAGGGTGGTGGTTAATTTTGACTGATGATAGAAGCTTCTCTAACATCTCCCTCACCCCAACCCCTCTCACACCGGGAGAGGGACAGACCGTAGCGCAGCGAAGGTCAGGGTGAGGGTAAGCGCCAGTCAATTTCAACCACTACCCACTAGAGTAAATCAAAGGAGAAATAACCATGAAGAACTTCGTCAATCGCTTCCAATTCGCCATCTTTGTCATCCTTACCTTTGTTCTGAGCTGGTTCCCCTGGTACGCCGGGATCGCCCCAGAAGTTATGGCAATGGGCCCTTCCATTGCGGCCTTCATTGTCGTACTGGTGGTTGGTGGCAAGCGTGGATTTATTGATCTCATGCGCCCCTTTGGACGTTGGCGCGCCAAGCTGGGATTATGGGCAATTGCCATTTTGGGGCCAGCCGTTTTATACCTGATTGGGCTTGGCGTACATCTTCTTTTAGGAGGAAAAGCTCCCCCATTCATCATGATTCGAGAAGAACTCAATATCATCCCACTCTATCTCATCATGGTTGTGCTTATGCCCTGGAACGGCCCCGTCGGCGAGGAATTCGGCTGGCGCGGCTATGCCCTGCCCAGACTTCAGACGAAGTATGGGGCCTTGTTCGCCAGCTTGATCATTGGAGCCATTTGGGGCATCTGGCATCTACCCAGTTTCTTTGCACCGCAAGGTGTAGTCGGGGCCATCGCTGCTGCAGTAGGAATGATTTTCATTCTGCCATACACCCTGGGCACCATCGCCAACTCGATCTTCATGACATGGCTGTATAACAAATCCAAAGCCAGCGCCCTGCTTGCCGGCATCGTATGGCATGCGGCGATCAATTTCTGGGCACCGGTACTTTTGAGCGACTCATCCCTGGTCGCTGCCCGTGAGGGAACTCATCTTCCCACTATTGCCCCCAACCTTTACCTAACGGTCTTAGCTGTCCAGGTAATGGGTGCCATCATCTTGGTGATCACCACTAAAGGGAATTTAGCCTATTCAAACCAACCTTCCCAGGAGGAAGCCAGTTTATGAAACACGATAACCCAATTCCGGGGCTGGGGATTCGTTTTCAGCCCGCAGATTTTGTCTATGTCTACGAAAATCATGGTGCTGGCGGAGTAGGCCGAGATTTGTACACGGCTGTGCTCCAGAATATTGCTTTTGTAAACGAATCTGAGACAAAGATCACACTAGATTCAGCGGTTCTGGATGCGAGCAGAGAGGGTGCCGTTATCCAATCTCAACGGATCGGGAAGGATGAACTGGTGAATACTGCACGGCAATTTCATGCCTATCAAAAGCAAGGTTTGTTGGAAACCTACGACTTTCAGTTCCAGACGCGCCGCTATCTGAAGAACATCAAGTTTACCTCAGACACCACTCTGATGCCCGGACATGCTATCGTCGTTACTCGCCAGACAATGCTATTCCAAGGATTACCGGATACGATCAAGGTCACGAGCAAAGGACATACGCCTCACGGCGACGTAGTTTCGAGCGAAAACAAGCTCAAGGTTGTCAACCACAAAAGCAAGAATGAATACATCTTTCCAGTGAGGGGCAGATGGCTGGTAGCCGGCGCGCCCTCCTTACACAGCCATCACCGGTGGGGAATTCTCGAAGAATTTGCTTTGGATCTGGCCAAGATGGGCCAAGGTGGTCTCTCTCACAGCGACAATGGCACCAAGCTGGCTCAATTCTATGCCTACGGGGAGCCTATCTATGCTATCGGCGACGGGCTGGTTGTATCGACACGTGGGGATATGGAGGAATCAGACACCAATCTGCAACAGCCGGAAGAGAGTGCCGAGGTGTACTTTGAGCGCATGCTTGAATACCAGCAGGCCTTGTTAGCCAAAGGATTTTCTTTTGCGCTAGGTAATCATATCGTTATTCAGCACGCCCACGACGAGTACTCACGCTATGTCCATTTGCAGCACAGCAGTGTGCGCGTCCAGATAGGCGATAGGGTTTCACACGGCCAGCAAATTGCCAACTTGGGGCACAGTGGAAATAGCACCGAACCACATTTACATTTCGATGTCGCCGATAGCCCCGATCTAGCCTATTCGCGGAGTATTCCGTTGACGTTCACCAACATCACGCTATGGCCTGACGATGACGGAACGGTTCGGCATCTCCATTTGGGACAGGTGGTAGTAGCAGGCGAATGCTGAACCAATCGACATCGAAATATTACACCGCAAAGGAGAAGATGAATTGAAAATTATTAAAAATATATTCTGCAATAAAGAGCAAGCCCGCCTGCGCGCTGGATTTAGAATACTTATTCAGTTGACGGTCTTCTTTTTCCTTATGAAAGGGCTTGCAGCCTTATTGGGTGTTCCCAGCGACATCGCCTCGAATTTACCATTGTATGTCTTTCTGGCCGTTGCTGGTGTCCGATTATTTCGGGTGCTAATTAGTGTCTGGTTGTCTGGTCGCTTTTTAGACCGGCGCCCTTTTGCCGATTTTGGATTACGGCTCGATAAATGTTGGTGGCAGGATTTAGTTTTCGGATTGGGGTTGGGAATATTGCTTATCGGCAGTGTATTTTTAATCGAATTGGCCGCTGGATGGTTGACGATTTCGGATACCTTCCACACTGCAAACAGTGAGGGTTCTTTCATCTTGAAGCTGATCGTATTTGTGATCCTATTTATCTGCGTCGGTTTTTCTGAAGAGCTGATGTACCGAGGCTACCATTTAACAAATATTGCCGAAGGGTTCGACATCAAAGCTATTGGCCCAAAATACTCGCTTGTCATTGCGGTATTTTTATCATCCATTCTCTTCGGGATTTTTCACCTCGGCAGCCCTGGTGCTACGCCAATTAGCACATTTAACATATTCTTGTGGGGCGCTTTGTTTGGCATTGGCTATGTGCTGACCGGGCGTTTGGCCATGCCTATTGGCCTTCATATCGCCTGGAATCTATTTCAGGGAAATGTATTTGGTTTCCCAGTAAGCGGGACAACCTTCTCTTCTGAAACCGTAACGTTCTTCTCGATCCAGCAAAGTGGCCCAGAGCTTTGGACAGGGGGAGCTTTTGGACCTGAAGGCGGGTTGCTGGGCTTGTTGGTCATAATTGCCGGGATATTTCTGATTGTTGGTTGGGTTCGAATTCGATATGGCAGCATAAAACTACACCTTCAATTGGCAGAACCACCAGCAAAGGAATAAAGATTGAAAAGGAGGTCGAATCGCAAATGGCGCAAACGTGCTTGGAATTTATCTCTTCGCACAAATGATATCGTTTTGCAAGAATATACCTGATATCGAATCAAAATTTTCAGAACAATAACCATAAAAGGAGCAACACAATGACTACTACAGATATCAAAAAGACCACCGCCTACCCAGCACGCCTGGAGATCGACTATCCCGAGAAATTGGATCGATTGTCAACTTTCTTCCGAATCATCTGGATCATTCCCATTGCTATTATTCTGGGCCTCGTTTCAGGAGCAGGAGAAACGATCACAAACACGGTTTTCCTCAATGAAGCTGGAGAAGTAATCAATACAACTTCAGAGACAGTTGGAGGGCTGGCAAGCGGCCTCTTTTCAGCCACAGCCCTGATGATCATCTTTCGGCAGCGCTATCCACGCTGGTGGTTCGATTTTTCGCGTGAGTTAACCCGCTTCGAGACCAGAGTCGGTGCCTATATGGGCCTGCTCACAGACCAATATCCGTCCACCGATGATGAGCAGTCTGTCCACCTGGCGATCGACTACCCCGATGCAGAAACTGACCTCAATCGCTGGCTTCCCCTGGTCAAATGGTTGCTCGCTATCCCACATTTTATCGTCCTGATATTTCTCAGCATTGCCAGTATCTTTGCTGTGATCCTGGCCTGGTTTGCCATTCTCTTCACCGGCCGGTACCCAAAAAGTCTCTTTGACTTCAACGTTGGGGTCAGCCGTTGGTGGCTGCGTGTGACAGCCTACGCATTCCTGCTCGTGACTGACAGCTATCCACCATTCAGCTTGGCCTAAAAAAGAATAGCGAAGCAAACCCATCTTTTGCGAGAGACTGCCACGCTTCGCTCACAGTGACACTCATTCAAAACATTTCGACAACCACATATAGGAGAACAAAAATGGACGCAAAGGAAAAGAATAACAAACTCGATATTAAAGTAAAGCTTTCTACATTATGGATCGTTGTAATGATCAATGTAGCTATGGCAGATATTTTTAACTTTATGATGGATCTAATGTCAGGAAATACCACACCGGGTGTTCAAGTCCCTCAAATCGGAATGTTGATATTCGCCATCATTATGGAGATTCCGATTGTTATGATTTTGTTCTCTCGGGTATTAAAATATAGCGCCAATCGCTGGGCAAATATTATTGCAGGTGTAATAACTACTGCATTTATCATACTTGGTGGGTCATTGAACCTTGTATATCTATTTTTCGCCACGGTCGAAATTGTGTGTATCGCATTCATCATCGGGTATGCATGGAAGTGGACTAATCCTGAAGTGTAGAAAGTTCACAAAAGATGAGGAGATCAACAATGAACGTAACCACAGCGGCATTACCGAATTCAAAAGCAAAACTTCAAGAACGGCTTCAAGAGGGAAGCATATCCCTAAGATGGCCAGTAATCATTGTGTTTGCACGCCTGATCTTTGCCATCATGGCACAAGCACTGGTTGCAGGTTTATTCATGCTACAGGGTCACCCAACCCCCTGGCAGGCGGCGGCTCCCTGGTGGATCGTGTACGGTACCTTGATTGACATCGGCTGTTTCGTTTTGCTGGCCCGGTTGGCACGACGGGAAGGTATTCGCCTAGTTGACTTGATCAGTTTTCAGCGCCTGCGTCTCCGACGGGATTTGTTTCTTGGAGTGGGGTTCATCGTTTTATATCTATTTTTGGCCATCGGTGGCGGGATACTCTTTGGTATCTTGGTTTACGGAACCGACCCTGCCCCAGCAGTAATGGTACCCTTGCCGCTCTGGGGAACCTTGTACAGCCTGATCGTCTGGCCCCTCATCTGGGCTTTTGCCGAAGAAATGACCTATCAAGGCTATGCTTTACCCCGTCTGGAACTTCTCACAAAGCGCGGCTGGCTGGCCATTCTTATTGTGGGTTTTGGGTGGGCGCTTCAACATAGTGCCCTCCCCCTGATGGCAGATTGGCGCTGGGCTATATTTCGGTTTGGATCCAGCCTGCTAATTGGGATTATATTGCCCATCATCTATCTTCGCACCCGCCGTTTGTTGCCCTTTATTATTGCCCATTGGGCCGCGAACTTCGTTAGTGTTCTGATGACGGTCGTTCTCCCGCTATTGAGCCCTTAGGCCCGGAAGCATGAAAGACGTAATATTTGCAATAGATGCATATGATGGTTGATCCCAAAATGAAAATGTTGTTCAATTACCTTATGAGAATGAGATCTTTGACATCATTGTCAGCAGCTTAACTATTCACCATTTAGGATTTGATACCGAGAAAGGCATGGAAGAAATGACTCGGGTTCTCAAGCCCGGGGGCTGGATGGCTATCTACGATGAGCCTTCTACTGTATTTTATAGTGCCAAGCAAATGCATAAAAATGGTCTGCGAGTAGAAAAGAAATATGTGGATATGGTCTTTGGCGTAAAACCACCCACCACTAAATGTGACTAAAGTAAAACAAGGAAACAAACAATGAAAAATAACAGAAAATCAACTATTCGTTTACGAATGCCTGTAGCGATAATTTTCCTGATCACAGCTCTATTATCAGGGTGCAAGGGAGCGGAGGAAACGCCCTTGATGATACCTGCTGATGCAAAAGCTGGCGATATCATAAACCTTGAACCCTGCATATATGAAGCAAATGATGTGGAATATGCTGCCGACTGCGGCATGTTGATCGTACCCGAGAATCGAAATGCCCCAAATTCTCGGCTAATTTCTCTTCCTGTCAAACGAGTCCGCTCGACTGGAAGTAATCCTGTTGAACCCATCTTTTTTCTACCTGGTGGGCCGGGTGTATCAAATACTTTGCCATCACGGGCCAGTTGGTTTATTGAAAACCATGATTTCGTGATTGTTGGTTATCGTGGTGTAGATGGTTCGATAAGATTGGATTGTCCAGAAATTAGTCAGCACATAAAAAATCTGCCTGGCGATATGTTAGGCGATGCTTCAATAGCGCAAATGACAGATGCTTATGGGCGTTGTGCAGATCGGTTTCAAAATGAGGGTGTTGATCTAAATGGATACACAATCGTTGATGTTGTGGATGATCTGGAAGATGCTCGAATTGCCTTGGGCTATGAAAAAATGGATTTATTTAGCATTAGTTATGGTACGCGTCTAGCGATGATCTTCGCCTGGCGTTATCCAGAAAATTTGCATCGTTCAGCAATGGTTGCGGTTAACCCACCTGGTAGGATGTACTATTACGACCCGATTATTATCGATCAACAATTCGCTTATTATGCTGATCTATGTGCTCAAGACCCTAAGTGCAGCACAAACACTGATGATTTGGCAGAAACAATTCGACAGGTGTCTCATAATATGCCTGAACGCTGGTTAGGGATTCCGATTAATCTCGGTATGATCCGTGTCGCATCCTTCGAATCACTGTCGGACACGCAGTCTGCGGCAAAGGTTTTTGATGTCTGGCTTGCAGCTTCCAAAGGCGACTATAGTGGAATGGCCATGCTTTCATTGGCTGGACCAATGATGTTTTCCAACGCTACCGTTTGGGGAGATAATATGGCAAAGGCAGCTAGCGCAGATTACGACCAAACAAACATCTTGCGATCTGAAATGGATTTGCCAAATTCAATTCTTGGGTCACCGCGCTCTGAACTAGCCGCAGCTGCCAATAGTTGGCCGACAAACACCATTCCAGAAGAATATCAACAGATACAGCTATCGGATGTGGAAACTTTGATAGTCAGTGGCAGCGTTGATTTTTGGACTCCCTTACAGGTTGCTGAAGAGGTATTACCTTCCTTAAGTAATGGTCAACACGTGATTGTTTCAGAAGTTGGGCATGGTGAAATGTTGTCGAGTCAATCAAAAGCATCTAAACATCTTCTGAACAGCTTCTTTGATACGGGGTTAGCAGACGCTTCCCTCTTCACACACCAACCTTGGGAGTATAAAGTGGGCTTGGGCTTCCCTGCCATAGCAAAGATCATCACCGCTGTCATTTTGCTGGTGATTACTATTTTTGTAGTAGTAATGCGCAAACTTATAAAAAAGAAGTTTGCCAAATTGAAATGAAGTAAAAAGTGTAAGAGCATGTGTGTTGACGTTCCAGTTAATAGCGCTAAGAATCAAGCTATAGATTGTTTGATGATATCAAATTTAAGGAGATTAGAATGAAAGCAATCGTCTATGAAAAATATGGGCCACCCGAAGTACTTTATTTCGATGAGATCGCAAAGCCCATCGTTAAGGATGATGAAATTCTGATTAAAGTTCATGCCGCCTCGGTTACACCCCTCGATTGGCATATGCTTACCGGTACACCGTATATCGCTCGTTTAATGGCGGGTCTAATAAAGCCTAAACGCAAGGTGTTGGGAACAGATGTAGCAGGAGTGGTTGAATCCGTTGGTGTCAATGTCAAGCAATTTCAGCCAGGTGATGAAGTGTTTGGGCTGAGCTTTTATAATGGCGCTTTTGCTGAATATCTCTGTGTTCCAGAATCCCAATTACAGCTGGTGCATAAACCGTCTAATATTTCTTTCGAGGCTGCGGCTGTGACCCCCTATGCAGGATACACAGCGTTGTTATGTCTGCGTGATTTAGGATGTCTTCAATCTGGACAAAAAGTTTTAATAAATGGCGCTTCTGGTGGCACAGGCACTTTTGCCGTCCAGATTGCCAAGTCTTTTGGTGCTGAAGTCACTGGTGTATGCAGCACCCGAAATCTAGAAAGAGTACGCTCAATTGGGGCAGATCATGTAATTGATTACACCAAAGAAGATTTTTCCCAAAACACAGGAGCGTATGATCTGATCTTCGATGTTGTCCGCAAGCGCACCTTTTCAGAATGTAAGGATGCACTCAAACCCCAGGGAATCTATGTCACCACTGAATTTTCTCCGGCCTTAATGATCCAGAGTCAATGGGCGTCTATAGCCGGGGGCAAGAAATTAATTCCACTCCCAATGAAACGTCCATCTCAGCAAGATTTCCTCGATTTGAAGGAACTGCTTGAAACCGGAAAAATAACCCCCGTTATCGATCGGCGCTACCCCCTCAATGAGGTCCCGGACGCTCTCCGATACATCGGAAAGGGCCACGCGCGCGGCAAACTCGTGATTACGATTTGAACTAGAGGAGAAAACCATGCAAATCATACAAACCTTACCCCCGGCATCGCAGATTAGCCTCTATGTGCTGCTGGCATTGATAGGTCTTTTTAGCCTGCTCGTCTTTGGTTGGCAGATCATGATTCTGCAAGGCAAAGCTATGCAAAACCCTGATGGCACATCCGATGACTATCACGAGCAGAAGACCCATTTCGGCATTGCCTTCGCCGACGTTTTCCTGGCGTGTCCGGCTAGTTTTACAGCCATCGCATTGGTTTTCATCAGCCCGCGTTGGGGCATGTACCTGCTATCCATGATTGCCTTCTGGTTCGTGTGGGCCAATCTCATGACCACGGCAACCAGCCTCAAGTTCGAGAATCCCAAACTCACCCTGAAATGGATAATCGTCTTCCCAACCGGGATTTTTATTGGGTTGGCAACTATCTTGTGGACTGTCGTCAATTTCGACATAATTTACTTTTTATAAACGGGAATAAGGATCAATAAAATGAATATCATCTTGGCTCCCCTTTGGGGCATCATCCTGACGATACTTTCATCAATCGGTTACTTTGGACAGGTGATCACAGCCTTTTGGCCGGATACTGCCTCCAGACTGGGTCTGACTGAACCAGAAAGTGAGGTTGACCCTGCATTTTATGCCGATGTGCGTGGTGAAGTATTTTGGGACATGCTCATTCTCTGGACTCTGCCTGTCGCAGGCATCTTGTTAATCCTGAACTGCCCGCTCTGGCCCTATTTTGGGTTAGTTGGGGGCGGAATGTATCTTTACTTCGCAGGGCGGGGTATTGCAGTTCGCAGAGCGATGCAGCAGCGCGGTATACGCATTGGGACAGACGAAACTCTAAAGGTAGCCTACGTATTCCTAACCCTATGGGGATTGGCGGCTGTCATTACCATCGTCATGGCGATTGTTGCTTTACCCTGATCAAATTGAGCCACAGATATCAAAAAACAATAACATTTTGGAAAAATTAAAATGACAGTTATTAAAAACATCTATTGGAATACAGAACAAGCCCGCCTGCGGGCAGGATTTAGAATACTAATCCAGTTGACGGCCTTTTTTATACTAATGAAAGGACTGGCGGCCTTATACGGCGTTCCTCGCGAGATCACCGGCAATATGTCTTTGTGGATTTATTTAGCCGTTGCTGCTGTCCGACTAATTCGGGTGCTCATTAGTGTCTGGCTGAGTGGTCGTTTTCTGATACCCTTCACACTGCCAACAGCGAGGGTTCTTTGATTTTGAAGCTGATCGTTTTCGAATTTTTATTTGTATGTGTCGGTTTTTCTGAAGAACTGATGTACCGAGGCTATCATTTAACAAATATTGCCGAAGGGTTTAACTTCAAAGCGACTGATCCAAAATACTCGATTGGCATTGCAGTATTTTTGTCGTCTATACTTTTTGGGGTTTTCCACCTCGGCAGCCCTGGCGCAAACTTGATCAGCATATTTATTATTTTCTTGATGGCTATTTTGCTAAGCTTTGCCTATGCGCTGACCGGACGTTTGGCTATGCCCGTTGGCGTTCATATTGCCTGGAATCTATTTCAGGGAAATATATTCGGTTTCCCGGTCAGCGGCACAACCTTCCCTGCTGAAACCGCGACTTTCTTCTCGATTCAACAAAGCGGTCCTGATCTTTGGACAGGGGGAGCTTTTGGCCCTGAAGGCGGGTTGCTAGGGGTAGTAGCCATAATTGCGGGAATATTTTTGATTGTTGTTTGGATTCGATTTCGTTATGGAATCATCAAACTCTATACCCCGTTAGCACTACCACCCACGAAAGAAAAAAGAGTGAATTGTAAATTGCGCCTAAGTGATTGGAATGTATCCGTTTGCGCAATCAACACCCCCGAATAACACTTTCGTGTCTACAAAACAACACCCTGTTATCGGTATAGTTTGCGTGTCGAACCAAAATTTATAGAACGAAAAAAGGAGAATATCATGCGTCGTCCATCCATGCTTTGGCCCCTAGTACTCGTACTTCTTTTCTTAGCTCTGGGGGGCTTTTCCGGCGGTATCCCCATGCTAGCTGACCCTGCTAATGGCGGTTATCTGCAATTTGCTGATCTTCTACCACTTTTACCTGTTTCTAATTTTATTCTGCCGGGTCTTTTTTTGCTCTTAGGAATGGGTTTATTTCCCCTCATTTTAACGTATGCCTTGATCGCCCGGCCAGATTGGCCTTGGGTGGATAAGTTGTTCCAATGGAGTAAACACTATTGGGCCTGGACAGCGACCCTAATGCTGGTGGTCATTATCGCTATTTGGTTGGCTTACGAAGGTTGGGTTTTGGGATGGTGGCCCATTACCTATGCCACCGCTGTGATTGGTTTTTTCATTCTCCTGTTTGCAACAATGCCAGGTGTGAGAAATTTTTATACCAATTAATTCGATAAACGCCACTCTGGTGCCCAAGTACCGGAGTGGCCAGAGAGTGCAGGACTGTACTCAGGGCAATCGCATTTAGAAATAGCGGCTATGGATAAGAACGCGCAAAACATCCTTTTGGGTAGGGAGCCAACCGCGTTGGCGGCTGAATCAGGCTAAACACATCTTATCGAATCCGCCCAACGCGCCTGGCCTGAGCGTGTCGAAGGGGTTGGGCTACTGACCCAGATAGAATTTTCACAGAGAGAAAATCCATATGCGATTGCCCTGGGAATGTACTCCCTAGCTCAAGGAGAAGACTTATGTTGAAGACTGCTTTAGCTATTTTTATCATCGCCCACGGATTAGTACATTCAATCCTTGCAGTTGCCCCGAATCCGGCTGATCCGAACGCCAAACCGGGTGCGTTTTTCACTGTACTCGACCGCAGTTGGCTGCTGCCCCAATTAGGACTGAATGCCGCGACTATTCATTGGATTGGTATCATCCTGGTTGTCTTTTCAACCCTGGGATTTATCCTCGCTGGACTTGGAATTTTTGGGATTGCCGGACTTAGTGTCATCTGGCGGATAGTTGCTATCATCTCAGCGGGTACCTCCCTATTGTTACTCGTCACTTTCTGGCACCCCTGGCTGCTGGTTGGCGTACTGATCGACATCGGAACACTGGGAGCCCTGATCGTACAAATTGGGCCGCCGATTGATGTGATCGGCTCGTAACTAAAAACCTGAAGAAAATAACCACTAGGGTGTCAAAATAGTTCAAACAAGATGTGGGACTCGAACCGTTTTAGCTTGTTTTTCAACTAAAGAACCAAGCTGGAAACCAAATTGATCCCGTTTTCCCAACTGCTCGAATCTTAGAGATGCTAATAATCGCTTGACATGCCAGTCGGGCGATTATTGGCGGTATGGGTCTCGAACCACTTTTTACATAAAAAGCAACTATTTACCCCCTACTCCAATGGGAAATCTTTCAATTTCTCTCGAGAGTAGCCTGTCGCGGACCTGTTCCGAACCGCCGCTTCCCTGATTATAGGGGTGAAAAGTCATGCCAGAATTACTTAGCAGAATGAGAATTCTCTCCATCGAAATCGTCAAACAACGCTAACATTACCTACTTTTGATCCTATTATTCAATCACCAGTTTCGCAGTTCGCGACAGTTCTGAAATTGGGTCTCTAGGATCCGCCGTGGTAAGGGCCCACATTTGGGGGTAGGGGCGTGCGGAGCACGTCCCTACCCCCAAATGTGGGAGCCAAACCCGGCGATTCCCATTGAACCCTGAAATCCTCAGATCAAATAGAATTCCTGTAGTATATAATTGATAACAGAGGAAAATGCCTTGCAAAGAAAAATCAATGGCTTCATAAAATACCTAATAAGGCGATATGCATGATATCGGCCGCAATATCGTCGCCACACTGTTGAACTCGCACGGTTTCAAGGTGGTTGATTTAGGACGCGATGTTCCTGCCAGTACATTTTTGGAAGCCGCGGAAAAAGAAAAAGCCGATATCGTGGCACTTTCAGCCCTGATGACAACAACCTTGCCTGCCCAAAAACGCACCATCAGCCTGTTCTCTGAAGTCAGGTAGCGCGAGGATTTTTACATCATCGTAGGTGGCGGTGCTGTCTCACGTGAATGGGCAGATGAAATTGGCTCTGATGGCTATTCACCCGATGCGGCTGGAGCCGTTGATCTGTGTAAAGCTCTCTTGAAGAAATAGATTTTTACATTCAAAAATTTTGCCTTTCTCTGGGATCAAGAAGGTTTTATTTCCTCCTTACCTTCTTGATCCTTCTTTTATACCTATTCATCATTGGTGCACGACTTTTGAATGTGATTAGTGTTATAGTACGCTAAACCATACAATTGAAGGACAAAATGATGAGAAATCGCGTTCATAACTTCAATGCCGGCCCGGCCGGTTTACCTATAACAGTGCTGGAAAAAGCCCAAGATGAATTCATAAATTATCAAGGGTTGGGTATGTCTATCATGGAAATGAGTCATCGCTCAACTCCCTTTGATGATCTGATGAAACAGGTTGACCAGGATATGCGCCAGTTGCTAAATATCCCCGACAATTACAACATCCTCTTCCTTCAAGGTGGTGCCAGCTTACAGTTCAGCATGCTGCCTATGAACCTGCTCCCCAAAAATGGGTCAGCAGATTATATTGTCAACGGCGTATGGGGGCAGAAGGCAGCCCAAGAGGCACACAAGTTGGGCAATGTTCGCGTGGTTGCTTCAACAGAAGAGACAAATTTCGACCGCCTTCCCGATCTGATTCGGGCAGACCTTGATCCAAAAGCCGCATACCTACATTTCACATCCAATGAAACCATTCATGGCAACCAGTGGCCTGAAGAACCCCGCCCCCTCAATGATGTGCCATTAGTATGCGACATGTCCTCCGACATCCTTAGTCGCCCGGTCGATATCTCGAAATATGGGCTTATTTATGCAGGGGCTCAGAAGAATGCCGGGCCATCCGGAGTCACAATCATAATCATCAGGGACGATCTGTTGGAGCAAGTGCCGCAAGATTTGCCCGTCATGCTCGACTATCGTTTGCAGGCAAAAAAGAACTCTATGTACAATACCCCACCCAGCTTCTCAATCTATATGCTTAGTTTGGTATTGACGTGGCTCATTGACCTGGGAGGACTGGAAGAAATGGCTATGCGAAATGCCAGAAAAGCTGGGAAAATCTATCAGGCCATCGACCGAAGCAAGGGTTTTTATCGGGGACACGCCAAGACAGAGCACAGGTCTTTGATGAATGTGACATTCGGATTGCCATCTGAAAACTTAGAAAATGATTTTGTGAAGGACGCTACTGAACAAGGGCTGGTTGGGCTCAAAGGGCACCGATCGGTTGGTGGTCTCAGGGCGTCTATTTACAATGCCTGCCCGATCGAAGCTGTAAAGACCTTAGTGGAATTCATGAGCAAATTTCAAGGGGAATATGGGTAAAAAACAATGTCCGATGCAAATCTTCCCAAAATACTGATCACGATACCTTTTGAAGACGCGGGGCTGGAAATTCTCCAAGAAATCGCCCAGGTTGATATCCACAAAGGTATGTCGCCCAAGAAGCTTGAAAGCATGATTGGCGAATATCATGCGCTGATTGTCAGCAGTGAATTTTTGGTTCCCGATCGTACGATTGAATATGCCTATCAGCTGCAGGTAATTGGCGTTGCAGGCGCATCCTTAGACCATCTCAATGTTAGCGCGGCGCGAGCACAGGGTGTGTCTGTGGTCAATGTGCCTAATCCTCGCTCCCTGGCATTGGCAGAGCAAATTTTTGGCTCCCTGTTGATGTTGGCCCACCGCCATCAGGCTGTTGGCTTATCTGGGAAAACCTTGGGAATTATCGGTTTTGGCCCAGTCGGCCATGAAGTGGCTCGCAGGGCAAAAGCATTTGGTATGCACGTTGTGGTAAACCAACCGCGCCTGACCCCAGAGTTAGCTTTGGAAGTTGGTGTTGAGCTTTGCGATTTTCAGTCGCTGCTTGAAAGCTCTGATATTATCAGCCTGCATGTTCCCAGCACACCCAATATTCGCAATTTGATTGGAGCTGAAGAGCTTGCCCTTACTCCCCCAGGGTGCATATTAATTAATGTCAGCAATCCCGAAGCAGTAGACTATCATGCTCTCAATCTGGCAATTGAAAAGGGGCAGATTGCCGGGGCAGCAGTAATCGCAGATCCAGATAAAAAGAAAAATTACCCCAACTTATCATGGGTTGATATCCAAGCACCCGGCAAGGTTCAGGTCGATCAGGACATTGCTATCGACTTGGCCAAAAAAATCGTCAATCAAATGCAAAAAAGGCGCCCGGGCAACCCATTGTCTTTGCATGTTGTTCCCGTAGAACGTGTACTACCCCATGAACATTATGACCCCGAAAGGGTCAGCGATCTAGCAGCTCGCTTGGAGATTGCCGAAACGCTGGTCAACCCCCCGGTGGTTGTCGAGTCGGAAGGCTACTATATCGTTTTGGATGGCGCCACCCGTACAACAGCGTTCAAACAACTGGAATATCCACATATTGTTGTTCAAGCAGTATCAGCAGAGGATGAACACCTGCTCTTGCACACCTGGTACCATGCCTTATGCGGGCCTGCCCCTGAGGATCTTCTATCTCATTTACAGAATAGGAAAAGCTATGAAATCGTGCCCGCTTCAGATTATAGTTTAGCCAACGGGGCAATTTACCCACGAGTGATCTGCAGCCTGCACTTCCTGGATGAACAGAATTTCGTCATTCAAAATGCTGAAAATGTGGATCGCTTGACAGCTTTGAATGAATTTGTGTCTGATTACACTGAGATTGCACGAATTGAAAGGACATTGAACACCGATAAAAGCGAACTTGCCAATGAAGTGGATGATCTTTCTGCCCTGGTGATTTTCCCGCAATTTTCGATTAAGGATGTTCTGCTGGCAGCCCTAAACGGGCAATTGCTCCCCGCGGGGATCACACGCTTCGTCATTCCTGGGCGCGTACTGCGTTTGCATGCAGACATGGAATACTTGCGATCAGGCGAATCGCTGACACGCAAGAACGCCTGGCTGGACCGTCTTCTGGCAGATAAGATGACCCGACGGCGCGTACGCTACTATCAAGAGCCGGTCTTCTTATTGGATGAGTGAGCTTGCTCCAATTTTGTTGTCAATCCCATTTCTAAAAGGTAATTTCGAAAGCCACCCCATTTTGTGATTTCTTGCATTCCTTTACAGATAAAGGGCTCTCCGAGAATCCCAAAGACCCACTCCCCATTGTAAAGATACACCTTGCCCATGGTTAGCCCAGGGGGTTCACTTCTCAATACTTCCATAAGCGCTTCTGTTGAGAGTTCCCAAATCTCTAATTCGATACTGGCTCCACCGTCAGCATCCAGTATCATGGCCGGGTAGCTGTCATCTATTGACCACATGCGATATTTATCGCTGGTCTTGGCTTCGCGAACAAATTCAGCACCAACAACGGTTAGATTTCCATTGAGAGCTAGCCCCCTCATCAAAGAGCCATTTACAGCAATATGAACTTTTTCCATAAGCTTCAATCCCTAATCTAACGCAACACAACCCAGGTCCCCAAAAATAAGATGGCGATACCAATCAGGCGCTGGGTATCTACGGGGCGCGGTATAGTAAGCCAACCAAAGTGATCTAACATCACGCCAATGATGAGTTGAGTTACCACAATTAATGTAAGCGTGGAGGCAACCCCAATGCGGGGTATGGCATAGCCAATCGAACTGATGATCACAATGCCCAGAGGACCCGCCAGGTAAACGTACCATGGAACGCTGCGCCAAGCCCTGATCTGACCGCCCCCCACGAACAGCATCACAACCAGGGCAAACAAAAACCCGCCCCCAAATACGAACAATCCGTTGGCAACCAGGCCAACCTTCTCACTGAAAATGCCGGCCAAAGAAGCTTGCACAGCTACTGCGACCCCCCCAAGTAATCCTATGAGAACAACCAGAAAAATTGACTGCATTATGGGTAATCTCCCGCTTATCGTAAATACATGGCTTGAATAAATTCTTTCTGGAATTCCTCGTAGGTGGTCAACTCGATATAGTCGACATCCTTGATCACATCGCCGATTAGCTGGCGATGCTCGGCAGAAACTAGCGCCTGTACGGCACCCATACCGGCGGCGTTGCCAATCTGATGGAAGCGGTCTATGGGGATATCGGGGAACATACCGACTTTGATGGCATTGGGCACGTCGATATAGGTGCCAAAGGCGCCCGCAATGATAACTTCGTCGATATCTTCGGGGGTGATGTCGGCCTTTATCAAGAGAATTTCCTGCCCAGCACGTATAGCTGCCTTGGCTAACTGAATTTCGTTGACGTCTTTGCGCGATACGGTGACATCACGGCCATGGCCGGTTGTAGAGGCTGGCGCCAGCAAGAACTCTAAGTGAGTCTTTTCGCTCTGGCGGATATTGAGCTGACCTTCAATCAGGGCGCCTTTTTCGTCCATCAGGTTGGCTGATTTCATCTCAGCGACGACATCCAAAATCCCTGAACCACATATGCCCACAGGGGGTTCATTATCGATAGTGAAGACCTTGATCTCGCCATCGATGATCTGGACACGCTCGATGGCTCCGGGAGCAGCACGCATGCCATTCGAGATATGCGCTCCCTCGAAGGCAGGCCCCGAAGCACATGAGCAGCTCGACAAGCGTCCCTTTGAAACGAGCGAAATCTCAGTATTCGTACCAATATCGATGGCCATCACTGTTTTGTCCGTCTGCCACAATTCGGTGGAGAGGATCACGGCTGAATGATCAGCGCCCACATAGCCGGCGATATTGGGCAGCAAATGGATATACGCTCCGGGGGCCAGATGGATTCCAATGGCACTAGCACGCAGGTCTAAGGGGGCATTAACGGCAGGCACATAGGGAGCAAAAACCAACTGCTCGACCGGCAACCCAGCAAAAAGGTGGTGCATGGCCGTGTTCCCCACAATCACCGCATCGACGATCTGATCAATCTCTATCCTGGCTAACTTTGAAACCTCTTGAATTTTCTTGTTGAGCGCATCGGTGAGGGCACTCTGCAAAGCTTCCCGCCCACCTGGGTTTTGAGATGCATAGCCAATCCGACTAACGACATCCTCACCATAGGCGATTTGGGGATTCATCTCGCCCACCTTCTCCACCACTTCCCCATTCAACAAATCCACCAGATAGACGGCTAATTTTGTGGTGCCAATATCTACCGAGATGCCATAAATGCCGCTCCCCGATGGAAGGATTGCAATCACTTCTTGTTCGCGCAGAACTATACGCACAGACCATTTATTTGCCCGTAACACATCGGAAATATCTCTCAAAATGGGGAGTTCCATGTGCACTTCGCCAAATCCACGTTCTGCAAGAGCATCCTTGATACGGTCTGCATCAGCGCGCAAATCCTCTAAACCGGGAGAGGAGACTTCAATATCTGCAACCTGTACAATGGGCGCCAAGGGAATATCGAAATCTAACCCTTCAACCTGCAGGCGCTGCGGGGTAGAAAGGGATTCTGGTGGAATATCTATGCGCACATCTGTTTGAGGGATGACCTGACAGGCGAGACGATAGCCATCTTCAAGGGCTTCAGCACCAAGATGATTATCTTCTGAATATGTCGGCGAATTGACTTCCCCTTTGGCAACTTTAATCACACAGCTTTCGCACCATCCCTCGCCGCCACATAATGAAACCAATCCCACTCCGGCAGACTGAGCAGCTTCGAGCACAGTTTTTCCCGGCTCGATGTCGATCCGGCGCCCTACGGGCTGCATATCAACAATGAGAGTTTTCGATTTAGACATGGGCTGGTTCATAGTGATCCTGATATCGGCAAGTTTCGCGCATGGCACAGTAGTCACAAGTTCTACCGTCGGTTTGCATTGTGGGGCCAAAACCCAAGACCATGGTCAACGATTTCCGTGGTCGCATCAGACCATATTCGCTGAGGCTGACGTTAATTTGTTCTGGTTCCAGTATTGAAAAGATCTCCGGTTGGCCTTTGTCAACCGGCCAGCCTATCATACCCGGGCTAATCGGAATGGACGATTGAAGTCCACCATCAATAGCTTGATCTTCAAAGAATTTACAAGCTGAGTTGGCCAAGACTTCGACGGCTGCTGAACCAACGCCATCAAGGGCCAAGCCATAAACGATATCATCCTGGGAAATTTCTGAAGCATGGGCTTCTAATGCTTCACCCACTGTACACAAGATCAATACCACGCGTTCAGCGGGGCCAAGATGTTCCGTAACTAATGCGCCAGAAAGCTTCGAACCATCTGCCAAAACGAGGCGTTCGTGCCGCAGCACATCGACATCCAATTCACGGTATAAGGTTTTTGGTTCGAGCAAAGCTTGCCCTTCTTCATACGCTCGTTGTGCGGTTTCAACCAGGCGCGGGCTGCGCTGTCGAATGGCTCCAGGATCTGCCCCCTGCCCCCGCAAGACGTCATCGACATCGAATTCCAGGTCATCTGTATTCCACAATGGCATTGTTAACTGCCTCCTATTCACTAAAATCTACATCTAAAATTATTCCACAATAACACTACTATTAATCTTCGCCATTCTTACATGAGTATTCGACCATCATAAATCCTACAACATCTACAATGCCGCCTCGTCAGCCCGCTTTCTGGCCCATAAATCGGCTAGAGCTTTCTTGCCATCTTTCAGGATTTCAGTTTCATCCATGGTGAGCAATTGGCGATCTTCCATGACAACTTGCCCATCGATAATGCTGGTCTGTACACTGGCTGATTGATAGGAAGAAACCAAGCGCTTGACGACATCATCCTCTTCGAAGCTGCGCATGGGGGCAGCATAAAGGCCGCCATCATCGAGAATGATGATATCGGCAATTTTGCCCTCTTCCAGCGAGCCGATTTGATCCGCCATGCCAATGGCCTTGGCTCCGCCCACGGTTGCCATTTTGAGCACATCTTCTGCGGGCATGGCCTCAGCACCCAGACGATATTTGTGAATGACTGAAGCCAGGCGCATTTCGATGAACATATCCAGGTTGTTATTGCTGGGAGCACCATCCGAACCTAAGGCGACATTGATGCCCTTCGCTAACATTTCAGGAACTTTAGCTATTCCTGAACCAAGCTTGGTATTGCAGCAGGGGCAATGCAGAGCGTGCGTACCAGTCTCGGCCATAACTTTATATTCAGCATCATCCAGCCAGATGCAATGAGCCATTTGCACATTGGGGCCAACCACTCCGATGCTTTCCAGGTATTTGAAGTTGCGCATACCCGTCTGTTCGATCATGGCTTCAACTTCAAATTCTATTTCACCTGCGTGGCCGTGAATACCCACCCCGGGGTTATTATCCGCTTCTTGCTTGATGGTTTGCAACAATTCGGTGGTGTTCCACAATTGCCAGCGCGGGGCAAAGCCATAGCGGATGCGGCCATCGGCTTTTCCGTGCCAACGATGCATCAGGTCAATACTATTTTTGAGCGAATCGTCTGTGGATTCCCGAAGTAATGGGGGCAGGTTCTCTGTCAAATCCATCATGGCCTTGCCAGCCTGGGCTCGAATGCCCGATTCTTGGATGGCTTTGAATATGCTATCCTGGTGATGCAATGTTCCCATATCAATCACGGATGTTGTCCCTGATCTGATCATCTCCGCAATGCCAATGCGGGCAGAAGCATAGAGGGTTTCTGGAGTATGGCGAAACTCGAGGGAAGTGATCGTATCCAACCAGTCCATCAGCGGCTGGTCATCTGCTTGTCCACGCAACAAACTCTGGCAAAGGTGGATATGCGATTGCACAAAGCCAGGTAATACCAACATATCTGTTGCATCGATTACTTTATCTGCCTTTTTGCTGATTCCGGGTGCGATCTCTTTGATGCTCTTACCTTCAATAAAAATATCTGCATAACAGCGGGTATCACTTGAATCCATGGTAACAAGATAACCATTCTTGATTAGGACCGATGTCATAATGAAGTCTCCTACATTGATTCGCTGATCATTATCCAATTATTTAGAAATTTTCCACATGTCGAATCACGTGAAAAGAACTTGCATCACCCACTAAGTATTCCATGGAGAGAAATACTGGAGAGTCATTTTCGTCATAGCCAATATCCTCGATGACCAAAATAGGGGTATGAGGGTCATCAAATTTGAATAGATCCGGCAACTGACAGTTTTTTGCTACTTCCGGGGTGATCACGGACGTAAGGTATTTCACATTGGTATTACATTGCTGGGCAAAAAACTCAAAGAATGGCTCGGTAACGCCAGGTTCTAAAGCTTGCTCTATTGTTAGGCATTCTTGAAACACTCCACCAGGAATATAGTTCACAAACATGATAATGGGTTCATCATCTGCGGTGAATACTTTATGTATGTGAAGAATTGAGCTACCTACTTCAACGGAGAGTTTCTCGGCAATATCTTGCTCGGCTTCGATGATCTCGGAACGTATTTGCACGAAGCCTGGAGCGAAACCTCGAGCCGAAATACGTTCATGCACATCAAGCAATTGATACAGTGGATTGACGATACTGGGTGATTCAGCAACAAAAGTACCTACGCCTCTCTGGCGTTTGACAAATCCGCGTTCAACTAAACGCGCAAATGCTGCCCGAATTGTGGGCCGACTGACATTGTATCGTTCCGCAAGTTGATTTTCCGAAGGGAGTAAACTCCCTGGGGGATATGAACCGTTGGAGATCCCCTTAACGATGATCTCGTAAACCTGATCAGCCAAAGATGGCTGTCGAATGGGTAATTCCTGATCCATTTGCATGGTGAACCTTCCGATCCGTAGCAACTCAATCTTGAATTCTGAAGCAACTCAACAAAATAAATTGTGAGATGGCTGCCAACTAACTTTAGGATGATATCGTAAATTTATGGCGATGTCAACGAGTATTTTTCCGAAAATCGAAAACCCCCGTAGGGTCCAAAAACATCATCCCAACAATTTTCGCCTAAAAAGCTTCTAACAGTTCAACTCTGATAGAATACTAACCACCCTACTTGGTGGAGGAATTGAATGGGTTGGTTCATCCTCAATACCTTGGCCAATTATGGGCTGGCAACAGGATAAAAAGCCGGGTGAATAGCGCCCAGACGGGCAATTTGTTGGAATATATCTGCTAATAAAATAGGATCAGGTTTTTTCGGAAGCATTTTAATTGTCTCGCTGGCA
>JADHTJ010000068.1 GCA_016785015.1 Anaerolineales bacterium
TGTGACCGATAGTGAACTAGTACCGTGAGGGAAAGGTGAAAAGTACTCCTAACGGAGAGTGAAATAGAACCTGAAACCGTATGCCTACAAGCAGTCAGAGCTCCAGTTATCTAACCAGTCGCTACCGGGTCGTTTTTATGGACCGTGATGGCTCAAACCGGCATGAGCTCTTTCCGCCCGCTGAAGCCCCAGGTATCGAACCCCAGGAAGATTGGGGAGTTTGGTCGCCCCAGCCGGCTGAGGCCCTTGATGAGCATATTTTAGCTGTACTCTATCAGGGCAATATCTGGCTTGTCGATAGCCGCAGCGGAGATTCCTGGCAAATTACGGGCGACGGTCGTATCAATCGTCTCGATTGGCGTTGAAATTGGCTGACATTATTGTGAGGGAATAGGTGCTTTTGGAATATTGATTATTTCCCTCTATCTGCTAAACTTGTGCAGTTTTCTATTGGTTGAATTTCATGTGGTCTCCCTCTTGCGTGTTGCTTCCTGAATGAGCGCTGATTTGAACCGCTAAGACGCCAAGAGCGCTAAGAAAATGGCAAAAAATATAATGGTCAGTAGAATGTTGGACACCGCAGAGAGCGCAGAGAATTGCTTTTTCAAGAGAAAAACTCAGCGAACTCTGCGTCTCTGCGGTAAAAATCGTGTTCAAGCTATTGTTGACCAATACAGAAAATGGCGAAAAAGCATAAACTTTGCGATCGTTGTGTCTTTGAGTGAAATTTGGAGCTGATTATTACCCAGCCACACTTAACAGGGAGACTACCGAATTTCAAATCGTATTTTAATAGCTTGAGGTTTTTTTGAGGATAAATATGCGAGTTCTGATAACTGGCGCAGCCGGGTTTTTAGGATCACACCTTTGTGACCGTCTTCTTTCGGAGGGGCATGAAGTCGTCGGGATGGATAATTTCATTACAGGGAGCGTGGAAAATTTGGCGCACCTGGCGAGTGAAGATCGTTTCCTTTTCATTCGGCACGACGTTTCGAATTTTATCTTTGTGCCGGGCAAATTAGATGCTGTGATGCATTTTGCTTCGCCAGCCAGTCCAAACCCCCATTCGCCCTATGGATATGTCAACTTGCCTATCCAGACTATGAAGGCTGGCGCGTTAGGCACGCATAACACGTTGGGCGTTGCCAAAGCACACAATGCAAGATTTTTGTTGGCTTCAACGAGCGAGATATACGGTGACCCTCTCGAGCACCCACAAACCGAGAGTTATTGGGGGCATGTTGATCCCATTGGGGAGCGCTCTGTTTATGATGAAGCCAAGCGTTTCGCCGAAGCGCTGACTATGGCTTATCATCGTTTCCATGGGCTTGACACGAGGGTTGTGCGCATCTTCAACACCTATGGCCCGCGCATGCACACCGATGATGGCCGCGTCGTGCCCAATTTTATAATCCAGGCGATCAAGAGAGAGCCTCTCACAGTGTATGGTGATGGCCAGCAGACGCGCAGTTTTTGCTATGTCGATGATTTGATTGAAGGCATATATCGTTTGTTGATATCCGATTTACATGACCCCGTCAATATTGGCAACCCGGACGAAATCACTATTCAGCAATTTGCCGAAACAATCAACGAGATTACTGGAAATTCAGAAATCGTTTCTTTACCCATGGAGCGGGGCAGTGGTGACCCGCAACGTCGTCAACCTAATATCAGCCGCGCTCAAAATGAACTCGGCTGGAATCCAAAAGTCAGCTTGCGAGAGGGAATTGAGAAAACCTTACCGTATTTCAGGGAGAAATTAGCCCAGGCATGACAATGACAAATTTCATCACAGATCCCACTGAGCGGACTCGTTTCATTAAGTTCGCCATTGTGGGTTCAATTGGCGCGTTGGTTGATTTTGCTGTCTTCAATATATTGACCAAATTCCTGGCCTTAAACCCTGTATTAGCTAGCGTGATTTCATTTGCGGTTGCGGTTTCGAATAATTTCATCTGGAACCGATATTGGACCTATCCAGATTCGCGCTCGAAACCTCTGACCAACCAATTGGGTTCATTTGGCTTGATCAATTTGATTGGTATAGCCATTCGTACACCTGTGTTTGCTTTATTAGATGGCCCTCTGGAAATACTTTTTGAGAAACTGCCTTTCACGCAATTATTCGATTTTATGACTCCCATATTTTTGGGCCATAATGGCGCCCTGGCGATTGCCATCATTTTGGTGATGTTCTGGAATTATTTTGTTAATCGCTTTTGGACCTACAACGATATCGAGTGAATCTTCAAAAACTGTCACTCTGATGTGAAGTAAATCGAAGATTCAGCCGTGTCCAAAAAATATGGGGGGAATTCGGTATAATACTTGTATGACAAAAAATCGCCGTTTAGTTCCTATCTATACTACTTCTGGTGATGTGGGGGCCTATTTGGTTTTCCCCTATCTCTATAATGAAACGGGTGAATGGGTGGGTTGGGTAACCCGGGAGCGAGATGTCTACTCTGTGTTAGGCAACTATATTGGCTGGTTTACCGATGACCCTCGCATTCTTCGTAAGCGAACTTATGATTTTTCTAAACCGCGGGTTGAGCCACCACCGCCTCAACCACGTATTCGCGTACCCGCAACAACGCCGTTGGCACCGATGATGTCGGAATTGACATACACAACAATAGACGTGCTCGAGGAAGAACCCCATCGCCTCGGCACAGTTGATTTTGACGAATTGCGTGAAGATATGGATTGAAATTATATTCGCGCCATTCGGAAAATTCGTAATTATTTGTGAATATCTGTGAGTGCACTGAAAAAACTACCAGACGAGGGCTTCCGCCGGAATATATGGGGGGGGGTGCACCGCAACCCCCCCCATATATTCCGGCGGGATACTCGCTTGGTGGCTTTTTGCAGTAGAGTCATCTGTGCTTGTCAAAAGGACTTTGAACACTCATGATATTGTCATGGCCAACGGCCCGCCTTCGGCGTGAACGGAGCCTGGCTTGCATTTTAGCCAGGCGAAGTGAAGCCTGCCCTGAGCAGGTCGAAGGGAATCTCTGAGAGCAAACGATTCAAGTGCCTGCGCAGGATATAATTGAAGGAGATTATCAGGGATTCCTCTCTCCGTTCGGAATGACAAGTGTATTGTTCAAAATGGTATTGACTACCACATTATTCGTGATTATCAGACAATATTCTGTGGAAAGAATTAATGCTAAAAGGTAAAACCGTCAGCGCTTCACGCATCAAAATCGGCCAATTGATGCAGCCCGAGCACGCCAATAATCATGGTAACGTGCATGGCGGCTGGATCATGAAATTAGTTGATGAGGCCGGCGCCTTGGCATGTATGCGTCACGCCCAGCGCAGAGTTGTGACCGTGGTTGTGGACCAAATGATGTTTCGGCAGCCTATTCGCATTGGAGATCTGGTTAACCTGACTGCTGAGGTGAGCTATGCTGGACGAACGTCTCTGGAAGCGCGCGTTGAAGTTATCGCAGAAAATCCCATCACGGGTGAATGTGTGCATACCAACACAGCTTATTGTGTATATGTTGCCTTAGGGGATGATGGCAAACCAACCCTTGTGCCGCCGCTGATTCCTGAAACTGATCTTCATCGACAGCGCATGGAAAGAGCCAAACAGCGCCAGGCATTCCGTTTATCTCACAGGGACGAGCAATAGCCTGGCTCGAACGCACAACTAAATTATTCAGATGACAGAAAACGAACAGCCACCCTTTACTGAAGAAAATTCACCAACAGATGGCACGCCCGCGGTGCGATCCCTGCGCGAACTGATTGACCGCGTCACCGGGCGCAGTCTCGAATCTGCTGTTCCTCAAGAAGATGCCGGAATCGCCGATGTTGTGCCCTTTCCATTTTTGGCACTGGTAGGACAGCCAGAAATGAAACTGGCACTGCTTCTGGCGATGATCAACCATAACATGGGTGGTGTGCTACTCATTGGTCCGCGCGGCACGGGCAAAACGACTGCTGTGCGCAGCTTGCCGGAATTACTCCCGCAAGCGCCGCGCAGCCTGTGCTACTATGGCTGCCTGCCGGAAGATATTGAAGCGGGGGGTGTTGATGCCGTTTGCCCAGATTGTGCAAAGAAATACGCCGAAGATGAACCCCTGGCAGTGCTGGATCAGGTTCGTTTGGTCGAGTTGCCTCTCAACGCCCGGCTCGAGGATGTTGTCGGTGGCTTGGACGAGCGCGCTGCTTTGCAAGGCCAAATCCGACTTCGCAGAGGCATCCTGGCGCAGGCTGACCGCAACTTGTTGTATGTCGATGAAGTCAATTTGCTCAGTGACGAAGTAGTAGATGCCATTCTGGATGCGGCTGCTCAGGGCTATTATTTAGTGCGCCGCGGACCTATGTCTTCGACGTATCGGGCGCGATTTGTTTTAGTAGGATCGATGAATCCCGAGGAAGGCCGCCTGCGCCCTCAAATCTTAGACCGCTTTGGGCTGCGGGTAGTTGTGCGCGGCCTCCCCAACCGCGATGAGCGCCTGGAAGCCTATAAACGCGCCCATGCATATCTCACCAACCCGCGCCAGGTTTCAGCAGAATTCTCCGATGCCTCGATCCTGGCGCAGGAAGATATCCAGGCGGCGCGCGATTTGCTGCCTCAAGTAGAAATTCCTGACAAAGTATCACAGCAGGGCCTCGAACTGGTGGAACGCCTGAAGGTCGATTCGCTGCGCGCTGAGATCACCATGTTCGAAGCCGCCCGCGCCCACGCTGTCGCCGATGCACGTTTGAAAGTCACTTCTGAAGATTTACTCACTGTTGCACCCATGGCGCTGCGTTTGCGCCGCTCGAATTTCATCGATGATTATTTCACGCAGTATGAGTTCGAAGAGCAAGAACTCACCAATATTTTGGACGACATTATTCCCCAAAAGAAACCCAAAAAGAAAAAAGGAGCCTAAGTTTGAGTACCGTTACCCATCGCCAACGCCTTGAAACCTGTCTATCTGGAGAGAAGCCAGATCGACCGCCGGTTGCACTTTGGCGCCATTTCCCTGTGGATGATCAGACTCCAGAAGGGCTGGCTGCTGCTACGTTGAATTTTCAACGTCTTTATGAATTTGACTTTGTCAAAGTGACCCCGGCATCTTCCTTTTGTATCAAAGATTGGGGCAGCAAAGATGAGTGGCGCGGCGCCACCGAGGGGACGCGCACATATACCCATCGCGTGATCCAGCAGCCCGAAGATTGGTACAGCCTCCAGGCACTGGACCCTGCGCGAGGTCATCTGGGCGACCAGTTGAAGTGTTTGAGCCTCCTCGAGGCAGAATTTGGCCCAAACACGCCCATCATCCAAACAATTTTCAGCCCCATGGCCCAGGCCAAGAATTTGGTCGGTGGCGAAGAATTGCTGGTGCATATGCGGCGCTATCCTGACGCGCTGCATGCCGGGTTGAAGATTGTTGCTGATACCACGCAGCGCTTTGTGGAAGCTGTCTTGGAAACTGGCATCGCGGGTGTATTTTATGCCATTCAGCATGCTCAATACGGGCTGGTTTCGGAAACTGAATTTGCTGAATTCTGCAAACCATACGAGTTGCAGGTTTTGGAAGCCGCAAGTGAGGCTTGGTTCAATTTGCTGCACCTGCATGGCAAAGATGTAATGTTCGATCAGGTGCAGGATTTCCCCGTGCATGCCATCAATTGGCACGACCGCGAGACAGAGCCCTCGCTGGCCGAAGCCAAGATGCGCTATAAAGGTGTGCTGTGTGGTGGCTTGCGCCGCAATGAGAGCATGGTTTTGGGTACGCCCGATTCTGTCACTGCAGAGGCGGTGGACGCCATACGGGCAACAGATGGGCAGCGCTTTATTCTGGGAACGGGCTGTGTCACCCCAACCATCGCGCCACATAGCAATATCCTGGCTGCGCGTCAGAGTGTGGAACTGTAGTTTGTAGTGGCGCACGAGAGTGCGTCCAGTTCTTCTAGATGACGGGCACTCACGTGCCCTACTACAAGCGAAGATTTAGAGTGGAGTGGATTCCAAAATGAAAAAACTCTGTGCTCTCTACTCAGTCTGATGTTGTTGAGATTTGTTTTTTAATTCCTTAGGGAGCTTTTTTGAGCAATTTGCGCGTCATCGCAGGCACAGCCAGGGGTCAAAATCTGCGCTCAGTCCCTGGCGATGTTACTCGTCCAATTACAGACCGCGTCAAAGAATCGCTCTTTAATATCATTGGCCCTGATATTCAAGACGCGTTTTTTTTGGATATGTTCGCGGGTACAGGCGCAGTAGGTATCGAAGCTCTCAGCCGCGGTGCGAAACGAGTGCGCTTCATCGACCGCCATCGCCAGGCAGTCAAAACGGTGCGCACAAATCTGAGCAATACCAAACTGGCCGATCGCGCCGAAGTGATTCAGATGGATGCTTTCCTCGCCCTGGATCAGAAGGCAGATTCTCCCTTCGATTATGTTTATATCGCCCCTCCCCAATACAAGGGCATTTGGAAAAAGGCCTTGGTGGAAATCGATGCGCGATTGGATTTGTTGGCGGAATTTGCCTGGGTGATTGTCCAAATCGACCCGCTGGAATTGGAAAAAGTCGATTTGAATAACTTACAAGAGTTTGATCAGCGCCAATACGGTAGTACTTTATTGTTATTCTATGTTTTGCCTGAAATCGGTTAGAATGTCTTTGTGGAGATTTCGATGAATAGCAGTTCAATTGCAGCAGAAGATATCATTCGAGCAGCATTTCCTGGCATTCCCCAGCGTGAGGCTGAGGAATTAGTAGCCATAGGCAGCGTCAGTTCTTATCCAGTTGGGAAAGTATTGTGCCGCGAAAATGCCATCGAAGAAACGTTTTTCGTTATACTCGAGGGGCAAGTTGAGGTTTCCAAAACTATCAATGAAAATGAAGAGCGGTTGTTGAAAACGCTCCATCAGGGGGATTTTTTCGGTGAAATGGGCCTGATCCACAATGCGCCACGTGGTGCCACGGTGACCACAATCAGCCAGGTCGAGGTGCTCGAAATCAATAAATCTTCATTCGATAAATTGTTAGAAGGAAGTTCGTCCATGTCGCTGGCCATGGTTCATGAAGTCAGCCGGCGCTTGCGCGAGAACGACGAGATGGCGATTGAGGATTTGCGCCTGAAGGCCGGGGAATTAGCCGCTGCCTATCAGCGCTTGGCCAAAGAAGAATTGGCTCGTCGCGAATTCTTGACGATAATAGCTCACGAACTGCGCACACCCCTGACTGCGGCGCGCGGCTTCTTAGAGATGGCTCGCTTCCACGATCTTGAAGAAGCGGATCTGAAAGATGTTTTGAGCACTGTTGGGCGCAATGTAGAACAGATCGTCACATTGGTCAACGATATCTTATTCCTTCAAGAAGTAGAAATTGTGATGCCCGAAATGCATCCGACGGAAATTGGCGAATTAGTTGAATATGCGGTAAACAAGATGGAAGGCCAAGCTGCTGCCGCCGGAGTTGAATTCGTTGTTGAAGTTGAGCCGAATGTTCCCTTGGTTGCAGGCCACGTGCGCAGCATCCAGCGCGCTCTGGTACAGTTATTAGATAACGCTGTCAAATTCAGCCCGGGCGGCGGGGCGGTCAACATTCGGGTTGCTCATGATGACGATGGCGCAAAGATTAGTATCCGAGATCACGGCATCGGTATCGATGAGAAAGTGCTACCTCACATCTTTGATCGATTCTTCCATATGGATAAGATCGGCAGCGATGTTTTCGGTGGGTTGGGTTTGGGATTATCGATCACCAAACAAGTTATCGAACAGCATAATGGCAGGATCGAGGTGGAAAGTATATTTGGAGAAGGGAGCACCTTTACGATCTATTTGTGCAAATCCCACCCCGATGAGGTTAGTTAGCTTTGTTATTAATCGGATTTGAAGAATTATCGCAATTGAGAAGCAAGGTTGATGGCCACACTGGAGATATTCTTTCTCGGCGATTATCGCATTCTTTGGAATAAGTCACCATTAAAGCCGTTCCCAACAAAAAAGACTCGGGGGCTATTTGCGTATTTAGTAACTCACCGCAAACGTTCTCATACCCGAACACAATTGGCTGGAGTTTTCTGGCCGGATTATCCAGAAGATCGAGCCTTACGCAATTTAAGTACAACACTCTGGCGAATTCGCCAGGTCATTCCTGAGGGATATATAAAAGTCGAAGGGGAAAGAATTGGCTTTATTACGAACAGCCAGTACTGGCTGGATTTTCAAGAATTTGAACGCCTGTGTTTGAATTCGTCTGGACCTGGCCATTTGGCTGCCCTGGAGAAAGCAGTAGATCTATACCAAGGGGATTTCTTGGCTGGTTGGTATCAGGATTGGTCTCTTATCGAAGTCGAGAAACTGCGCTCGATGTATATTCAGGCATTATTTGAATTGATGGTCAATTTCCAGGAACAGGGCCATTCTAAAAACGCCTTGGAATTTGGGCTAAAAATCCTATTGGCTGACCCACTGAGGGAAGATGTCCATTTTTTAGTTGTAAAATTATACGCTGTGCTAGGCCATCGCCAGGCGGCACTACAGCAATTTGAGAACTGCAAAAATTTGCTGCAGCAGGAATTAGGCTTGGATCCTACACCTGAAATGATTGCCCTAGTAGATCAGATTCAATTGATGCCTACAGAGGCAGCGAGACAGATTCCGGATTTGGATCTTGGAAAAACAAAGCCTGCAACAAGAACTTCCTTTGATGATTTTGATCGTTTGCCCCTGATAGGCCGTAACGTTGAGCGCACCGAATTACTCGGTTATCTGGATAAATTGAACCATAACGCAGGTGATATCGTGCTTCTCGAAGGCGAACCGGGAATTGGCAAAACGCGCCTCATGGAGGAAATAGCGGCCGGAGCAGAGTGGCGAGGGATGCAAGTCTTGTGGGGGCATTGTGGTAAGGAGCCTTATCAACCCTTTGTGGAGGCTCTATCCAAAGCCCTGACACCTTTGCGAATTTCTCAAATTAGCAGAATCATAAACAGCAATTTGATCGATCCCTTGTTGAAACTGTTCCCAGAATTAGCAGCTGAATTTCCTCTCCAGCATGATCATCAAGTTGAAGCCGATATTGAAAAAGAACAATTATTTCGGGCATTGACGGCCTGCCTAATAGCGCTCAACCAGATTAGCCCCCATGTTTTTGTCCTTGAAAATTGGCATCTGATGGATTCGGAAACGGTTGAGTTGTTGCCGCGTCTGGCTGAACAAATCTCTGACGCGCGTTTGTTGATCCTTGGCACGGCTCGCGGGGGTGAATTGCGGGAAAATCAGTTTATCTGGCAGCGACTTCTGGAGCTTGATCGTGCGGGATCTTTGAGCCGTCTTTGCCTCGATCATTTGTCATTAGATGAATCTCTGAGACTAGTCGAATCGCTTCTCGGTCAGGGGCAAGCCAAACGTGAGATCATTAACAAGGTTTATGATCAAACTAAAGGCAACCCATTATTCATTCTTGAAACGTTAAAAGATCTTTTTGAAACTGATCAAATCGTTCGAGATAAGCAGGGGCTCTGGCAACTTGGCCGAGACGAAGGCTTCGTCCTCCCACAGGCTATTCAAGAGGTAATCCTATCTCGTTTGGATAAGTTGTCAGCGGATGAACGCATGTTGTTGGAAATTGCGTCTACACTGAGCGATTCTTTTGATTATGACCTCTGGAGATTGGCCGCCGGTTGGGATGACGACCAGATACTGATCTGCAGCAGCAGTTTGCTCCAACACCAGTGGCTCGTTGAGGTACCAGAAGGTTATCGGTTTGGGCATGACCTGATCAAGCAAGTGACCTATGAGCAGATCGATACGAGTCGCCGTTGTCAATTTCATCATCAAGCAGGGCTGAGTCTCAGCCAATGCTATCCCGAGCAAGTGGGCGAATTGGCCCGGCATTTCTTCTTGGCAGACGATTTTAGGCGAGCCCTTGAATACGCCCAACTGGCGGGCCAGCGTGCTGAACGATTCTATGCCAGTGCATCTGCGATTGATTTTTATTCAAGGGCGATCCACTGTGCTCAAGAAATTGGTGGCGAATCTGGCAGTACGGCACTGATCCAGGCCGCAGAACGGCGAGGACGTGCTTACGAAATATTAGGTGATTATCAGCAGGCTTTGGAAGATTTCGAGATCATGTATAAGGCGGCTGAAAATATGGGGGATATCAAAAATATGGCCAAAGCTACTCGACTGATCGGTTGGAATATTGGTAATCGAATGGGGGATCGTCAAAAAGGGTTTGAAAAATCCAATCTAGCGCTGGAGCTTGCTCTCCAGGCCGATGATCGCCAACTGGTTGCCATCATCTATCGTGATCTGGGCTCATATCACAATATGATGGGTGAATATCGACAGTCTATTGATGCTCTTCATGCTGCTTTGGAGATATTCCGAGAGTTAGGTGATCTTGAAGGTGAAGCAGCATGCTTGCAATTCATGGCTGTCGGCTTTCATTTTATCAGCCGGTACGATCAGTCTTTGAGCCATTATCAACAGGCACTGGCGCTGTGGAACGAGTTGGGTGAGAAAGTAAAGAGTGCTAACACGCTTTGTGATATCGGCTATCTTTGTTTGAGTCAGGGAGAGGTATCATTGGCTTTAGATTCCCTCGAGGAATCACTGCGTATCTTTCAAGAGATAGGTGCACTCGGATATTTGCCCTGGGCGTTGTTGGGAATTGGAGCATTATTTCGTTATCAATTGAAGGGGAGTGAAAGCCTGCGGTGTTTGTCCCAGGCGGTAAATTATGGAAAAGAAGCCAAAAAGACAAGCCCGTACGTTTCTTCCCTGATCGCCCTTCACCGGGGGATGGCTTATTGGGGTTTGGGGCAATTAGAGCGTTCTTTCGAATGTCTGGCATCAGCTTTGGAACTGGCGCACCAGAGTGATATTCCTACATTGGTCGTCGGTGCACTAGTCGATTTTGGTCGTTGCTTACGGCAAGTTGGTGAGTTCGACCGTGCCGTAGCCTTTCATCAGGAAGCCCTTTCGCTTGCATGTCAGGTCGATTTTCAGGATGGGATTATCCGCGCCAAATCTGAGCTTGGTTTGGGTTTGGCTGCGCAGGGTGAAGTGACCAAAGGTTTGCAACTTTTGAATGATGCCATGGCATTATCAAAGGATGGAACCAGTTGGGAAATTGCCGAGGTTTCGATAAACCGGGCGGAAGCATATTTCCTGAATGAAGAATTTGAACTGGCACTCACCGATGCACAATATGGATTTGACATAGCCGCGGAAAAGAAATTGGGAGAATTGGCAGCCTGGGGACATTTGATCCTGGGGAGTATTTTCGCTGCTCAAAACAGACAAAATGAGAGTACGGAAGCCTTGGAGGGGGGATTGCAATTATTGGAGGATGATTGCGTCTCAGTCTTGAAGTTCAGGTTGCTTGCTGTATTTTCAATGCTGGCGCGATCACAAGGAGAATCAAGCCAATACATACACCAACTTCAGGAATTCGTCGATCAGCTGAGCGCCGATATTCAAGATGCCGATTTCAGACACACTGTACTTGAAGAGATTAGGCGGATCATCAACGCCAGTAAAATTGACCTGGAAGTTCCTGGTTATGGGCAGATCATTGCAATTGTGCGCTGTGCTGAATCAACGCAGGGTTCTCAGGACAGCAAACGTATCATGTGGACGCAGGATGCTGGTCCACCCGATACTCTCCTGTTGGAGCAGGCGGGAAAAGTAGCCCTGCGCAGACATCGGTTAGTCCGTTTGCTGGACGAAGCGATCCGGCAGGGCGCCGATCCAACCACCGATGAGTTAGCCTCGGTCTTGAAAGTGAGCGGAAGAACCATTCGCAATGACCTCCGAACGTTACAAGAGAATGGGGAGATAGATTTTAGTATTTTCTACCGTACATCCAAGAAATAGGACGCGGATTACACTGATTTGACGGATTTTCGCTGATATTTACTATGGTAATCAAATTTATTAGATTGATTTACCCAAAAAATTTGTTTGAATCCGCGCGAATCTGTCCAATCTGCGTTATCCGCGTTCTGATTTTAAAAATGTTTGCTCAAATGCTAGCTACCCGACAGTTTCTATTTTGTACACGGATTTCACGGAAAAACACGGATGTTTTTATGAATCTTTACAAAAAATATAATGGTCAGTAGAATGTTGAACACCGCAGAGTCGCGGAGAGCGCAGAGAATTGCTTTTTCAAGAGAAAAACTCAGCGAACTCTGCGTCTCTGCGGTAAAAATCGTGTTCAAGCTATTATTGACCAATACAAATCTTTACAAAAAATCCGTGAAAATCAGTGTAAATCCGTGTCCCAGAAAGTATTTTTTCTCAAACTGTCAGGTGGCTAGCTCAAATGTACGGCAGTAAATTTTTGTAAAAAGACCGGAAACAAATAGAAATTTCCAAAGAAGGGGGGATTGAATTTGTGATATCTCTGTGATATCTATTTGATAAGCTGCCTATATTCGGCAGTTTATTTGTTTTAATCGACCTTTCATTCTCATGCTTGAAAACCATTTACGGGAAGCTTCATTCATTGTGCGGATATATTGGGAAAAATATGCGGGAGACTCGCGCAAATGGCGGGGTCAGGCAATCCATGTCCAAACTCAAAAATCGATCTATTTCGAAAGGATCGATGAGCTTAATAAATTTTTCAACGAATGGACTGGGATATTCTCATTAGATGATGGATATCCCTCGGATTGAATTAGAGTTTTATTCACAGCCATGTACCTTGATTTAAAGGAGAGAAATAAATGTGTAAGAATCACAATCATATTAGTCGGCGCGATTTCCTGAAATGGGGTGCTTATGCCTTAGGTGGTTCAATCTTAGCTTGTGGCAAAGGAGATGATATTGTCCAATTGACTGCAACCGTTGCGCCAGATGCGAACACCGTTGCTGCGCCTGTGCTAAAAGCGGGTGAGTTTGCGGATACGGTCCTGGTGAATGGCAGGCTGTACACCATGGACAACTCCCTGCCGACTGCGCAAGCTTTAGCAGTCAAAGATGGAAACATTTTACAGGTCGGCAGCGATGAGGCCATTCGCGCCCTTGCTGGCGATGCCACCCAGGTTATTGATGTCGCAGGCAAATCCATCACTCCAGGGTTCATCGATGCCCACAACCATTTGCAGGTTTTCGGCTCCCTCTTGGACCGATTTGTTCACCTGCTGCCCCCAGAGATCCGAACACTCGACAGCCTTTTGGAGAAACTGAAGAAATCAGTCCAGGAAGCCAACCCGGGCGAGTGGATCCAGGCAATCTATTGGGTTACTGATACTATGCCCACCAAGTTCCATCTTGATCCGATCTCTCCTGATAATCCAGTCTGGATAATGCAGCAGGGTGGACACTTTGGTATAGCCAATAGTATGGCCATGGACATCGCCGGGATCACCCCCGAGACGGAGAATCCAGTTGGTGGGGTCATCGAGCGGGATGAGAATGGTGAGCTGACCGGTATTTTCTACAACCACAAAGCCATGGATCTGCTGCGCTTGCATGCACCCATCCCCACTACAGATGATATGCTGCAATATATCCGCTCCGCGGGCGATCTATTTGCTGAAGCTGGCGTGACCAGCTTCTATGATAACAATGTACGCTTCAACGCCTTGGATGCCTATGCACGGGCTGGCCAGCAACGCGTCCTGAAGCCGCGCGGCCAGTTCTATTACACCCTAGAATGGCCGTCTGACCTGGAACGCGCCTTAAACGAAATGCCCACCATCGATGATGAATTTATGCGCTTCGTGGGTTACAAATTCCTCATTGATGGTCAATTCCCCACCTGGTACACCCATGAGCCTCATAACGGGATTAGTTGGGATATGCCTACCTGGGACCCCAAGATCTTTAAGAAAGCTGTATCTATGCTGCATGATATCGGTATGCAGATCTCGATCCACACGGGCGGTGATGCAGCCTGCGACCTTGCATTGGACGCCATCGAAGAGGCCATGAACGCCAACCCTCGACCCGATCCGCGTCATCGTATCGAGCATGCCACGCTCACCAAACCAGAGACCACCCAGCGCTTTGTTGATCTTGGTGTGCACATCAGCTGCCAGCCGCAGTTCTTAAAATTTTTTGCGAATGCCAGTGATTTTATTGACGAGGAGCGGGCTGCCCGTCTCAAAGTAACCCGCGAATGGCTGGATGCCGGTGTCAATGTCTCGATCAGTTCAGACGCTGGATCTACACCCTGGTACCGGCCGCAAGTCACCATCTTTGGTGCTGTAACTCGCCTGGGACCCAACGATGTACCCTACCATCCAGAGCAGGCCATGACTGTCGAAGAGGCGCTCTATGCGCACACCATGGCCGCGGCCAAGTGCGGTCACGAGGATGATGTCAAAGGTTCACTGACACCAGGTAAGTACGCCGACCTGGTCGTCTGGAATGAGGACTACCATACTGTCGACCCCATGGATATCCCCCAGGTAGATTCTGAGTTGACCATGATCGATGGCGAGATCGTGCACCAAATTTAAGAGATGGTATTGATGAACTCGAAACTTAATACCAATTCGTTGTTTATAATTTTAATTATTGTTTTGCTGGCTGCTCTAGCCTGTGGCGGAACCCAGGATGTGCCCCCGGTTGTAAAAGATCAACCTATAGAAACGCCGTCTCTGCCAACCGTGGTCATCGAAGAACCCACTGAACAACGTTCCCAAGCCCAAGAAGGAGATATCTTGTTTCAAGATGATTTCCAGGACGGCCAGTCGGACGGTTGGGACGTAACTGCTGCTTGGTTCGTGCAGCAATCGGGGGACATCTACACATTCGATGCTAGCGGTTCAGGAGGAGCCTGGGTGCCGACTGGCAGCAATTGGAGTAACTATGCCTACCAATCCTCCATTCGACTTGATGCGGGAAGTTTGCTGCTGGGGTTCAATTTATCTCAGTCCGGCCGATATTATGTTCGGCTGGACGGATCAGGTCTCTTCCTATTGAAGGAATATCCCGCTAAGAACTATACTGTCTTAATCCAGACCGGGCCAGTTACACTTGGCGAGTGGCACCTGCTCGATTTGCGCAGCTACAATGGACACATTCAGGTTTATGTCGATGAAGCCTTATGGGTTGATTACACCGATACATCGCCGCTGTCAAAAGGTTCGATTACTGTTACATCTCAAGAGGGTTCGCAAGTGTCTGTTGAAGATGTGTTGGTTACCACAACCGGACCACTGACTAAGGGCGTGGTTCAGGCTCCCCAACCCCAAAAGGGTCAACCTGAACTAGATGTTGAGAGTGCAGTTGAAGACGACGGATTGACTCAGCAGCAAATTGTGCTTGATGATCAGCAGGAAGTAGGTGATCAAGTGCAAGAAGAGCAGCAAGACGAGTCGCAAGAGGAACTACAGGATCAGGTGCCTTCTGGCCAACCAGATCTTGTGGTGCTCGAAGCGACCTTCGATCCCGACCCGGTTGTCAGTGGTCAGCCTTTTACTTCGAGTTTTGTAATTCAGAATCAGGGTGATGCTCCCGCGGGCGCTTTTACATTGTTGTGGAAGTTCCATGCTGCCACCGGAATTGGGGTCTGTTCTTGGGATTACGATTCTCTGGCAGCAGGAGAATCCGTCTGGGGCGGCTGTTCGAAAACCACCAACGCTCAGCCCGGACAGTCCCCGACCGTGCTGACCATCGATTTTGAAAACGAAATTGAAGAGAGCGATGATAACAATAATGTATTGACGCCAGCGCTCTATGTCATCACGACCGCTCAGGATAGTCCCGGCGAAGCTGATGCGGCATTGCCGGACTTGATGGTTGGTGCGATGGCCTTTACCGATCGCAATTTCCGTTGTGATTTGGTCAATTATGGCCAGGGTACTGCACCAGCGGGAGTGCGTGTCACGCTTTATGCAAATGGCAATAGGATCGGCTGGCAGGAGACCAGCGGCCCCTTACCCAGTGGCGCAAGTGTAACCTTCAATATCCCTGTTGATCTTACGCTTGAAGAGATCAACAAGGCTCGCTGTATCGCCGATCGGGGAAATTCATTTGAGGAAGAAAACGAAGATAATAACGAATTCGTGTGGGTCCAAGAATAATGTGCGAAGCAAAATGCCCGGGAGCCTGGCCAAGCTAAATCCTACCTGATCTCAATTTTGAGTTGATCCTCCTCATCGTAGCTGTACAGCACTGATAGAGGGGGATCTTCTTTTTTAAGTGCCAACACTTTTGGGAGTAGGGTGATTAAATCCTCGACCAGGAGGTGATCCTGCACCTTGGAGATTGGAATCCATGCCAAAGTTCCTTCTGCAGAATGCAGCAAATCCCCTCTTGGACAGTTACCGCGAAAGATATAAATACCAACCCCGAGGTTGGTGCCAGTATCAATAGCAATCGTCCCGCACAGCCACAAATCTTGGGGTTCTAACCCAGTTTCCTCCCTTAGTTCACGCCTCGCCGCGGATAGCACGTCTTCCCCTTGTTCAACATGCCCACCAATCCCATTGTAGCGATTGGCCCAAAGGCGTTTGTCCGGCGCCCCCTTGATGAGTAAGACAGATTCCCCACGCGTCAGGAATATCAACGTGCGGGGAATCAGGGAGTATTTATCGGATGAAATGCCTTGATCGGAAGATGGCATACTTAAATACAAAGGAAGCCTGTGAGCTAGGGTGCGGGGGAGAGATCGACATCAGTGCCTTAGCTCCCGAAACTCCCTGGCTTATTTGTTGTAAATTATCCTGCTATCAAAGCTCGTACTGTCTCCAATTGTCCAGCGCTGCCCAGATATCCGTTCTTCTCGGCTATGAAATCTGCGTAGGCGGTCATAAAGACTTTTCCAGGAGGGCGTAGGTCGAAGTTCTCGGGTTTCTCGAGGAAGAACTCGCGGTGCACGCGCGTCCACACCAGGCGGCCATCCGTGTCGATATTGATCTTGGTAACGCCGAGTTCCGCGGCGCGCTTGAATTGTCCGGCATCCACACCTTTGGCACCAAGCAGCTTGCCGCCGGCAGCGTTAATGCGCTCGACCTCTTCTTGGGGTACGGAGCTGCTTCCGTGCATCACCAAGGGGAAACCGGGCAAGTTTTTCTGGATGGCTTCCAAAACATTGAAGTGCAGACCCTGCGTGCCTGAGAATTTGAAGGCCCCGTGACTGGTGCCGATAGCGCAGGCCAGAGAATCGCAGCCTGATCGCTCGACGAATTCGAGCGCCTGGTCGGGGTCGGTCAACTTGGCATCAGCCTCGTCGACCTGGATGTGCTCCTCAACACCGCCCAGTTGACCTAATTCTGCTTCAACTACGACGCCCTTGTCGTGGGCGTAGTCAACAACGCGTTTGGTGATGGCGATATTCTCGTCGAACTCTGCATGGCTGGCATCGATCATCACCGAGCTGTAGAACCCGCTGTCAACGCAGTCGTAGCAGGTCTCCTCATCGCCGTGATCCAGGTGTACGGCGAAGATTGCGTCGGGGAAGATTTCGTCGGCGCTGCGAATTAATCCTTCTAGCATTGTTTTGTGCGTAAAAGACCGTGCCCCTTTGCTAATTTGCAATATAAAGGGGGCTTTACTGTCTAAATTTCCACGGAACAAACCCATGGTTTGCTCGAGGTTATTTATGTTGTACGCGCCGATGGCGAATTTTCCATAGGCAGCCTCAAAAAGTTTTTTCGTTGTAACGATCATGTTGAACTCCTAGTAAAACGAATTTTTCAGCGATTCTATGGGAATTACCGTGAGAGACCTCACATTTGGGGGTAGGGGGTGTGCGGAGCACGCCCCCTACCCCCAAATGTGGCCCCTTACTACGGCGATTCCTAGAGAGCCATTTCAGCTATTTTCTGACAGGTAATCTACGGTATTATAATTCAAAAACCAAGAATGGCCGCCTGTGATTGGTTATAAAAAGTAAGACATAGGCTCATATAAATTTCTAACATGTTGACCGCAACTACGCATGTTGCGAGACGTATATTAAATTGAACAGGCGTCCTTTGTTGCCATTTGGATGCTCAACGGCTATAATCAATTTTGCGAATGCCTTTTATGAGTAGGTAGATTTCCGAGGAGGAAAAAATGTCCGATTTATTTGAAAAGGTCACCGGCGATCAGGATTTCTTTAAAAAAATTGCCAGTAAAATACCTGGCTTTGGCGGCTATATTGAGAGGCAGAACCGGCGTGCTGCGGATAAGCTTCTGCGTGAGACCGTAGCTGATCGTTTCGAGGAGCTATATCAGCGTATTTCTGCAATTCAGGCGGATTTCGTCAGCGATGGTCAGATCCTATATGTGGATGATCTAGAAAAGGCCGCCATCAAGGTGCGTACCTTCATTGATAAGATCCGTACAGCCTCATATGGATATTCGGGCTTCTTTGATGCAGCCAAGGTCAATGAAGAGGAATTGGCGCGTGTTTATGAATATGATTCTGGGATGCTCGATATGGTCGATGGTGTCAGCAACGCCATTGACAACGTCGAAGCTTCTGCCGGCTCTGATGGCCTCCCCGCGGCGATCCGCAATTTGGTCAGCTCGGCCAATGAATGCCTGCTGGTATTCGGTCGCCGCGATGAAGTTATGAAGAAAGGTTAATAATTTAAATCTAACGCAAAGGCGCCAAGATGCAGTGTAAAAAAATAATATTCTTTGCGCCTGCGCGATTTTGCGTTTAAAAAATAATCAAAACACAATAATTGAAGATTGAATATTTTTTGGAGGAAAGGTGATGGCTAGAATTTTTGACGTAATTGAATATGCAGATGAGATGCGTGACCGCATCGTACAGCGCTTTCCTGAAAAGGGCTCGGGTGATTTCCGAATTGGTTCACAGGTAATTGTGCGTGAGTCTCAGGCGGCGGTGTTCTTCCGCGATGGACAGGCTCTGGATGTCTTTGGTCCTGGCCGGCATACCATCGCGACAGCGAATGTCCCGCGCCTGATTGATTTCATTGGAAAGGCTTTCAACGATCGTACGCCCTTCACAGCAGAAGTCTATTTTGTTTCCATGCGTGAGTTTATTGACAAAAAATGGGGCACCCCCCAGCCGATCATTGTGCGCAACCCTGGCATGGGGCTTGGCGTCGCACTACTGCAGGGCTTCGGCTCATACAGCTTCCAGGTCGCCGATCCGCAACAGTTCGTTACTCAGATCGTCGGCTCACTCGGCGTATACCGCACAAGCGAGATCGAAGACCGTATGCGCGGTGTTTTGCTCTCGGATTTGACCGACTTATTAGGTGAGACCGCCGCAGATCACAGCGTGGTTGACCTGATCGGCCTGGTCAACGAGATGAGCGCGGGCGTGCGTGCCAAGGCTCAGGATCACTTCATTTCTTTAGGTCTGACACTCAAATCCTTCATCATCTCCAACCTTAAGCCCTCCGATAAATCTGCCGAAGAACTGCGCAATATGGGCATGCTAGATATGAATACCTACACCCAATTGCAGGCAGCTGATGCGATGCTGGCCGCGGCCGAGAATCCCAGCGGTGGGGCGGGTTTGACAGCCGGAATCGGTGCCGGATTAGGCGTGGGAAATGTGCTGCAGCAATCCCTGCAAGGTATGACTGGCGCGCAAGGACAACAGGCTGCGGCTGGTGCCGCAGCAGGTGGCGCCATGCCCGATGTGATGACCCCAGCTGAAGCGGCTGGCTTCTTGAAAGTATCTGAAGAAGATGTCATCGCGGCTATTGATTCCGGTGATTTGAAAGCTAAGAAACTTGGTAATGCCGTTCGCATTAGTAAGAAATCGCTCGAGGAATTCCTGAGCGGGTAAATCTAATTCTCACAATATCACTGATAGAAAAATTGGATACTGGCGGCGCTACGCGCCAGCCAGTATCCAATTTTTCATTTAATCCCCCCATCCGGGGAAGAGGGGATGCAGGGGGATGGCGAACAATTCTTCAACGTCGCCCATCGTGGATGGGCTGCTACCCTATATTTGATTGATATGATCCGAAGACCCCAAAGTATTATTGTTTGCCTTTGGGGTCTTCGATTTAACTTCAGCCCCCGTTTTTTGTTCCTGTAAAAAATGAGCGAGGCTATCCGCCTAACGCATCTTTAATCGTCTGCATATTATCAGCGGAAATTGGTTTTTCCTTAGCTAATTTGCGGAAATAATCTTTGACCTTCTTGGCATACAGCGTGGGATTGGGGGCGTCTTCCACCTGAATGTCTACATCGGGATGGGTGAAGATCAAGGCCGCCTCCATGGGCGGAAGTTCGTACTCATCGGGCAGCGCCTTTTTGAGTTGTCGCCTCAAAGCATCCGATTCCGATGCGATCTCGAACTCGGGTCGTCCCAACCCCTCCTGCGCGAACAACGTGAGATACGCAGACATGATACCGCCGCCTTTTTTGCGCCAGCGATTCTTGCGATAGGTGATCGTGCCCTTCTGGTGTTTGGGGATCAGCACCCAAATTCCAGCTGGGCCGACCAGTACATGCGAGGCGCGGGTGGTGTAGTGATACAGATTGTACTGTTTGCTGAACCCCTTCAGAGCGGCGTCGATCTGCTCATCGGGGCGTGGGCTGCGTCCCCAGCGATTGGTGTAATAGATGCCCATCTGCGAGAGCACGAAACCGATCATCAGCGCTGTTAGCGAAAGTCCAACTTTTTCAGGCTGTTGAAATGTGATGAACATGCCACCACCCAAGATTGCCAGACTGACGATGCTGACGATTTTGCCGATGCTTGCGTTGCGTTTGACCATTTTTTCGTTGCGGATAATATTCATTTATTCTCCATTTAACCACGGAGCACACAGAGAGCGTAGAGAAATATTTATAAGAACTCTGCGCACTTTGCGCTCGGGCGGATTTTGCCCGCCTTTGCGGTTTATTCTTTGAATCTTTTCAGGACCAAGCAGGCGTTCTGCCCGCCCAGCCCAAAGGAATTCGATAAGGCGATATCCACCGAATGTTCCCGAGATTGGTTGGGTACATAATCCAGGTCACATTCGGGGTCAGGAAATTCATAATTGATCGTCGGGTGCAAGATGTTCTCCTGGATTGATTTTGCGCTGGCGATGACCTCCAAAGTGCCAGAAGCGCCCATGGCGTGCCCGATCATTGACTTGGTTGAGTTGATGGGGATCTCGTAGGCCCGCTCGCCGAAGACGGCCTTGATGGCTTTGGTCTCGATGACGCCGTTCAATGGGGTGGACGATCCGTGTGCATTGATATAGTCGACATCTTCAGGTTGGATGCCCGCGTTGGAGAGCGCCCATTTCATTGTGCGGATGGCGCCTTCGCCCTCGGGGTGGGGTGCCGCGATATGGAATGCATCTGCCGCAGAGGCGTATCCCAGAACTTCAGCATAGATTTGGGCCCTGCGGCTTTGCGCGTGCGCTAAACTCTCCAATACCACTGCCCCAGCCCCCTCGGAGAATACAAAGCCCTCTCGCTTGGCGTCAAAGGGGCGTGATGCCTTTTCAGGTTGGTCGTTGAAGTTGACCGGCAGCGCTCGCATGGCAGCAAAACCGGCAATCGACCAATCTCGCATCAGCGCTTCTGTACCACCGCTGATGACCACATCCGCCAGACCGCGCCGAATGAATTCAGCCCCCTCGCCGATGGACTGCGTGCCTGTGGCGCAGGCTGTGGTAACTGTGGCATTGGGGCCCAGGCATTGGAGTCGCAGGGCGATCATGTGCGCGGAGAGATTTGGGATTCCGCCGGGCAGCACAAAGGGGCTGACACTTCCCAGCCCTTTGCTGCGGAAAATATCAATGCCATCTACGAAGCTGTCTAAGGCACCAATGGCGGTGCCAAAATACACGCCTGTACGTTCGGGGTTGGGCACTGGCTCTGGCAGCCCGGAGTCATCCACTGCCTGAACTGCCGCCGCTAAGGCGATCTGAGCGGCACGTGGAAAGCGACGCGCCAGCTTGCGGTCCATGAAATCTTTGGGATCGAAATCGGGGATCTCCCCAGCAATTTGACAAGGCAGTTCGCTGGGGTCGAACATCGTTATTCCTCGGATGCCCGATTTTCCAGCTTTAAGTCCGTCCCAAAACTTCTCTACTGAACTGCCCAATGCCGTGACTGCGCCCAGGCCAGTGATGACGACTCGCGTTCGGCTCATTTCTCGACTTTCTCTTTTGATTTTTGAAGTTCATCTCGAATGGAACCGCGCAGCGCATTGAGCAGGCCTGCTTCGACCGCTCTGCGTGCTGCACTAATAGAACTAACCAGGGCATAAGCATCCGATCGGCCGTGACCAACGAAGATCAGGCCATCGATGCCTAGGAGCGGCACCGCGCCGAACTCGTCTGGGTCCATCTTTTTCTTCAAGCGCCCGAAGGCTGGTTTGGCCAGTAAGGCACCCATGCTGGTGATGACGCCGCTGGTAAGCTCTTCACGCAGGGTATCAACGAGTAGTTTGGCCACAGCCTCGCTGGCTTTGACCACCACGTTGCCGGTAAAGCCATCTGTGACGACTACATCAACCTCGCCGCCGAAGACCTCTTTGCCCTCTACGTTGCCGATGAAATTGAAGCCAGAGGCTTCCATGAGCGGGTAGGTGTCTTTGACCAGGCAATTGCCTTTTCCAGCCTCTTCTCCGTTGGAGAGCAAGCCAACTTTGGGGTTTTCAACGCCCAAAACTTTCTCAGCATAAATCGAGCCCATCACGGCCCACTGGCGTAGAAACTCGGGTTTGCACTCGGTGTTAGCGCCGATGTCCATCAGCACGCAGCCCCCGCCACCGGCTACTGGCAGCACCACAGTCAGGGCTGGGCGTTTGACTCCGCGGATGCGTCCCAGGCGAAAGAGACCATTGGCCATTGCCCCACCGGTATTGCCGGCGGTGACGAAGGCATCTCCTTTGCCTTCTTTGAGCAGGTCCATGCCCACGGCCATGGAGTTAAGCGCTTTGCCACGCGCAGACCTCGCTGGCTTGTCGCCCATCTCCAGCACCTCGGGGGCATGCACCACCTTGACTTTGTCTGACCCACCCAAGGCTTCGATCTTGGGTTTGAGCTGGTCTTCATGTCCCACCAGTAAAATCTCATCGCCGAACAGTTCCCCCGCTTCCACTGCAGCCTGCACTTCCGGATCGGGATAGTTGTCGCTGCCCATGGCGTCTAATACAATACGCATTGCACACTCCTTACTTAAGGGTCGCGGATGAACACGGATAAACACGGTAAATTAAAATCTGGTAATCCATCGTTGCATCAAAATTCAATATTTTGATTATTCAAAATGCAATCCGCCAGCTCCGTGAAATCCGTGTCCAAAAAACTTTTTATTGACAAATTCAACCCCCAGATTATAATACGGTTGCTCTCGCGCTGGTGCTGGAACTGGCAGACAGGCGTGGTTGAGGGCCACGTGCCCCTAGGGCGTGCGGGTTCGACCCCCGCCCAGCGCATTAAAAAAACCGTCCCAATTTGAGGCGGTTTTTTGGTTTAAACATTTGGGAATTTGTTTAGATGGAGATCGAACACAGGTTCATCAGTTAAGGCCCTGGCGGCTTAGGCTATAATTGCTGCAATGACTCTCTTCACTTCCAAAAGAGAACGGCGCTTGTGGTTGTGGACGTTGGCAATTCTTGTGTCGATTTACTCCACTCTCGCGCTGACTGGGATGATTGCCGGGTTCCTGCGCCAACGTAATTTGTTGGAAATCTCATTTGTTCTGTGCTTGCTCCTGGCGGTAGGGGCTACGGCTGTGCAATGGGTGAAGAGCCGTCCTGGCCGTAGAGAGATTTGGGTGGCGCTGGGTGTAACGGCTGCTTACCTGATGGTTTGGGTCAGGATTGAAACTCCAGAAGAGCGCACACATCTGTTCGAGTATGGTCTGGTGGCGATCTTTATTTATCAGGCTCTCACCGAACGCCTACGTAACGGACGCAAGGTTCCGGTGCCAGCCGCTCTCACTGTGGTAGTGACGGCACTTTTGGGCTGGCTCGATGAAGGCATCCAGGCGATACTGCCCAACCGCGTATATGATATCCAAGACGTCGGATTTAACGCCCTGGCTGGACTGATGGCGATCGTGGCGAGTTTGGTCATCGAACGAGTGCGTCGGCGGGGTGATTAGG
>JADHTJ010000069.1 GCA_016785015.1 Anaerolineales bacterium
ACATTAACCAAAGCCAGCTTGCTTTTCTTCTTCTTGCAGGTTTTTTGAGTTTCGAGCAACACCCACAACCCACGGCTGGAAATGAACTCTACTTCAGCCATATCGAAGACAATCCCATCGCCGCCTTCAATCAATTCATTGAAAGCTTTTTCCAAATCTGGAGCCGTATTGCTATCGATTCGACCGGTTACTTTTACTAAATTACAGCGATTATATGCAGTTGTTGAGATTTCCATTTACATGCTCCTCGTATTGATGGTCCCATTTATCGACCCGGGTAGTATATCACGGTTCAATATTGAGATGCTATAATCAGGGATGTGGCTCTCGAGGAATCACCAATAAAGTTGTCAGATTTTGGGTTAGGGATTTTGCAGCGCAAGATGCCTACCCCAAAATCTGGAAGTCATAAATATCTTGGATAGCATAAAAAAAAATAAGGAACAATAAATGCAAATATTGTCCGATCAACAAGAGGCTCTGCTCAAAGAAGAACGAAATTTGCTCAGAGAATTACGTGTCGCTCTGGCTAATTTTGGTGCGCCCGAGGAAGATCAGAGCGCTTTGGAAGAATCAATCCAACAGTTAGACGACTTCTTTCTGCTGGTAATCGTTGGAGAGTTCAACGCAGGTAAGAGCGCCTTCATAAACACTCTCTTGGGACAAAAAGTACTCAAAGAGGGCGTTACACCAACAACCACGCAGGTCAATATCTTGCGTTTTGGCGAATCCGACGAGCGTCAAATCGTGGACGACCATCTTCACATCCTGACTGCTCCGGTTGACATTCTCAAAGAGATCAGCATCGTTGATACCCCCGGCACCAATGCCGTCATCCGCGAACATGAAGAGATTACATCGAATTTTGTACCACGCTCAGATTTAGTTTTATTTATCACTTCTGCAGATCGCCCCTTTACTGAAAGTGAACGTATCTTCCTGGAAAAAATCCGCGATTGGGGAAAGAAAGTTGTTCTGGTACTTAATAAGATTGATATCTTGCAAAACGATGCCGATTTGGCTCAAATCCAGGCATTCCTCACGGAGAATGCCCAATCTCTTTTAGGTACAACGCCGGACATTTTCCCCATCAGCGCCTTACAGGCGTTTCAAGCCAAACAAGGACAGCCACAGTTGTGGAATGAAAGCCGCTTCGAAGCGCTGGAAAGATTCATCCAGGATACGCTTGATAAGGGCAGCCGCACACGCCTGAAGTTTCTTAACCCTTTGGGTGTTGGCAAACACCTTACAGGGCAATATTTGGACTCTATTAAAGGGCGACTTGGCCTGCTCAAAGATGATTTCAATATGCTCGAAGATGTTGAAAGCCAGTTGGATATTTACAGCGATGACATGCGTCGCGATTTCGAATTCCGCATGTCCGATGTAGATAACGTACTCTATGAAATGGAGCAGCGCGGCGAAGCCTATTTCGATGAAACCATGCGCCTGGCGCGCGTTTTCGATCTTATCAAAAAAGAACGCATCCAATTAGAGTTCGAGAATCTGGTTGTTGCTGACACCCCACAACGAATTGACACCAAAGTCAACGAATTGATCGATTGGATGGTCGACTCAGACCTGCGCCAATGGCAGGCCGTTACTGAACATATTGCTGAGCGTCGTAGGAAGCACAAAGACCGTATCGTTGGGGATGAAGCTGCCAGCGCCTTTCATTACATACGTTAGCGGCTGATCGAGGGGATTGGGCGTGAAGCCAAACGAGTAGTTAAAACCTATGATAAATCCAAGGAGGCCCAGCAGATTGCCCAAGGCGCTCAAAATGCTGTTGCTGCGGCTGCAGCCCTGGAAATTGGGGCTGTGGGTCTGGGCGCAATCGTTGCGGCGATCGCTACGACATTGACCGCTGACATCACCGGCATTCTGCTGGCAAGTTTAGTTGCTGCACTAGGTTTGTTCATCATTCCAGCGCGCCGTCGAGCAGCAAAAAGGGAAATGCGTGAAAAAATCGCTGCTATGCACGAACAATTAACAAATGCACTCCGCAAGCATTTTGAACGCGAGATTGATCGCAGTCTAGAGCATATCAACACCACCATCGCCCCCTATACGCGATTCGTACGCGCCGAACGTGACAAGAATGAAAGCGCCCAATCCACTCTGCAGGAGATCAACACGGGTTTAGGGCGCTTACAAGCTCAAATCCAGGAATAACAGCCATCGCAAGCCGCGTTGACATAATTAATTACCTAAATTAGACTCACGAGCCAAGTGCCTGATAGAAAACACATAATCGACAATGTTAATCCATCGAGAAAAACCTTAGCAAGGCTAAATTGAGACAATTATGATTTATACACGCCAACAGCTTGAAGAGCTGGAAAACCAAGCCCTGGCTCCCTACGGAATCCGCAGCCAGAATTCCAAAGGGCGGGCCTTCCCCGAAGATGAACCTAAACATCGCACATCCTTTCAGCGCGACCGAGATCGTATCTTACACACTACAGCTTTCCGCCGCTTGGAGTACAAAACACAGGTTTTCATCATATCGGAAGGCGATTACTACCGCACTCGGTTAACCCATACTCTAGAGGTAGCTCAACTTGGCCGCACGATTGCTCGCGCTTTAGGCGCCAATGAAGATTTAGTTGAAGCAATTTGCCTGGCTCATGATCTTGGGCACTCCCCCTTTGGTCACTCAGGTGAAAAAATATTGAACCGCCTGTTGAAAGATCACGGCGGCTTCGATCATAACAAGCAATCCTATCGCACTGTCACTGAATTAGCCAAACGCTACCCTGAGTTTTCGGGGCTAAACCTGACCTGGGAGACGCTCGAGGGTATTGTTAAACATGAGACAGAATACGACATCTCCGACGCATCGGATTACAACCCCGACTTACGCGGCCATTTGGAAGCGCAAATAGCCAATGTTTCTGATGAAATGGCGTATACGGCCCATGATCTTGACGATGGACTGCGCTCTGGGATGATAACACCTGCAATGCTGGAAGGGATAACCCTCTGGGAGATCGTCATCGAAAGCGTAGGCTTGCGCAATTCGGAGATTGATGAACTCAATCGTCATAGGCTTATCAGACGGCTGATCGGGTTAGAAATCTCAGATATGGTCAACTCCTCCGGACAACGCTTGCGCGAGAGCGGTGCGAAATCTGTAGATGATCTGCAGCGCCTGGATTATAATGTTGCCAGCTTTAGTGAAGACATGCACCGCCGCAATCGCAAACTGAAGGATTTCTTTTACAATTGTCTTTACCGTCATTATCGCGTCATCCGAATGCAAGATAAGGCGGAGCGCGTGATACGCGATCTTTTTCAAGCTTATCAGCGTGAATCCACTATGCTGCCTCAACATATCCAAAAACGGGTCGATAAAATTGGGCTCGAACGCACGATTTGCGACTATATCGCTGGTATGACCGACCGCTATGCAATTCAAGAACACAGCAAATTATTTGACCCTACTGTAAGACCATAAACCAATACCAAGAAAGAATCAATATGAGTACACAATATTTAACCAAAGCAGGCCAGAAGGAACTTCGAGAAGAACTTGAGAAACTCAAAGGTCCTGTACGAAAAGAAATTGCTAAAAGATTGAAAAGCGCCATTGAAATGGGCGATCTTTCAGAAAATGCCGAATATATCGCCACGAAGGAAGAACAAGGCTTTATCGAAGGCCGGATTCTGGAGATTGAATACACTCTAAGCGAGGCGGTTCTCATCGAAGAAAACAATGGCAACACAGATACTGTCATAGTAGGCGCGAAAATTACAATCCAAGAAGAAGATTTCCCCGAGGAGATCTTCCATCTGGTGGGCAGCAAAGAGGCGGATCCAGGCAACGGGCGCATCTCTAATGAATCTCCCATTGGGCAAGCCCTTATAGGGAAAAAAGTTGGGGACAATGTCAGTGTTCAAACACCGGGTGGCACGCTATATTTCAAGATTCTGAAAATCGAGTAGAAACCCCACTTTTAGAATTTAAAACAAAAAACCCCCGGCTGATCAAAAACTTAGCCGGGGGTCGCTTATTAAATCTTTTGCCAGATGGCTAATTCAAGCGTCAGGCGTTCAAAATGACTCTGAGGGGGAGTTGGTCCACTACCATAAGCCATGTCTACAACCCGAGCGACCAGCCGCAAAGTGGCCGTCTCAAGGATCATCTCCGCCCCAGGTTCAGCCTGGAAGGGCTCGCCCTTGGTTTGCAATCTATCACGCAAAGTGCTGTCTTCATATGCATGTTTACTCATCAGCACTTTGGTGACAGTTTGAATATCATTCTTGTCAAAGAGCCACACTTCGTAAGCAGCAACTTTCTTCGGCTCTCCCACGCCAATCGATTCCGAAATCCCAACACCACACTCGCCGAGAAATTCACCCGAAGGGGAATCTATGCTGAAAGAATCATCGAAAAGATCATCTCCCAACATATAAGTGGTCATAAACTGCGACATAGGAGGCATTTCGCCGCGGGCAGCAAAGTCCGTTGGCTCAGCCTGACGGGTATATTCCTGAGCTTGAGCTATCGGAGAAGCAATATCATCTCCCATGGGTTGACGACGGAAAAGGAACAAATACGCAGTTACTGCTACTGCCAAAATTGCTACAACGCCGCACATTACTAAAATGAGCGTTGTTCTTGGAATCCCCCCACCAGCCGTATCGTCCGCAACTTCTTCGGGAGGTGTCGTGATGATGTCCCCTTCAATTATGGGAACATCTCCTGATGACTGTCCAACCGCTTGGCGAAAATTCTGTATCGTCAAAGGATCCCGGCCACCGCCAGCCTCAACTTGAGCAAGTAATTGCGCTGCTTCTTCTCCCAGGTTGTCCCATCGATTTTGGGCTGCAACAGCATCAGGTAAAAGGGCATAAGAATCGACCATCATACCCATATAGTCATTCTTCCACGAAGCTTCTAAATCTGCCGGTGCAGCATCTGTCCAAATCACTGGCCAAATCCCCCAACCGATGACAATCCATCCAATGAGAAGGCCCACTACAAAACCCACAATACCAGCAACAAGTGGGTTGCTCAGTCTATCGCGGGTGGTTTCGCGGATCAAATCCATAGTGTCTCTCCCAAACAGTTTCGTCGTATCTATCCGGCTGCCAAATTCACTTTAGGCACACGCCCAAATGTTCTTTTATTGTAGACCAGACCTTGAAAACATGCAATCCCTTAGTTGTGTTGCAAGCCTTATGCCAATTCGGTGACAGTATCATCCGTAATCACGTCGTCACGCAAAAATTGTTCATCACAACTTAAACAGACAACATGATTTTTATTCTCAGCAACTAATAATCCACTGCACTTGGGGCATGGAACTCGAATTGGAAGTTTCCAAGAAGAAAATTCACATTCAGGATAATTTGTGCAGCCATAAAATACACGGCCCTTACGGGTTTTTCGGATAACCAATTCCCCACTATCTTCTGGGCATTTGACACCAATCTTTTCCAACCATGGCTCTGTATAGCGACACTTGGGGAAATTGCTACATCCGATAAATTTCCCATGGCGTCCCCAACGAATCACCAGCTCGTTACTGCATTCAGGGCATTCTCGCCCAACGAGTTCAGGACCAGCATTCACTTCGGGCATCTTTTCGATGGCTAGCTCTAATTGTTTTTCGAAGGGGCCGTAGAAATCTCTAACAATTTCAACCCAACTCTTCTTGCCTGTAGCAACCTGATCCAGATCTTTTTCCATCCCTGCCGTGAAATTGATATCAACAATTTCAGGGAAATGCTCCACCAAGAGATCATTTACCACAATTCCCGTTTCTGTGGGGAATAAGCGCCGCTTTTCGCGAGTAACATAGCCGCGGTTTTGCAATGTAGAAAGGATGGGCGCATAAGTCGACGGGCGTCCAATGCCATTTTCTTCTAAATCCTTGACCAGTGATGCGTCAGAAAAGCGCGGCGGGGGTTGAGTGAAGTGCTGCTCTGGGATCAAACGGATCAATTTCAGCAATTGCCCAACGGTCAGGTTGGTAGGCACGGGCATTTCTTCTTCACTTTTCTTGCTAATATCTTTATAAACAACAAGAAAGCCAGGGAAACGTATCGTAGAGCCTGTGGCTCGCAGAAGATACTTGTGTTTAACTTCAGTTCCATCGATCTCGACAGAAATAGTATCGAAAATTGCGTTTGACATCTGTGATGCAACAAAGCGCTGCCAGATCAATTGATACATCCGGTATTGATCACGCGATAAATGATCTTTGATCGATTTCGGAGTGCGGAAGACTGAAGTCGGCCGCACAGCTTCATGGGCTTCTTGTGCGCCGCGCGCCTTTGTGCGGTATTTGGGCGGAGACTCGGGTACATAAGAATCGCCATATTTACCAACAATGAAATTGCGTGCTTCATCTTGGGCGAGTGCAGAGACATTCGTCGAATCTGTACGCATGTATGTTATAAGACCAGTTTGGCCGCCATTTCCAACATCTACGCCTTCATAAAGCTGTTGCGCAATGCGCATCGTCCGTCGGGCTGTGAACCTTAATCGACGGGATGCAGACTGTTGCATTGTGCTGGTAATAAATGGCGCCTGCGGTTTGCGTTTGCGTGTGCCTTTCTTTGCTTTGCTAACTATGTATTTGGCCTTCTCCATGTCGATTAAAAGCGGCGTCACATCTTCCTCTTTTGAGAGTAGGGGTTTTTCCCCATCGACGCGAACCAGTTTGGCAGTAAATTTTTCTTTGTCGCCATTGGGGGAAAATTCCGCACTGATGCTCCAGTATTCTTCAGGATCAAAGGCATCAATTTCACGCTCTCGCTCGACAATCAGGCGCAGGGCAACCGATTGCACCCTACCAGCCGATAGCCGCCCGCGCACCTTCTTCCATAATATGGGGCTGATGCTATAGCCTACTAGGCGATCTAAAATACGCCGCCCTTGTTGTGCATTAATCAAATCCATGTCCAGAGAGCGAGTATGTGCAAAGGCATCTTCGATAGCAGGCCGAGTAATCTCATGGAAAACCACTCTACGCGTCCGCTCAGGTTCGATCTCAGCAGATTCCATTAAATGCCAGGCTATCGCCTCGCCTTCGCGATCGAGATCGGTAGCCAGATAAACCTCTTCAGCTTTGGCCGCTTCAGCCTTAAGTTTCTTGACTACATCACGCTTTTCATTGGGGACACGATATTTGGGTTGAAAATCATTCTCAACGTCAACCGATAATTGAGAACGCAGCAAATCTCGAACGTGGCCAACCGAGGCCTCAACTTTGTATCCCTTTCCCAAAAAGCGCCCAACAGTTTTAGCTTTTGCAGGTGATTCTACGATAACTAGTTTACCGGACCGTTTAATTTCCTTCTTGCGTGAGCGCTTGGTCACTTCAGGCGGTTCTAGACCTTCATGAGCGGCGGTACGTCCCATACGGTACATACCCGTATCACAAACCGGGCAGTTGCCGCGCGTCGCGGGCGTCCCCGTTGATGTGAACACTGCCTGAGCATCTTTGATCTCACGCTTCTCTTTACACTTTACACAATATGCTTCCATTCAAATACTCCACTACAAATAATCGCCGCCAGAATCTTTTAATTGCTTTACAACCTGACGCACTTTCTGCGCCTGATCTTTCTTACAAATCATTACTACATCGCCTGTATCAACAACAACCATATCTTCCACACCAATGGTTACGACCAACCTTGGAGATGTTTTCTTATAGATTAATGTATCACGCGTGTCCAGGGGGATGCAATCTTTTCCCAAAACAATATTGCCGTGCTCATCGGCAGGGAGTACATCAAAAAGCGCTTCCCAACTGCCAACGTCGTTCCAGCCTAGCCCCTCTGCGGGGATAACTACTACCTCGCGAGCATTTTCCATAATGCCATAGTCGATCGTTTCGGGCTGGATTTGCGGCCAAATCTGTTGGATCACAGACTCCTGTTGGGGTTGGTCCCAAGCTCTTGAAATTTTATTAAGCTTAGAAGCTAATTCTGGCATTTGGCATTCGAATTCTTCCAAAATACGTGTAACCTGCCAGACAAACATTCCCGAATTCCAGGCATGGTCACCACTATCTACCATCTCAATTGCGCGACTCTCATCTGGCTTCTCGACAAATTTTTTCACTCGAAACACATCTAAATCGCGATGTGAATCCATCTGTTCACCCTGATGAATATAGCCATACCCCGTAGACGGGAAGGTAGGTTTAATACCCAAAGTAACCAAGTACTCTTGCTGTGCAGCATCATAGGCGGAGAGCAATAAACGCTGGAAATGACCAACGTTCTGGAAAATATGGTCTGCTGTGAGCACTGCCATAACTGCATTTGGGTCACGCTGTTGCAAGGCTACTGCAGCCAGGCCTACCACCGAGGCAGTCCCCCGCGGCATGGGCTCAATCAAATAATTCTCCATGGGGATCTGAGGACATTGTTGCTGCAAAGATTCGGCCTGCTCTGCCACAGTGACAACAAATATCTGTTCAGGTGAAAAGACTCCATCCAAACGATCAACAGCAATTTGGAAAAGCGAACGCTCACCCACGAGAGGTAGCATTTGTTTTGGACTGACTTTTCGGGAAAGCGGCCACAAACGCGTCCCCCCGCCCCCAGCCATAATAACAGCAAAATAATTTTCGATCATAATTTATATTGGTGTGTAAACATTTTGGAATTAGTCTACATTTGATACATCATAACTCGCTAAGGTTTCACGCACAGCATAGTATCGCATACCGCTTACTTGTCGGACCATGCCTTTCAACTCCATCATCGAAAGGGTGGCTGTCACCTTTTCAATAGGCAAATCTGTTTGAACGCGGATTTCATCCACATGCATGGGTTCATGAGTCAATATACTAAAAAGCTGTGCTTCAGTTGCGTCCGAAGGCAAAACAACCCTTGCTTCTCGGTGCTCCGAGATCAATGAGAGCTCTAGAGTTTCAAGGATCTCCTTCGGGTCCAGAAGTGGATGAGCACCTCGTTGAATCAGTCGATTCGGGCCTTTACTCTGAGGGGAAAGGACATTCCCAGGTACGGCAAACACCTCTCGGCCCTGTTCAACAGCAAAATTGGCCGTGATCAATGCGCCACTTTTTTCTCCAGCTTCCACAACCACGGTTGCCATAGATAATCCAGAAATAATGCGATTGCGCGGCGGGAAATTACGTGCATCTGGGGGCGTCCCCATAGGGTAGTCACTGATCAGAGCGCCATTCGAAATCACTTGCTCAGTCAATTGGCGATGCTCTGGAGGGTATATTCGATCCACGCCACAGCCAAGCACGGCCAAAGTACGACCACCAGCATCGATAGCCGATTGGTGGGCAATGGCATCAACACCTCGGGCAAGACCGCTGACTACGGTAACACCGCTAGCAGCCAGGGTACGAGCAATCTGTTCGGTAACCTGGCGGCCGTAAGCCGTCACGCGCCGAGTCCCAACAATTGCTACAGCCCATTCATCTTCTGGCTGGTATTCACCACACAGATAAAGAACCGGGGGCGCGTTGTCGCACTCAGCTAAACGGCTGGGATAATTTTCATCTTCCCAGGTCAACACTTCAACACTTTGCGCCTGAATATCTTCCCAGACCTTGTCCAGTGAGATATCTGTTCTTAACTTGATAATGTTCTCAGCTAACTTGGCGCTCAATCCAACAGACTGTAAATCTTGCTTCGAAGCATTCCAGGCCGCTTGAAGATCACCAAAAGCTTCTAAGAGGGCGCGTAAACGAACTGCGCCAACTCCTTTTACAAGATTGAAACCAACCCAATACTTACGAAATTCTTCCAACACCAGCCCCCAAAACAATTAGATACCCGAAAAAATTCGGTTCACTTAGCTTTGCACAGCTTCCAGAGCGTGCATCAGAATACCATATCGCTTTTGAATATGTCAAGACAAGGTTCTCAAGATGAGACAAACTTGGGATATTTTTGTCATTGCAAGCCCCGCCGCTGGCGAGGGACGACACTTGCACCTGCGGTACCAAGTGCAGGTGAGCAATCCCCAGTGCTGGATAAGATTGCCCAAAGAAGGATCATTTGTCAGTGGATGGTTGCAGCTTTCAGTAATCTTCAGTTCGTTTGGTGGCAATTCTTTTCGTTGTTACTATAAAAGCGGTTACCAAATTTATCTTACTGCTCGGGCAACAACCCCGGTATCAGACGCACGCGCATCTCTTTTCGTTCGATACTAATATCCAAAACCACGGATTTAATGTCCGGGAGTAGCAGCTCAGTACCATTTTCTGAAATCACGAGAAATACATCATTTGCGCCACCAGTTTCGATAATCTTTTCTACTGTTCCCAGCAACGCGTTATCCTCGTCTTGTATGACTTTCAATCCCAACAACTGGTGTTGGTACATCTCCCCATCTTTTAGAGGAGGTAAGTCATCGAAATGAACTGACACCACCTGATTGCGGAAAACCCCTACACTCTCTCGGTTATCATAGTCGTCGAAAGCAATCAGAATATTTTTGCCATGCCAATGAATGTTGCGAACCTTCAAGCGCTGATGATCATCACCAACATATAGATGAATGCCTGAAACTAAGCGTTCGGGGAAATCAGTCAGTACCGACATGAGCACATCTCCGCGCAAACCGTGAGGTCGGCGAAGTTTCCCGACGACTAAGAATTCAGGCTCGCCGTGTGAGGGCGAGCCTGTTTTACTTTCGGGGGAGAATAGAATTTGACCTCGATTCATCTTGGGTCATCAATATCAAGTGAGGCGTGCTTGCCTTCTTGGGCAGCGGCAACACGCAGCAACTGCCGGATGGCATTCGCCACACGTCCCCCTTTTCCTATCACCCGTCCCATATCTTCCTTTGCCACGCGCAGATTTAAATACACCTTAGAGCCATGACCTCTCTGATCCACCTGAACTTCCATAGGATCATTGACCAGTGAACGTGCGATATATTCAACTAAATCTTTCAAGATTCACCTCCCAGGTGAATAACGATCTGCATGTGCTTTTGTCGAAATGAAGACTTTTACTCTTTTTCTGCCTCAGCTTCTTCAGCATCAGCTTCTTCAGCATCAGTTTCTTCGGCATCAGTTTCAGCTTCTTCAGCTTCTTCCGCAGGTTCTTCTTCGGCTTCGGGCAATTCTTCCTCTTCCGAATCCTCGGTGTCTGGAGTTTCATCGACCTCATCCGCAGTTTCGGTGTCTTCTGCCTCTTCAACTACCTCGGCATCAGTTTCCTCGACATCTTCTGCTTCTTCTGTCTCATCGGCGTCTTCTACCTCAGCAACTTCGGCTACGGGAGTTTCTTCGATAGCTTCATCAGCTTTTGCAGGTTTATTGGTCTGACCAATTATGTCATCCCGACGAGTCCGGGGATCAACATCACGGGCATCTTCAGCCGCGGCAGCTTCTTCCATTAGTTTGGCGACATCCTCGCCATCCTTGAAGCGTTGATAGCGATCCCATAGACCAGACTGATCGAATAGCCGTCGAACGGCATCCGAAGGCTGAGCGCCAACACTCAACCAGTGGTAAACGCGGTCCTCGGTGAAGTGAATCGTCGAGGGTTCCGTACGGGGATTGTAGAATCCCAATACTTCGAGAAAACGCCCATCGCGGGGGCTTTCTTTATCAGCTGCCACAACACGGTAGCTAGGTTGCTTTTTTGCACCAACACGGCGCAATCTTATACGAACCATTGATCTGTCTCCTTCAATTACAGATTATTGAATATTAGAATTTTGACTTCACTGCAAAAACACACCACTCGGGGCTTTCTGTAGTAATGTCATTTAGACATCGTTGCTAACGAACACAATAGAGGGGGTGCGCTGAAGGTGTGCACATATTGCTTCCGTTGGAACGATTTCATCCGAACAAACCTGAAAGTCCACGCATACCTGATTTCTTCATTCTTTTCATCATGTTGCGTGCTTCCTGGTATTGTTTGATCAATTGATTGACATCTCGAACCTGTGTGCCAGAACCACCAGCAATGCGTCGCCTACGGTTGGCATTCAAGACTTTTGGCTTCTGTTTTTCTTCGGCCGTCATTGAACTGAGAATGGCTTCTGTTTTTTTGAATTGATTCTCAGCTTCATGGGGATCGATGGCACTCGCCATCTGTCCCATACCGCCAGGCATCATATCCAGGAGCTGCCCAATCGGTCCCATCTTGCGGACCTGGCTCAATTGATCTGCAAAGTCTTCCAGAGTGAACTCCCCAGAGAGCATGCGTTTAGCCTGCTGCTCGGCGACTTCTATATCCATGGTTGACTCAGCCTTCTCGATCAGGCCGATCACATCGCCCATCCCCAAAATTCTGGATGACAAGCGACCAGGATCAAAAATCTCTAAGGCATCCAGACCTTCACCAGTACCTAAGAACTTGATCGGTACGCCGGTCACCGAGCGGATAGAGATCGCTGCACCACCGCGGGCATCACCATCCATTTTAGAGAGAATCAAACCTGTCAGTGGGACTGCATCGCGGAAACCTTCTGCGATATTGACAGCCTCTTGCCCGATCATGGCATCAACCACCAACAGAACTTCGGCCAATTCAACCTGTTTGTTGATTGCTTGAAGTTCAGCCATCAGTTGATTATCAAGCTGAGAACGTCCAGCGGTGTCAAGAATTGCAACACTGAAACCGCCTCTCTGCGCTTTGGCAGAAGCTCGTTTGATGATCTCTGGAGGTGCGATTCCAGGTTCAGAGAATACTTCTGCTCCCAGGCGCTGACCCAAGGTCTGCAATTGCTGCACTGCTGCGGGGCGGTAAGGGTCAGCAGCGACCAGAAGGACACGCTCTCCTTGGCTACGCAATATGCGCGCTAACTTGCCTGCAGCCGTGGTTTTACCAGACCCTTGCAAACCCGTCAGCATGATCAAACGCGGTTTGGGGCCGCGCAGATCTAGCGGCACTGGGTCTCCCAGCGTGGCGATCAACTCTTCGTTGACGATCTTGATCACTTGCTGTCCAGGGTTTAGGGCACGAGATACTTCATGCCCTACAGCTCTATCGCGGACACGGGCAACAAAATCTTTAGTAACTTTGTAATGTACATCGGCTTCCAACAATGCCAAGCGAACTTCACGCATGGCTGCATCGACATCACGCTCAGAGAGCTTGCCGCGTCGACGCAGATTGTCGAAAACGCCGTTCAGACGTTGTGTCAGATTCTCAAACATAAGACGTCAAAAGAGCGGCTGGCATCCGGAGAACGGGCCAGCCGCGAAGTTGGATTTTAGCTTGGATGAGATGATTGGTCAAGGGAACGATTTTCATTGCCCCTCAAACTCTGTTATGGTAAAATCCAGGCCGCTTGGGAGGGGTCCCCTCGACCCAAAACCCGGAGGGATGGCCGAGTGGACGAAGGCGCCGGTCTTGAAAACCGGTATAGAGCAATCTATCGTGGGTTCGAATCCCACTCCCTCCGCCAGTTGAATTGACCGTTATCAATTCACAATTAACAATTGAACAACACCTCGGGGAGGTGCCAGAGTGGCTGATTGGGGCCGCCTGCTAAGCGGTTGTCGGGGTAATGCTCGACCGCGGGTTCGAATCCCGCCCTCCCCGCCTTGCCCTCGTAGCTCAGCGGATAGAGCACTTGGTTGCGGACTAAGGGGTCGCGTGTTCGAGTCACGCCGAGGGCGCCAGATAGAGCGGGTTTACCCCGCTCTTTTTTTATATTATGAACACTAAAAAAACTCAAATCCTTCTCACCAACGATGACGGCATTCTTTCTCCTGGCCTTTGGGCTGCGGCTGCTGCGCTAGAAAAACTGGGATTTGTTACCGTAGCCGCTCCCCGCGAGCAAAGTTCCGGAGCAGGACGAAGTTTACCTTCCACATCCGATGGTATCATCACCCCAAAAGAAGTTCAGGTCAACGGAAAAACTTGGACAGCGTATGCCGTCGGCGGCACACCTGCACAGGCTGTCTTACATGGCGCTTTAGAAGTTATGCCGCGCAAACCTGACCTGGTGGTCTCGGGGATCAATTATGGGGCTAATATCGGCAGTGGAATCACAATTTCTGGAACGGTAGGTGCCGCCCTCGAAGCCGCTGCCCTGGGAATTCCAGCACTGGCAATCTCATTGGATACTGCCGTCGAAAATCATCTTACCTACTCAACCGAGGTCGACTTTTCCACTGCGGCGTACTTTGCAACTTATTTTGGAAAGCAATTACTTGATAAATCTATGCCCCCCGATGTCAATGTGCTAAAAGTTGAAATCCCTGCCAGTGCAACACCTGAAACTCCTTGGGAGATCACCCGTATCTCACCAAAACGTTTCTATTCACCCTTGCGCCCAGAACGAGAATCATGGGATCAACCGACGAAACTAGGCTATCGTATCGCCGATGATTGGGATAAAACATCGCCTGACTCGGATGTTTATGCTTTATATATCAAGAAGATTGTTTCCGTTACCCCGCTGAGCCTTGACCTTACCTCGCGCTTGCCTCTGGATGATCTCGATTCTCTGCTCCGAAGCTGATTTAAATTTTGATGTTACGCAACCTAAAGAGAAACAGCCTGGAAATAGGGGGTGGGGGCGAAGCCCTGCACCCCCTATTTCCAGGGAAACCTTACTAAGTGGGCGTAACATGAGTTAAATTATTTTCGAAAAATCTCGACATCCCCCGAGAGTTAAAACCCTAAAGGTTTTTTGAAACCTTTAGGGTTTATTGATAACTTCCAACATCTGGGGGTGAATATGCGGATTTGCAGCCACGATTGAAAAGGGCTTGCGGAAGAAACTTGAGTTTCCGTTGATATCTGTCACAATTCCGCCAGCTTCTTGCACGATCAGAGCACCAGCGCCTAGATCCCAGGAATTCAAACGCAGTTCCCAATAGCCATCAAAACGTCCTGCTGCAACATAGCATAGATCAATCGCTGCCGATCCCAACCGGCGCACGCCTTGCGTTTTCAACATTAAGTTACTGAAGTGATTCAGATTATTATCCGGATTAGTCCAGGTGTCGTAGTAAAAACCGGTCACTAAAAGGCTTGATTTTAGCTCGGGAGCAGATGACACACCCAGAGGTCGTCCGTCGAGCCAAGCCCCTTTGCCGCGTTCTGCATAAAAGCATTCATCCAACATAGGGTCATAGACCACGCCTAATACCAGATCATTCCCCTGCGCGTACGCAATAGATACACAGAAAATTGGGATTCCATGGGCATAATTGACCGTCCCATCCAATGGGTCAACATACCAAACCTGCCCATCGCTGCCCGCTAACCCACTGCTCTCTTCGGTCTCCACCTTGTGACCGGGAAATCGCCGTTGAAGCACATCCATCAAATATGCCTCGGAGTGGCGATCCATCTCAGTTACAAGATCAATATCACCTTTGTGCTCGACCAGGATTTGTCCTCCAAATCCTTCACGGAGAATTTCTCCTGCTCCGCGGGCCATTTCGATCAAATCAGTGATTTTTGGCTGCATAATATTTTCTATTAAAAATCTCCCGTCATCTGCTGATGATCGGGAGATCAGATTTGAATTGAATTAATCGTCTATTTAGTATCGCTTACCTGTGAGAGAATTTTGTGAAGGTCGCTAAGTTCTTCTTGAATCTCTGTACGATGACCGCGTGCTTCCTTTAATATGGATTCAAAAGCAGGTTTTTGCTCCTCAGGGAGTGTCTCAAGTAATCGTTCCGTGCGTGTGATCTGCTGACTCTTATGGTGCAGTTTATTCTCCAAACGATCCAAATAGCCGCGATAGAAATCATCTTTGCTCATCGGTGGTGGAATAGCCGGCGGGCCTTGTGTCAGGATTTCCGCAACCGTGAGCAGAAATTCCGGTGTGTCTACGGGTTTCTCCAGGAAACGCACCGCGCCAAGCTTTAATGCAAAGTCCCGATCTTCGGGTGTGATATAAGTCGCCGATAAGAAGACTACTGGAATGTGGCCGGTTTTGGGATTGTTTCGCAGACTGTGCATCAAGGCAAAACCATCCATGCGAGGCATCAAAATGTCCGTGATCACCAGGGCTGGCTTCTCTTTGGCGATCATCTCTAGGGCTTCTTCACCATTCTTCGCCGTGACCACTGGATAACCTTTGAAACGCAAAGTTACCGCTAGCAATTCCAATATATGGGGTACATCTTCGACAACCAGGATAGGTCCGTAAGGGATATTCATAAACGATGCTCCAGAATAATTAGCCTATCAATTGTAGTCGCTTTTCGAGAGAGGGACAAGTTGCCTTTCGAATCTGGTAAGAGGTCTATCCGGGTGGTGTTTGCGTTGCCGTTGGTCCGGGCGTTATCGTGGGTGGTGCTTCAACGATAGGAATTTCTTCAGCATTCAGTGCGCTGGAATAGCCTTCATCTGCTGTCAGCCAGCAACCCGTTTCAATATCTTCACCAATAGGGCATTCAATTAAGTACCAAGTCCAGGCTTCGGTTCGGCCAAATATGCGCACCGTCTCCCCATAAGGCACTAGACCAAGCACTGGCCCATAGGGTTCAACCCAACCCGGCCCGCGCCGGAAATTCAACCCTGGTCTGGCGATGATCAGCAATATTGGTTCACCGGGATAAAAAGTAGGCGTCGTAGTTGCCGTGGGAGTTTTCGTAATCGTCGGTGTTCGTGTAGGGGTTCCTGTGGGAAGCTGAGTTTGTGTATCCGTCGCTGTAGGAGGCATCTCAGTCGGCGTCCAGGTTTTCGTGGGTGTTGCTGATACAGTCAGCGTGAGCGTAGGGGTCGGGGTATCTTGCTTGCCGATATCAATCACCCCCAAGTTATTTAACACCACAATGAACCCACCCATTGCTGAGAGCAAGGTAATGATTTGAGTAATGATCCCCGGCAATGTTGCCCAGAACGATGGCTTGTTCTCTACCGGATTTGGAGTGTTACCAATTCCCATTTATCCTCCACACACACGTTTTGTTCGCCAAATTATACAACAGCGTAGCAGGATTGTAGACTCACTTTAATGCTTCTGAAACCACTTCATCAAACGGCAGCAAGGCAGTCTTGAATTTATTCTTGGCGTAGGCATAATAGCAAGCCTTGGCGCTATCTGTAGCCAAGGCGGTAAAGCGTCCTTTGATTGGCGCTACCACGCAACAGGTATCTGCGGCGAACTTGGCACCCGCGGCTTCAATCACCGCAGTATATCCCATACGATCAGCGATTTCCTTCGTTGGCCGAGCAGTGGTGATCCAGAACTCTTTCGTGACCTGTTTGCCTTCCAATAATTCAGCAATGCGGACGATTTCTTTGATCGATAAGTGCGGGCAACCCAGGCTGACAAAATCTATTTCATCGGAATCCGCGTCGATCATAGATTCTCTGGCTCGTTGGATTTCTTCACTATTCACCAGAATCTCGTCCTGGGGGGGAAGAACCAGACCTGCCTCGGGGGTGATTCCTAGCATATGGAACAGAGCCACGCCCCCATAGGTTGCCAGGCTGGCACAAAAAGATTTCAGATTTTCCACCGAAGCTGACTCAATCCCCCGAATATAAGGAACACGTCTCCCACCCATTCCTTCCAACTGTTCCCCAAGGGTTTTCCCGAAAGCTCCGAAGTCTGCATTCTCCCCCAAAGCTGCCTCGACCTGCACTGTTACCGTGGGCAGTCGCTCTGCATCGAGATGATAGCCATATTCTGGGGTCAATCCAGTCAGCGAGGCAGCGAGGGCACTGGGACCACCTTCACGATTGGTGCGCGCTCCGAGCACCGAATTTGCATAACATACCGCACTGGACTCGGCCCAGGCAATATGCTCGCCAAAATGGGGCGTATTGCCAATCAGGTAAGGGGTGCAGGTAGCCGTGGTAATGATATTCATGAGGGCAAAAGCATCCAGCACACGCAGTTGATTCTCCGCAAATTTCGCGCTGATTTCAAGATTCTCCCAATTTTCAATATCCATTCCCGCGGGGTTGAGGGTAGTCAGTACTTGCGCCTGCCCATCTCCCTCAGCCATCTCAGTGAGAAACGCCAACCCTGCCTCGCCCAGATTAGCATAACTGACTCCCGAAATTTGCACTGATGTTACTGGGATCAAACGTTCTGCAGTATAAATTTTCCCCAAGGCAGTAAGGATTTCCATCGACTTCTGGGCAGCACGTCCTTGCGCACCATCCAGTATAGTTTGTTCTGCTTTAGTTAATTGCATAATTTTCTGTTTTTAACGCAGAGTCGCAGAGATGCAAAGCCACAAAGAGATGATCAAATCTCTGCGTCTCCGCGGCTTTGCGACTCCGCGTTTTTAGGCTTAATGAAGCGGCTAAGATCGACATTTGGGTACGGCACTTTCTCATAATGACGCCGCGTTTCACCTATCGGTGCAGTCAAATCAAAACCCATCTTAGTGGTTAATTTTGTACCAGACTCGGCGCTGGGATCCAGGCTGGAGCCGGGTTCTATATCCAACATCACCAAATCACGATCACCTTGAAAACGCGTCGCCATGGCCCACTCTAACTGCAGTGGATCGTATATGTCAATATCCTTGTCCACTACATATACATGCTTGCACGAGCGATGTCCTGCAAATGCCGCCCTGATGGCTTTCTCTCCATCATCTTCGTGATGCTTGTCAATCTGTACGATGGCGTGCAGCCAAGAACACCCCCCCGGGTTGATGTTCACATCCAGACATTTGACTACTTCGTTAACCTTCTGGTATATAGTTGGCTCGCGTGGCATGCCCATCAACAGTTTGTGCTCTAACGCCCCAGGCAGTAGCGCCTGCCAGATGGGGTCCATCCGATGGGTAATTGCCTTGACCTGGAACACCGGCTCTTGCCGGACAACATCTTGCGTTTCAGTCAAATCAACAAATGGCCCTTCAGCGTGAGTGCGATCTCGGTAGACAGTGCCCTCTAGAACAATCTCAGCATCAGCAGGGATCAACAAATCGACAGTCTTTGCCTTGACCAATTGCAGTGGCTCTAAAGCATTAGCAATAGTCAGCTCATCAATACCGATCTCCACAGAGATCGCCCCAGCCGCCAGTAAATTTGGGGCGTTGCCAACACAAACAGCAACATCCACCTGTCCAAGATCGTCCAGGAACTTATGAAAATGTCGCCCCTTGACCACCCGAATTGCCATTTCCGTTGGTGAAAACTGCATACAGCGGTGATAATCCAAATTCTGTCCGTATTTTGGGTGTTTGACCACAAAAACCCCAGCAGTGATATACGATCCACCATCGCCTTCAAAGTGTAGTGGGATGGGGAGTGAGTTCAAGTCGGGGTTTAGCTGAACTACTTCCTGGCAAGGAGCAATGCCTTTAATTCCCTTACCGGGTTCGCCAAGAAGGAAAGATGGTTCTTCTATTGCTCTTGTCAACATCGGAATGATCTCTGCTACAGAAATGTCAAAATAATCTGCAAAATCATTTTTTGTGCAGAAAATATTCCCCATCACGCGGTGATCAGATTCAATTACATTCTCAAAGATTACCGGCTGGGGTTCCAGTTCTTTTAGCACCGCAGCGATTTCGAAGGTTTTGGAAATCGGCTCCGCGATGCGCATCAAACGGCCTTCAGTATCAAGTCGGTTTATATAATCTCGCAGAGTCATGATCGAAACCTTTCATCGGGATCAGGTACTTCTTGGGCAGCCTTATGCAAAATATCGAAACCCATTTCAATAAGCAATTCTAGATTAATTGGGTCTTCGTCTTCATCCAACCTAGTAAGCGCTTTGTGTAATGATGCTCGTACACCACTGGCACGGTGCGCCCAAACAGAATCCGCAGATAATCTCTCCAGTCGATCCACAAGCAGTTTGGCTTTGTACATTCGATGTTTATCAATAGATTTCGTCACAGGCTGAATTATACAAGAAAACCATATCACCCCGGAAATGATAAAATCGGGTCTCTAGGAATCGCCGTGGTAAGGGGTCACATTTGGGGGTAGGGGGCGTGCTCCGCACGCCCCCTACCCCCAAATGTCAGGTGTCTCACGGCAATTCCCAAAGAACCATAAAATCATGAAAATCAATTAATGAGGCAATCCAATGAACGATCAAAAAGTCATATTTTCTATGGTGCGGGTCAACCGCCGCTTTCCACCCAGCAACAAAGAGGTCATCCGCGATATATCATTAGGCTTCTATTACGGTGCCAAGATCGGTGTCGTAGGTCTCAATGGATCAGGCAAGAGCACGCTGTTGCGCATCATCGCCGGGATGGATGATGGCTACGACGGCGAAGTGGTCTTTTCCCCCGGATATAGTGTCGGCTTATTGGAACAAGAGCCAACACTGGACCCAGAAAAGACGGTCAAAGAAATCGTTGAAGAGGCGGTTCAGCCGATCATCGATAATATCAAAGCGTTTGATGAGATCAACGAGAAATTCGCTGATCCCGAAGCTGATTTCGATGCCCTGATCGCTGAACAGTCAAGATTGCAGGAATGGCTTGATCAACAAAATGCCTGGGATTTGGACAGCCGCCTGGATATGGCCATGGAGGCTTTGCGCTGTCCTCTGCCCGAGACATCGATCTCGGTGCTATCGGGCGGTGAACGCCGCCGGGTGGCACTGACACGTTTGCTGCTGACAGAGCCCGATATTCTGCTGCTCGATGAGCCGACCAACCACCTCGATACCGAATCTGTAGCCTGGCTTGAACGTCATTTGCAGCAGTATCCTGGCACCGTAATCGCCGTGACTCACGACCGTTACTTCTTAGATAATGTCGCTGGTTGGATTTTGGAACTCGACCGCGGCCATGGCATCCCGTGGAGGGGCAATTATTCTTCCTGGCTGGAGCAAAAACAAGAACGTTTGCGTGTCGAGGAAAAGAGCGAAGATAAACGCGTCAAAACCTTGGAGCGCGAATTGGAATGGATCCGCATGGCGCCTAAGGCACGCCATGCCAAAGGGAAAGCCCGCTACACTGCATACGAAAATCTGCTATCTCAAGAATATGAGGCTCGCCGTGAAGATTTAGAGATCTATATTCCTCCCGGCCCCCGTCTGGGAGATACAGTGATCGAGTTCGAGAATATCAGCAAGGGATACGATGAACGTTTGCTGATTAACGATTTCACACGAAGCATTCCACCTGGGAGCATCCTTGGGATTATCGGCCCCAATGGCGCGGGGAAAACTTCCTTGCTACGGTTGGTTACTGGGAGCGAGAAGCCCAACAGCGGAAACGTCAAAATTGGGGGCACTGTACAGTTAGGGTATGTCGACCAATCCAGGGATACATTGGATGGCGAGAAAACGGTTTGGGAAGAAATTAGCGGTGGAGATGAATTCATCCTATTAGGCGGGCGCAAACGTAATTCGCGCGCTTATGTGGCATCCTTCAATTTTCTTGGCAGCGATCAGCAGAAAGAGGTTTCCACTTTATCTGGCGGTGAACGAAACCGCGTGCATTTGGCCAAGATACTCAAAGAAGCAGCAAACGTAATTTTACTTGATGAGCCCACTAACGACCTGGATGTTAACACGCTGCGATCTCTTGAAGAAGCACTGGAAAATTTTGCAGGCTGTGCCATTGTTGTTTCGCATGACCGTTGGTTCCTCGACCGTATCGCCACTCATATTTTGGCCTTTGAGGGCGATAGCCAATTGAGCTGGTTCGAGGGTAACTGGTCAGATTACGAAGCTGCTCGACGAGAGAAATTAGGCTCAGATGCGGATACGCCAAAAAGAATCAAATACCGACCACTGACGCGATAGAACGATTTACAATCAAAACAAAAGGCGCTAAGATTTTCTTAGTGCCTTTTTTTCTTGGTCAATCGTTATCTCCAATTGACAAAACTTTGTCGCCATGATATTCTTTAGCGTCAAGACCGACCAGTCGGTCTGTTGAAGAATTGTGCTATGACAACTTCAAAAAACACGCCCGTGCGTCAACGCATCCTCGACGCGGCAGTTGAAAGATTTGCTCGAGATGGCTACCACAATACCAAGGTAGCTGATATCGTCGAGGATTCAGGCACATCAAAGGGGGGCGTATACTTCCACTTCCCCAGCAAACAAGATATCTTTTTCGGATTGGTCGATCATTTTGCAAATATCCTTGAAACGCGTTTGAGCGAGGCAATCGCTCAGGAAGAGAGCGGAGTAAGACGGGTGAATACCGCTTTGAGTATTTGCTTGGAGACTTTCGCTGAGTATAAGAAGTTGGCCAAGATCTTTCTTGTTCAAGCAACCGGATTGGGAAGCGTTTTTGAAGATAAACGTCGTGAAATCCATCATCGTTTCATTAAACTGATTCAAAAACACTTAGACGAAGCTGTTCGAGAAGGCGATTTATTGCCAATTGATACAGAGGTTGCCTCATATGCATGGATGGGGGCCATCAATGAAGTGGTAATCGAATGGGTATACACGGGACATCCAGAACCAACCCGAGCCCTACCGGCTTTGCGCGCAATCCTGTTGCGCAGTGTAGGTATATCCGAAGAACGTATTCGGCAATTAGAAAGTTCATAGATTAAAGATGAATCCTAGAATACTAATTCTAAGGTGCCCTCAAATAATTCACGGAAGGATCAATATTATGTATTCCAAAACTAGACTAACCTTCACAATTTCTGCTTTGACCTTCGTAACCCTGTTACTAAGTGCGTGTGCTCCGGCACAACCTGAGTCTGTGACTCTCAAACTGGCCTTACTACCCGTGCTGGATACACTCCCGGTTCACGTAGCAGCTAGCGAAGGCTTTTTCGAAGAGCAAGGCATAAATGTCGAAATAATCCCCGTCTCATCTGCTCCCGAGCGCGATTCGATTGTCACCGCCGGTGAAGCGGATGGCATGCTCAATGAGATCGTCTCAACCCTATTCTATAACAAAGATGAAGTTCGGGTTCAGATCGTGCGCACTGCCCGCGCCGCTACCAGCGACGCACCTATTTTCCGAATTCTGGCCGCGGCCGAAAGCGGCATTGAAAGTGTAGCTGATCTAAAGGGGGTTAAGATCGGTGTCTCTGAAGGCACCATCATCGAATATCTCACTGACCGGCTCCTAGAAGCAGAAGGTTTCACATCAGAAGATATTGCAACCATTGCTGTTCCCAAGATTCCCGACCGTCTGGCTCTATTGGGCTCCGGCGAAATGCAAGCAGCCATGCTGCCTGATCCGGCTTCTTCAATTGCTCTATTGGGCGGCGCCAATGTGATCGTTGATGATACCAGTCACCCTGAATTTGGCTTCAGTGTACTGACCTTCCGCAAAGAAACTATCGATGCCCACCCCGATGCCATTACGGGCTTCTTGGTCGCCATCGAGCAGGCTGTCGAAAAGATCAACACAGACCCTACTCAGTATGCAGAACTGATGGCTGAGAAAGGCCTTGTTCCACCACCGCTGATGGCAACCTATCAAGTCAATCCTTTTCCCACCGCCGGTGTCCCAACACAGGCTCAGTGGGATGATGCAGTAGAGTGGGCAATGACAAAAGGCTTACTAGAAAATGGCGTTGTTTACCAGGATTCAGTGACAGCAGAATATTTACCCTAACGAATAAAAATCTCGAATTTTGTGTTGGTCAACAGAAGCCTGAACACTATGTCATACTGAGGAGCACAGCGACGAAGTATCTCACCCATAGCCAACGCAGGCTATTCAGAAGAAAAGCAAGATGCTTCGCTTCGCTCAGCATGACAAGTTTTGTTTGA
>JADHTJ010000070.1 GCA_016785015.1 Anaerolineales bacterium
CGCTTGTCTGGCGCTCGGGTCGCTCGCCAGCGTTGCCCTATCCTCCAGCCAAGCCATCCCAGTTTAGCATACTCCCTCCCTTTTCATAGGACATTTTAACTTTGTAGAAAATAGGACATTTCTACTTTGCATTGACAGTGGAAGGCAGACACTCTTAATAACTGCGCTATAATTTTTATTGCTATTGAATAGGTGTAGGATTTTCAATTGAGATTCGCTCGAAGCTCTGCGCCCCAATGTTCGCCACCAGGGCCTTTGGTGAAAGGAGCAACCTGGGTTTGGCGATTGTTCATTGATTGGCGACCTAGGTCTTCCGGAGTAGCATAGGTGGCATCAGTGTCCAGTCAAGGTACGAAATTTAGTATTGAATTCACTTGTTCGGCAGAAACTTTTGAGATCGAAAGATCTTAACAGTGCCATAATCCAAATGAAAAGCCCATTCAAACTGTTTATATTCGAAAGCATAAACTATGACTGCATCAAAATCACAACGAATTGATACTGCGCAGGTGATTTCCAAATGGCGGGAAAATTTGGTTCTGATCTTGCTACGGGGTACGTTTTAATTCGCATTAGTGTTATCGCTGATCATTTTTTTCGTGGTGATCATATATGGTGAGCATAATGTTTTTTTGATTTGGAATATTTCTGCAATTTTCCTCAGCATGGCAATTCTCTGGGTATTTGCATTTGCAAAGCTCCCGTTTTTACTCAGGACCTATGGGCTGCTCCTGATTTCACTGACGATGGTCATATGGAGCATGTTGTTGACTGGGATGGCTGCTGACGCGGGGATTTTCATGATCTTGTTCGTTATCTATACCTTTATGTTCTTAGGGGTGCGGTCGGGTGTAATTGCGATCTTGTTAAATATAGGCCTAATGTTCGGGCTAGGATGGGGAATCACAACGCAGCAGATCGCGGTTTCGTATCCAATGATCGATGCTCTGAGTCAGGGGTCTTGGTTGATCATTGGTTCTGAAACGATCTTCATCGTCGTCGTCATTGTAATTGGCGTGGTCACGCTCCAGAACGCCCTTACGTCCGCGCTGCTGCGCGAGCAGGATGCGCTGGAGGAGGTTTCGTTGGAGCGAGCCCTGCTGGAAGAGCGCGTAATAGAAAGAACCAAAGATTTAGAGCAGGCTTACCAGCAGTTGCAGGCTAACCAGGAGGCGCTGTTGGTTTCAGAAAAGATGGCCTCACTAGGCCGCTTGACAGCCGGGATCGCCCACGAGATGAATACGCCCCTGGCGGCTGTGCGGGCAGCGCTATATGAGCTGGATATGCTGGTGGACGAATTTGGGAAAACAATTAGCGATGTGAAGGTTAGCGTGCAGGATCGCTTAGAAATTAACGAAGAAATGAGGCAAGCGGTGGGCATTTCGAAGCGCAGCATAACACGCATTATGAAATTTATCCGAGGTATCAAATCACAGACGCGCCAATTGGACGAGGGTGAACACCAGCGTTTTAATGCTATGAAGGTTATCGAGGACACCTTGATGTTGTTTGGACACTCGCTTATCCGAAATAATTGTAAGGTATCGTTCGTGCCACAAATGGAAATAATGGAGCTAGTTGGCTCTGCGACGAGTTTTGGGCAGATCGTGTCTAACTTGATCACCAACGCTATCGATGCCAGCATTCCCCGCGGGGGCGGGCTGATCACGGTTGAGTTGCTCAGGGAAGGGGACAGTTTGAGACTTGAGGTTAGTGATGAAGGTGTGGGAATTCCAACTGAGATTCGTTCGAAGATTTTCGACCCAATGTTTACGACAAAGCCGTTTGGTGAAGGGACTGGCCTGGGATTGAGCATTGTTTACGATCTAGTGACGGAGGGATTTCAGGGTGCCATCGACTTCACCAGTCAAGTGGGGGAAGGTTCGACGTTTACGGTTCACTTCCCGAATATCGAATAATCAAATACATCTGCATAAGATGTGGTCTACAAAGGGTAGTAAATTCCGGATGTGTTGCGGACGACCGAGGCGTCCGCTATCGATACAGATGGATATACTTCTAGGTTTGATGTTGCATAAGCAACCAATTTCATTTATACTGATTTCATACTCCTATACTAAGGAATAATTTTGTGAGTTCAGAAAAAAAAGAATTTCCCCCAGCCTTGCTGATCATTGATAGCTCAAAAGTTTTTACTCTCGATGCTCCAGTGATAAAAATTGGGCGATCAGAAGCGAATGACCTGATCTTGACCAGTGTTCATGTTTCTCGGAAGCATGCAGAAATACGCTTCAATAAGGGGAAGTTTGAAATAAGTGATCTTGGTTCTAAAGCGGGGACATTTGTTAATGGGGAAAAAATCGATCGCAGAATTCTATCGAAGGGGGATGTGATTACCCTGGCCAACATACATCTGGTTTTTGGTGAAGAAGATATCCCAACTGATGATGCGCCATCAAAATATGTTCGACCTCAGCAGGAAAAACAACCTTACCGGGAGACCAACACACTCCCATATATTGTTGAAGACGATAATGAAATCGACGTGTAGATCAGGAAAATGATTTGCGCAATCTGGCTTCCCATTTTCGTGCACGGATTTAATAACACAAATGCTTTGCTGCTCATTAGTTTGGGGTTAGATGACTGCTTGAAATCCGGGTCTCTAGGAATCGCCGTGGTAAGGGGCCACATTTGGGGGTAGGGAGCGTGCTCCGCACGCCCCCTACCCCCAAATGTGAGGTCTCTCACGGCAATTCCCATAGAAGCTGAAATCCTTGGGTTGGAAAGAAAATTAAAACGATGCTGATCCGTAAAGCCATAGTTCAAGATGCAAATGCAATTGCCCGAGTGCATGTTGATAGCTGGCGGACCACGTATCAGGGCATTGTCGCTGACGACTATTTGGCAGCACTTTCCTATGAGCAGCGGGAAAAAATGTGGCATGATTACTTGACTTCTTCCGAAAGGCAGAGCATTCTCTTTGTGTCTGATTTGGACGAAGATGGCGTGATTGGTTTCGTCAGTGCCGGTTCAAGGAACGAAGATGATCCAATTCATAAAGGGGAAATCTACGCGCTGTATGTGCTAGAAAAATTTCATCGAAGAGGGGTTGGACGTACGCTCTTTCAAGCTTCTGTAAACGAACTTAGTAAAATGGGGTTCTCTTCTTTGCTGGTATGGGTGCTAAAAGATAACCCGGCGTGTAAGTTTTATGAAGCCATTGGAGGTAGGTATTTGCGAGAAAAGGAGATTGAAATTGGCGACCAACGTCTCGCCGAGGTTGCCTATGGATGGAGTGACACGCGCAATATTATCGGTTTGGAGTTTGATCCTATTCGATAGGCTAAAGGATAGAGAAATAATGACTCAATTTGTAAAGTATCTATTCGTGGGATTGGGATTTGCTACAGTTGTTGAAGTGATTAACATGGGCATCCTTCAAGGGAATTGGACTGGAATGATTGCCACCTTGTTGATAGCTTATTCAATCTTCATTGCCTTTAGTTATTTTCTTCAGAAAAGGTTTGGGGTTTCGGCCAAGAAACTTGTCGTGGCCTACATCATCATGGGCTTCATCGGCTTGATCCTGATTGAATGGATTTTGATTGGGACACCGCTAAATTCCAGCCAATCGTTGTTGAGCATCTTCATTTTTCAGTTTGGTATTTTCAATTATTGGGCTACGGTGGGATTTGCTCCGCGCTTGTTTTTAGATCATAGAGAATTTGTAAAGCCGATCAAGAAGAAATTCTTGCGGTTTTACTTCATTTGGTTTGTTTGTGTTTATGTATTGGGATTATTATTACTTGGCGATCACATTCGATTTGTGTTTATGCAAGTATTTTCAGCTGCTGGACACATAATTCTGGTGTGGTTTTATTTTTTGTACTTCAAGAAGATTGCGATTACCGAAGGAGAACAATGAACAAAGATGAGCAAAAAGCAATTCGCGATGCCATTATGCGCTTTTATCATGTTGGCCATGCGCTTTATGATCCAGCGCTGTATCACCAAATCCTGCACCCTGATTGGAAATTCTTCTTAATCGAAGATGGAAATCTGCGAATAGTAGACAGGGAAGAATTCTGCGAGTGGTATCACCCTGACAACATCAGACCGGAATTGGAATGGGAAACTAATATTGATAACATCGACGTCACGGGCGATCTTGCAGCCGTCAAGCTAAGTATTGAGCATCAACACATCAAATATATTGATTATTTGAACCTGATGAAGATTGAAGGCATCTGGTGGATTGTGCATAAGCTTTCCCACGAGATCCCAAAATAAGGAGTAAGATTATTTGAGTTCAGCTCGTCAAAAGGGCTTAGGATAAAACACCATATTTGAGAGGATTGCAATGGCAGAGCTAAAAACAAAACTCAATGATGCCAGCGTAGTAGATTTTTTGAATAGTGTCGAAGATGATAAGAAACGCCAGGATAGTTTCAAAATCCTTGAGTTGATGCAAGAAGTTACTGGCGAAGAACCCAAAATGTGGGGGACAAGTATTGTTGGTTTTGGCAGCTATCACTTCAAATATACCAGCGGCAAAGAAGGTGATTGGATGGCGACTGGATTTTCGCCGCGCAAGCAAAACCTGACGTTGTACATTATGGATGGGTTTGAGCATTATGACGATTTGCTTGGCAAGCTAGGCAAACACTCAACCGGGAAATCTTGTTTATACGTCAAAAAAACGGAAGACATCGACATGGATGTGCTGCGAAAATTAGTCAAACTCTCAACTGAGCATGTGTCGAATACAGCCCAGTACGAAGTAATTTACTACATTATTCCAGCCTGCGGTCACCTTGCCACCAAGAATCAAGCGCGCTATAATCCTCGTGCTTAAAGAAAGAATTACGAGGTAAGTTTTGTTATGCCAATTTATACATATCGGTGTGAAAATTGCGGCGTCCAATTCGAACGACGTCAAAAATTTGCCGACGACCCCTTAACCGTTTGCCCCGAATGCGAGAAGGAATCTTTGCGAAAAGTATATCTTCCCGTTGGGATTGTGTTCAAGGGTTCAGGTTTTTATTCTACTGATAATCGATCTTCTTCAAAGGTTTTACCGCCCAAATCTGATGACAGCGAAAAATCTGCTAAAAAAGAGAAGAAAGACGACGACAAGAAAGAAAAAACCAAAACTAAGGAAGAATAATCTTCATTGTCAAATAACCAAAAAGCGCTCCCGTTTCGGGAGCGCTTTTTTCATGCTAATCGTCATCGCGATGAGCGTTTTGAGCGACACCTGTCCTGAGCCTGTCGAAGGCAGGCGTTCTCCTGCTAAGTGGGGAGATTGCCACACTACTCTGCCTGCCTTCGACAAGCTCCTTTCGCAAAGAAACAAAAGTTTAGTATATTTTTATTATCGTATCTTCCGCGAAAATTGGTCCAACATCCAACCCCATTTCCTCATATAACTCAGCAGGCACACTGATATCCGCCAAATATAGCTCGCCGACGATTTTACGAGCGGGCTCTTTCATCAGGCCAATTTTCGGGAGAGCCAATGTCAGCGTGGCATCTGCCTGGATGTGGGGTTGATGGGCTTGCCCAGAACTTGTATCTAGCCCTGAGGGGGTGTCTAAACTAAGGATTGGGGCTTGGTGTTGATTCGCCAATTCGATGAGCTTGGCGGCTGCGCCCCGAGGTGCACCTGAGAGACTGTATCCAATCACAGCATCAAGGAGGAGATCAGCCTGGGGGAGAGTATCGACATCCGTGACAGTTTGGATGGGCACACCCATCGTTTGTAAAATCTTGAGCTGGTCTGAAGACACACCACGCAACCCATTTGAAGGTTTTGTCAGGATTATTTCAACTTGCGCCCCCCAAATTTGTAATCGGCGTGCGGCAACCAGGCCGCCTCCGCCATTGCCGCCACTTCCAGCGAGAACAATTATGCGTCTGCCCGAGGGGTTTCCGCCAAGATATCTGGACCGCGCTAAAGAGGCCAGGTTGAGACCGGCATTTTCCATCATTTGTTTGAGCTGGATGCCAAATACTTCGATCATTAGACGATCGACTTCGCGCATCTGATCTGTTGATATTGCGAGAATCTTCATCGTGACATTGAAGAAGGTATTCTTAATTTCCCCACTTTTTCGAGCTTAATGGTTATTGTCCGTAGTGGCTTTGATGGCAACTAAGAGAGCTTCAAACTCTTCGTGGCAATTCGCGCAGCGATTTAGATGCGCCTCGACCAGCGGCATCGCCTCGGCAGGATTCTTCCCTTGCAATTGTGATTCGACAAAAATATCCACAAATTCGAAACAGTCGTCACAGCCGATTTCTTTATCAGTTGTGGTGGCAATTGCCCGGGCCATTTTCTTCAGAATTTCTACATTTAGTTCCATAAATCATTCTCCAAATCAACAGATGGGTTTGTTGTCTGATTTCTTACGCACTATCAAACGCGGCAAGAATATCATCAGTAGAAAGGCCTTTAGCAAGCAGCTCGCGTTTGAGCCGTTTGCGGGCATCATGGATCATTTTGTACAACGCGTTGCGATTTGTGCCCATTCTCTCGGCGGCTACTTCGAGGGGCATACCTCCGCCCATGATTGCTTGCATGGCGGTTTTCTGCCGATCAGTGAGATTTTCCTCAATTGTTTGCATTACGGTCTCAACGATCATCCGTTGGTTTATCTGTTGCTCGGGGGTGGCCTGTGGGTCAGTTAAAAAGGCAGGCGTAAAATCGGGGCCGCTATCTTCGGGGAGCAAATCTTCCATGGCGACATCCTGCCAGCGTTTGCGGCGCAGCTCAGTGTAGGCAACTCGGATAGCAATCTTCTGTGCCCAAGTGGTCAATTTGCTTTCGCCACGGAAAGTGTCCAGTTTATCAAGAATTTTTATCAAGGCATCCTGGGCGAAATCTTCAACTAATAATTCAATATCACCGCGCGTGTGGGTGGAAAGAGAGTACTGCAACCCGCGTATCAAAATATCACGAAGATCTGTTATTGCTTCGTCTTTGTTTGACCCCTGTAAATCATCGAGCCACTCTTGGTTCGTGCGTTCACTCATGGGGATATTTTTTCCTCCAAGTGGTTGCTAAATTGGGCGCGCCAATTATAGCACGCGCAATGCATGATGACAGGTTTATCGTCAAAGCGGCTGGCCACCCCGAATGAAGACTCAATATCCGGCTAATGGTTGATTAAATCAGTAAGTGGGATGCAGCTTATCTTGCTACATCCCACTTATTTTGGGTAAACGATTTTAGCGATTGATTACTCGATCGAGAAGCTGGTTAATGATCCCTCGATGGTGAACAATCAAATCAGGCTCACTTTCGAGGCCTATTCGCTTCCCAAGCGGCGTTTCATGAATTCTCGATTGGTAATCATAAAACGAGCGGTGATACCATCTGGACTTAGCCTTCTTGCAGCGTATCTCCGGGAACGAAGGCCGCCCAGGCAAACCAGAAAGTATCATGGTGGTTGATTGGTCGGAGGGATTGCCCTTCCAGAGCACCTGCGATTGCCTGTCCAAAAATATCCCAGGTGCTGCCTGTGTTTTCGTCAGAAAAAGTACCATCATCATTGTCTACGAAAGTGAGCACTTCGCCATCGAGGGTTGCTTCATAAACACCCGTAGCTCCGATGTCAGCTCCAGAGGAGATATCTCGCGTATCCAAAGCAGAGGCGGTACCCGCTTTCCAAAAAACGACAATATTGGTTTCGCCGATTACATCGTTTATAACCACCTCTTCGTTTAACCGGGTGAAGGCAAATGCAACGGCATCTCCACTATCAAGTACCACGCCAACAACGCGGTCCATTGGGCGCAGTTGATCGGGAATTTCACCTGAGAACAAGAAAGGGTAAGAGTCGATATTATCGTAGCCGACATAGGGATTTTGACCGTAAGGCCGGCTGATTCCTGTGTCGATAGAGAGGACTTGCCCCACGGGGTATTTGGCCTTGAAATCACCCCAGGAGATGATTGCGGCAGGGACAGGGGTCAGCTTGGTTCCGGTAAATGAACCAACAATGCCTTCTCCACTGAACTGCTGCCACCAGGATTGCGTTTGACGGTCGTACATTACCAGGTCGCTGTGGCGTAAATTTCCAGACGTTCCGAAAGTTAGAAGTTCGCCATCATGCTCGAAGCGCTCAAATACCAGGGCGGTGTTGCAGAGTGGGCAGAAGGTGACAACGACGGGAACATCGTTGACAGTATCATTGACGATCTCGTGCCAGGTCATGATCTGCAACGGGTAAGCGCGCACATCATCTTCGAGTGCCAGTAGGACGATGGGTTCGACATCCCGCAGCCAATTATCAGCAGATTCGATTGTTTCGAAAGTGGGGTTGTCAATCGGGGGAATACCATCCGGTGGCGGGCCGCCAGAAAAGATTTCGCTGTACTCAACGCTATGTTGACAGAAGTCTGTTTTTTCCCAATGGCGGACATCAAAACTGGTGTCCTCGCCATTGAAGGGATCTCCGCACTCATATTCAGCTTCTGCCGCTGAGGCAACAGGGGGCGAATTTGTTGGGATTGAAGCGGCTTCGACACCTTGTGAAGCATCTTCCAGGGATGCAGATTGAACATCAACTTGTGGTGCAGCGCAGGCTGCCACGAGAAATGTCAGGGCAAAAAGCCCGATTAACCAACGTGATTTCAACATATGTATCTCCTTTGTTGAGATTTCTAATATGCTGAAAAGATGGGCTCTATCGTGGCACTCTTACATAGCGATGCATTTTCTCATCTGTCACAAATCTTTTTCTATGATTTGCATATCATCTACCACCCATATGATTACATCCGGCTTTCAGAAATCTCTTGGATGGTTTGTGTAATTTTCTGCCCCAAATCTGTGGAAAAATATTTTCGAATGGGGGTTACACTCAATGACAAATTGTTTTCTTCCGCCCACTGTGCTAGTTTTTGCAGCTCTTCTACCCCTTGCCGCATAGTCTCGCCTTCCTTGGGGCCAAATCGATAAGTTAGAAGATAGGGGTGTGTGTTGTGCAACGCGTTGAGAATATGATCACATGCTTTCCTTATTTCGGCTGCAGTTGGTGATTCGTGTAATTTTTCAATGGCGCAAATGTTTAGCTGTAAATTAAACCTGAAGATAAACAATACCACTGGCCTGTGCATAAATTTTGTGAGACTTTGGCCTTGCGAAATTACTAAGTGGTTTGGAATATTCACATCTTGGCCATCAGGTTTTTGTACAGAAACTGCTAACGAAAAACGTTCATTCTGAATTTTAATATCTCTTGCTGGATCATCTTCTGGCAGCAGCTGCCTGATGTTATGTAATACATCCTCGGAGTAGGTTTCAAAGTACGTTTTGCGCGCCACATCTTTCGGAATCTCTGCTGCAGGGATCAGTTTTCCGATGAATATGTTCAGTTTAGGACGTTTAAATTTCAGGGCTGATTCTAATGCCCGCAACGTGCCGGCATATCCAATGGGCAGTACTGGGGCTTTGGCGCGATAGCTCAGCCAGGCCACTCCGGATTGTGCGCGCATCTGTCCGGGATCCCAGATGCCACCCTCAGGGAAAATGCCCAATACACCTCCAGCCTTCAGCGCGCTGAGCGTTTTTTGCAGGGCAGGCCGGTCTACGTGCCCGCGACGTATGGGAATATATTTGTAAATCGCCTGGAAAAATTCCGTGATCTTTTCTTGTGGAATATCACCCGTTCCCAGAAATTCCACCTGGAAGGGAGTATATATTGCCATAAGCACGCCTTCCATGGCCGCATTGTGGTTTCCAGCCAATATCAAGGGGCCTTCTTTTGGGAAATTCTCCCAGCCATTAATCTCAATGCGGAAGAAAATGGGCAATATGATTCGAGCGATTGCTCTCAATAACCCGCGTGCAAAGCGATGGCGCGGAAATTGCAATGGTTGTTCGCTTGGTGTGGGCATATTTATCTCGAGAATGTTTGAAGAAGAGGGTGCGGTTTTCAGTAATTATCACTGTAGCCAAGTTGATTTTCTCTGAATCAGAAAATAATAAATTGGAAAAGAAACTAGCCACCTGACAGTTTGAGAAAAAAACTTTTTGGGACACGGATTTACACTGATTTTCACGGATTTTTTGTAAAGATTCATAAAAACATCCGTGTTTTTCCGTGAAATCCGTGTACAAAATAGAAACTATCGGGCAGCTAGAAAAGAAATGATCTGGTTTTTAAAAAATTTTCTGATCTGAGTAGGCGATTTGTGGATTACTGGTTCTGGTTGAAGTTGAATTTTGCCCCTGGAGGGAAGGGGCTGGTACCACGTTTGAAGTGGAATCCTGATGCCCCAGCATGGCCACCGCCTCCGAAGCGATGGGCTATATCAGCTACATCAACCTCATCAGAATAGAGCGATACGAAAGTGTACAGTTCCCCATCCAAAAAATTGTCAATATAGCAATAACCAATTTCATAGCCGTGATTTCGAATATGTTCACCTAGATCACCAGAGCCGCGCATATTTATTGCCAGCGTGCGGTAGCCCTCAAAGTTCACCGGATAGCCATAGCGGGCTGTTGAACTTTGGATGGCTTTCAGGCGCGCTTCCCTGAGAGCGCGCCCGTGCTCAACAATCTCATTGATGAGTTGTTGATCGTCATCCAGGAGCGGCTTCCAGAGGCGGTCATTACGTGGGTTTGTGTTTAGTTGATATAACCCCTCGTTGAACGCGCCTGTATCCTGATGATCCCAACGCCAAATGTCGCGGTCGCCAACCAATTTGACAGACAAGGGTACATCTATGTCGGGGAAAAAATAATTCCATGTCAACACACAGGCAGCTTCGCTTGTATCTCGAATCCCTGGCCATGTTTGAGAAATTTCAGCTAATTCCTCAATAGCGGTCTTATGATGGTCAATCCAAGTTATTTTATGGTAGCCGGAAAGGCGCTCCATGTCTTCACGCGAAAGCGAGAAATCGACAATGATGATATGGTCCGAAATAAGAACATCTTCTAAGGGGAGAGAATCGCCATATTTCATCTCACAGATGCTCACCTCATTTCCCAAGGCGCGGCGTACAATTGCTGCCGAAGCACGTCCGTCAGCATCGTTGTGGTATAAGCATAGAGTTTTCATAGACGTTGGTGTTTATTTATCTCACTTGAGCATTGCTTGTAGGGTAGCATTGGTGTAATTTAATCTTTGGGCGGTGAGTTCAACCATGAATTTGTGGAATGCCGAAGCGATGTGCGGGTCAGCTTCTTCCATTTTCTTCATGGATTCAATCGAGAGAATGTATATAATCGATGGCATGTCTGTCACCACTGTCGCGGTCGCAGCCATGCCTAAATAAGCCCCAATTTCCCCAACGACTGTGCCTGAACCCATGGTGCGTAGTCGAAGGATTTCGCCATTCTCAATTTCAATCTGAACCGTTACCTGACCGCGTTCGATAAAGAAAATACCGATCGGTTGATCGCCGCGGGCGATCAATTGAGTGTTTTCTTCAACAATTTGTTCCTCGAGATAGGCCATGAAATCATCAATATTGATGTTTGCTGGGAAGGAGGCTGCGATCTGTGATTTGCATGAGGGTAGGCTGGTATAAGTAACGTCTCCAGCCTCTAAAAGATGGCTTTCACACCATTCAACGGCGTAGTCGATGTCTGAAAAACTTAATGAAGTTTGGCTCTCGTCTTCCAATATGCCCGTGCTTTCGAGTTGACGTTTGACGTTAGAATCCAAATCTGCAAAGGCAAGGACGTAGTCTCTTGCGGCAGCTTGATAATGCATACCGATAAAGCTGTTCAAAGCGGACGAATCTACGCCACTTACAAAACGGAAATCCAACACAACAAATTCCAGTTTTGGAAGTTGTTTATCCCGGGCGCGTTTTTCGATTTTCATTTGCAAGTTGTGAGCAGTGCCAAAAAATATAAAGCCTTGCAATTTGAGAATATAAACACTTTCCCCAACCGAGCGAAGATACTCTTCATGTTTGGGATCACGCTGCACATTGCTCTGGAAATTCGAGCCCGAAAGTGTGCTGCGTACGATATCGATCTGGCTATAATTTAGCGCAAACAAAATGATGGTTGCAAGCACCCCAACCAGCACACCTTGTAGTAATCCAAAACTGATAATCACACCGAGTATGACCAGCAAAGCAATATATTCCAATTTGGAGATTAGGGTAAAAGATTCAAATACCCATTTGGTCAAGAAAGTTAAACCCAAATAGATCAGCAGCCCCCCAATCAATAATTTGGGAATTACAGAAAGCAGTCCAGCGCCGAAAAAGAGAACCACCCCAAATACCGCGGCAGCAAAAATACCCACAAAGCGGTTGTGCACGCCCATCTTATGCGAAAGAGCCGAAAGGCTGGCCGATTGATAGCCCATGATCCCGCCGCCGAAGCTGGCCAGAATATTGGCGAATCCAGAAGCCATCAGTTCACGATTAAGGTTAATCGGTTTCCGAGTTGCTAATTCAATACCGCTGCTGTTGAACAACATGCTGATTAGGGCGGTTGGAATGAGTGTCATCATGGTGAGGACGTGATGTGATACTTCTTGCCAATTTACCTTATTTAGCTTAAGTATCAGGGTAGGATCCCAAATATTGTCGCTCCTAAAGGTGCCCAACAGCCAGCCGTGTTCTGCCATCTCTGTAACGGAGAAATTGTTCAGTTCTCCAATTGCATGGAAGATGCCCAACCCTAAAACAAAAGCTATCGGGATAACGGCGTCATTTTTATAACGCCTTTGTAGCAGCAGAATGAGAACAGCAAATAATACTCCCGGTGCCCAGCGCAAAATGGAAAAAGGGTAGAGCCATTGTGTTAAGAATTCAAGTTTCAGTGGGTAATCTGCCATCATGTTGAATCCACCCTTGAGCAGCAGCCACCCCAGGCCAGCCATAAATCCCCCTGTAACTGGATACGGCATGAAGCGGATAAAACGGCCCAGTCCAAAAGCTCCGAAGAAGAAAAAGATGATTCCAATACCCAAGGTGCTGACCCCCAATGCTACAGCCACAGTGATAAAAATTTCCTCAGGGTCGGCTGAGGCAGGCATATCAAAAGCAATTTGAGCAGCCAGCAGTGCGAGGATGGGTGTCGTGGCGGCTTTGGGAAAAGCGATTGTCCCCGGATAAGAACTTGTCAATGCCATAGCGGCCGTGAGTACTAACCCACTGAACAATGCCAGACCGACGCCAAGCGGAATGAATTGTTCGAGATCCCCCGAGAAAATTGAAGCCCCGTATGAAATTGTTTGGCTGATGGCCACTACTCCAGCCAATGTTCCGGCAAATATTGTCAAAATCAATTGCTGGGGAAATTTTCGAACTTTGCTAAGAACAGTCTCAGACATTTTCAGCCTCGATTAGGCTATCCTCCCAATGGAGATATCAAGGGAACGGGGGTGAAGACAAGCACGAAGATAATTATCCCGAGCAGGGCAACGGCTCTTCGGCGAGGATCTAATGTTGTGATTTGATCTAAGGGTTCTGCATACCTACGTCCCAACATGAAGATCAGGAAAGCCCATAACCACCAACCAGACCACACCAACCCTAAAAGCAATAGTGCCCCCAGGATGAAAGGCATCAGTCGCCGTGCTTTGTTGCCAAGCAACACGTAAATCATATGACCACCATCGAGCTGGCCTGCGGGGATTAAATTCAGCGCGGTGACCAGTAATCCAGCCCATCCCGCCCAGGCGACTGAGTTCAGGGTGATATCGATGCCTCCGTGGGGCATTGGCATTCCGGTAAAGAAATAGCGCAGCCAGTAGAGCAGGGGTTGGAGACCACCGAAGTTGGCTGGTTGCGGAAGCCACTTACCCGTGACGAGGAATTTGATTCCCAAATAGAGGATTGAATTACCCTCGAAGCCGTAGCCGCTGTGCAGCAATTCGGGGAGTTGATGCACTTCTGAAGTGCTCAATCCGTAGATTAACACTGGGATTGCAACAACCAGTCCCGCCAAAGGTCCTGCTGCCCCAATATCCAGCAAGACGCGTTTATTCTTGGGAGGTTCTTTTAGTCGGATTGCCGCGCCCATCGTCCCAAAGGGGCTGAGTGGGAAGGGAATAAAATATGGCAGCGTGACTTCGGTTTTGTGGTAGCGGGCCGCTACGTAGTGACCAAACTCGTGTGCCAAAAGAATGCCCAGCATGCTCAAGGCGAACGGCCAGCCACTGCCAATATTTTTCAGGATGGCCAGAATATTCCCAACGGCATCTTCAGAGACAGGGCCATCGTAGCCGTACAGAGCACCCGCGAACAAAACGCTGAATAAGGTAAGAACAAATAGAACGAGGTTCACCCAAGGGTTCGACGGTTTTATCTGGTTCACCCCTTCCATTAGGTAAACCACATGACGCTCATCTTCTGGTTTAAATAGTGGGGTTACTTCGTAGGGTTTTACTGCTTCAGCTAACTGCTCGTAAGACGTGGCCGAATCTCCATACAATCGACCTCGGAAGCGAGCCAGATAGCCTTCATTTGATGATCCCCAAGTTGTATCTTCTATCTGTAAAACACGCCCGACTAAACGTGAAAGGATTTCTTCTGTTCCTGGTATTGTAGATTCTGTAACTGTCATGGGAAAGTTTGTGTTTGCTCCACTACCTATAAATTTTTAGAAACAATAGGCGGGAGTGGATGGGAGTCGAACCCACCGCGGCCCGCAGAACGACCCGCCACAGGTGTTGAAGACCTAGGAGCCCACCGGGACTCAACCACCCCCGAGTAAAAATACTGGGATGTGCAGCGATTATACCGCAGAAGTCCCGCATTATTTTGGGCTAAATCTCTCCAAAATAGGGAGATATTTGTCAATAAGCGTACATGACAATTGACTGTTGACGAAGTATCCCTGATCAATTAACCTGTGGATATTAATTTGAATTAGCTACCTTGGAGGTTTTTACCATGACAATGACAATTACTGATGACTGCATTTCTTGCGGCGCTTGTGAGCCCGAATGCCCCACAGAAGCAATCTTCGAAGGCGATGTAATCTTTGAGATCGATGCTGAAAAGTGCGTTGATTGCGAAGGTTATTTCGACACCAACCAATGTGTTGAGGTCTGCCCTGTAGATTGTGTTGTTGCTGCCTAATTGATTATTAGTAGAATCAAAATTGCACCCTTGCTTATCAAAGCAGGGGTGTTTTTTGTTTATTGACACCCCCTAATTTGGTGTGCTATCATTCGGCCGTTGTTCGACGTAACGGCAAGACAATTGAATATCGGAAAGATAGCGGCTGACCCCGTCAAATCGGGGTACGAGGTGGAGGTTCCTCCCAGCGATGGGAGTGCTAATGTCCCAAACCTGATTGAAAAATTAGGTTTAGGTTCGAAAAATCGAATTGATCAGCGGATGCCTCTGAAGCCTGACCACGGGCTTCTCTTTTCCTTCCGGAGAGTGTTGGTTCAAAACCAGTCAGTGATGGCTGGGCCAAAGATCAGCACGGTGGTCCAAATAGATTTTCTGTAAAGAGGATTTATTTGTGTTAATCAGGAAGGGCTGCCGCAAACAGTTATATTTATCAACTGGGTATGCCCATGCATACCCAGTTTTTGGTTTAATGCTCAGGAGGCATTCAAATGGAAAAAAAACAGTTGTTGGAAAAAGTAAAGGCCGACAATATCAAATATGTTTCCTTACAATTTACAGATGTGATCGGCTCTGTAAAGAGTGTGGATATCCCCCCTAGCCGCTTGGACGAAGCCTTAGAAGACGGAGTCTGGTTTGATGGCTCCTCAGTGGAGGGCTTTGCCCGCGTGCAAGAGAGCGATATGCGTTTGGTGCTGGACCCGGATACTTATTCGATCCTGCCCTGGTCGTCAGATGAATTCAAGCGGGCGCGCATATTCTGTGATATCTATCGTCCCGGTGGAGCTCCCTTTTTAGGTGATCCACGTGGTGTACTCAGGCGTGTTCTCAAAGATATCGAGGACCGAGGCTGGACTTTCAATGTGGGTCCTGAACCTGAGTTCTTCCTCTTCAAGCGGAATGGCCCCGAAGGAATTCACCCTGTGCCCCATGACGTTGGCGGTTACTTCGATTTCTCCCCTGGTGATGAAGCCGTCACCGTTCGCTCGAAGTTAATGGATGCGCTAGAAATCATGGGTTTGGAAGTAGAGGCCGGGCATCATGAAGTGGCCCGCGGCCAACATGAGATCGATTTCAAATTTGGTGAAGCTCTTCATACAGCCGACAATGTGCTGACAATGAAGTACACCATCAAGGCCATCGCTGCGCAGCATGATTTGGTTGCCTCGTTCATGCCCAAACCCATCTTTGGCGTCAATGGATCAGGTATGCACTGTCATCAGTCTTTGTTTGATAAAGATGGCAACAACCTTTTCTTTGATGATAACGATGAGTACAAACTCTCCAAGATCGCCTACGGCTTCATCGCCGGTCAATTGAAACATGCCCGTGCTTTAGCAGCCATCGTTGCCCCCACAGTAAATTCATACAAACGTTTGGTGCCGGGTTATGAAGCCCCCGTCTATGTCGGCTGGGCACAGATCAATCGTTCCGCGCTGATCCGCATTCCCCGGCACACACCCGGGAAAGACAAATCCGTGCGCGCCGAGTTACGGTTCCCTGATCCTTCAGCGAACCCTTACCTGGCCTTCGCCGCCATGTTGGCCGCCGGCATGGACGGCATCGACAACGATTTAGAGTGCGCCGAACCGCTGAATAATGTCAACATCTGGTATCTGACCCCCGAGGAGCGCGCCGCAAGAGGCATTGATGAATTACCCAATTCCTTGGCCGACGCACTGAGGGAATTCGACAAGAATACTCTCTTGAAAGAAGCTTTGGGTGAAACAATGTATGATGCCTTTGCGCGTGCAAAATGGGCCGAGGTTGAAGAATACCGCACGCAGGTGATGGACTGGGAAGTCAAGCGCTACCTGGAAATTGCCTAGTTTAAAAATTAAACGCAAAGACGCGAAGACGCAGAGAAATCAATCAAAATCTTTGCGTCTCCGCGTCTTTGGGACTCTGCGTTAGGTATTTTCCACCAATCTACAAAAAGCGCATTTATGTGGAGCCATAGTCGGCTGCCCACACGACTCGCAGGCTTTCATTTCTTCTTTCCGAATTTCTGGTTCTGCAAATACCCCCCGCTCTTTGGCTTTAAGAAAGTTTAGATAAAAAATTAACTTGGTGCCCGGTCGATTTGACTCCAGTTGGTTGAGGATCTCTTTGTAATAGATTGTCTTGGCGCCCTCAGAATGGGGGCATTCGTCATATATGTAATCTATGCCCTTTAGCAAAGCATATGCAGCCATTTCACGTTCGTAAAAACGGAAAAGGGGTTTGACCTTGCGCACCAATCCCGAATGTTCGGCTTCCAAAACAGGCCCTTGTCGTAGAAGATAGTTATCTAACCAATTGAGCGTGTTGCCAAATAAAACCGCTGCTTCGTCGTCCAAATTGTGCCCCGTGGCTAATACGTCGTAGTTTCCCTCGCGGGCGACGCGGTTCATGAGGTTGCGTTTGCTTGTTCCACAGACGGCGCAGGGTTTATCCTTGCCGCGCGGAGTTTTTGAATTGAGTTCGGGAATAGAACTGCCATAGGTTTCTGCTACGTCCACGACAATCATCTTCAGCCCGCGCCTGTCAGCAAATCTTTGGCAGAAATGCAGCGATTTATCTGAATAGCCAAAGCCGCCATCAATTCCCAGACCGATATACAACCCGTCCGCCTGGTAGCCTAGTTTAATCAGGATATCCCAAAGGGCGAGCGAATCTTTGCCCCCTGAGATTGCCACGAGGATTTTGTCCTCAGGTGAAAACATCTTGTACTTCGCAATGAAGCGTTGGGCTTGCGCCGGAATCCAAGAGAGATAGTGTTCTTTGCAAAGCGCCAGCTTGTGCTGGCGCATGTTGATAGCGGCTTTCTCGCCGCAAGTTTTGCATTTCATTACTTAAGTATTTTTTATGGCCGTCATCCTGAGCGAAGCGAAGGATCTGAAACTTAGTGAGGAGAGATTCTTCGCCTTGCCTTCGGCTACGGCTCAGAATGACAGATTAGTTTAAAAACTTGCACAGCGAGTCAGCAAGCAATTAACCACCAGAAATTACCGAGATCAGCTTGATTTCGTCGCCATGCTCGATAAGTTCATCGTCGGTCATCAACTCGCCCTGGCGCGTAGCGAGCACCGATTCGGGCAATATTTCCAGCTTCTCTAACGCAGACCTGACGGTCATACCGGATTTGACTTCAAAAATTTCTTTTCTGAGGATCAGTTTTGCGGGCATAGGAGTACCATTAATTTAGATTGGAGCATTCTACCTTGGGGCTTGGATACCGTCAAATGGCATCAGTTCACCATGCTATAATCTGCGCGAGGCAAACTTAGGAGGCACTATGGCAGTAGAAACGTATTCCATTAAATTAGAAACAAAGGGGGATGCGGACATCCAAGATATCACTGAAGCTGTAGGTGCAGTTCTCTATGAATCTAAGTTTAGCAATGGTATCGTGACCATATTTTGTCCCTCGGCGACCAGTGCACTGACCACCATCGAGTTCGAATCGGGCTGCATCAGCGACCTGCGTAGATTATTCGATGAAATCATCGATCCCAATCGACATTATGATCACAACGCCCGTTGGGGCGATGGCAATGGACACTCCCATGTGCGCGCAGCTTTGATGGGACCATCCTTTACTGTGCCCTTCATCGAGAACCGCCTAACCTTGGGAACCTGGCAGCAAATTATCTACCTCGATTTTGACAACCGTCCTCGCCGCCGCGAGTTGGTTGTGCAGATCATGGGTGAATAATAACCAGTGATAAATGGGATGAGCGGGGATGGCAAAAATAAAATCCCATTCATTTCTGTTCATCCCTGGTGAATTTTTAGGTAGTCACCCTATAAAGTGTTATTGGCCGAATACCAGAGCCAAATATAACTGCAGAGCCGCAGAGCACACAGAGTGATCGTATGATTGAAAATCTATCAAGCACCCTCACAAAAATTCTCTGCGATCTCTGTGTCTCTGCGGTGATATTTTTGGACCGATTTTGATTGTATTGCTGTATGGTAAAGAAATTCATCCTTACCTCTGAGATAGCCAAGGCCGTGGGCGTGCACCCTAACACGGTTCGGTTATACGAGCAGTGGGGTATGCTGCCTGAAATTCCGCGCACGCCTAAGGGTTATCGCATGTTCAACGAGACTCACCTCGACCAGATGAAACTGGCGCGGGCTGCGATGAGCTTCACCTGGCTGGGCGGCGAGATCCGCCAGACAACGTATCAGATGGTTTATCGTGGGACAGAGGGAGATTTAGGCGGTGCCCTGGAATTGGCCTATCAACTGAAAGTTATGATCCAATCAGAACGCGCCCATGCCGAATCCGCCGCTGACTTTTTAGAGAAATGGGCCGGAGGATCACCGATCGAATCTACAGACAAAAAGTTGCGCATTGGTGAGGTTGCCAAGCTTCTCAACACTACTACAGATCGTCTGAGAAACTGGGAGCGTAATGGCCTCATCGAAGTACCGCGCAACCCGATGAACGGTTATCGTTTCTATCGCGCCAAAGAGATTGGCCGATTGCGCGTCATTCGGGCATTGTGCCAGGCTCGATACAGCCACATGGCTATCCTTAGAATGCTTTTGCGCCTCGATCAGGGGGAAACAGGCGATCTTCGTGAAGTGTTGGATACGCCTCGAGATGATGAGGATATCTACTACGCCACAGATAAGTTGCTCTCAAATTTGGCCGATCTGAAAATTAGAGCCGAGGGGGTCATTGCATTGTTAGGGGAAACCATCGAAAAGCAGCAATAGCACAACCCTCCACTTATCCACCAAGGTCATATAATGGATATAGATTAGTTTACCTGATGTGAGAATTTTCTAGTTTATCTGTCATGGGGACCTCTAGGATTCGCTGTAGTAAGGGGCCACATTTGGGGGTAGGGGGCGTGCGGCGCACGCCCCCTACCCCCAAATGTGAGGTCTCTCACGGCAATTCCCATAGAACCTGTCATGGCCATCGGCCCGCCTTCGGCGACGGCGGCTCAGGATGACAGTCACAAGAAAAATGCTTTCACACGACATTAGTTATTCGAGGTGACAAGTGGTAGAAAAACAAATTGAAGTTCGCAAACTTACGAAAACCTTCAAGGTGCCCGTGCGCGCGGAGGGATTTGCTGCATCGCTGAAAAGCCTTGTGCAGCGCAAGTATCAGGAGGTCGAAGCGGTGCGAGAGATCAGTTTCGACATTGAGGCTGGAGAAGTGGTCGGGTTTATCGGACCCAATGGGGCGGGGAAAACCACCTCACTCAAAATTCTCTCCGGGTTGCTGCATCCCTCTTCGGGCGATGTGCGGGTGCTGGGTTTCAAACCCTGGGAACGGGAACCCGCTTATCTCAGTCAGATCAGCATGGTGCTAGGTAACAAGAGCCAACTGCTTTGGGACATCCCCCCAATGGACACCTTCCGAGTCCTGGCTGAAATCTACCGCGTTCCTGAAAAGGAATTCAATCTTATCTTGGATGAACTCATCGACTTGCTTGATATGAAAGCCCTGCTGACCAAACCAGTGCGCAACATGTCTTTGGGCGAGCGCATGAAGTGCGAGCTGGTTGCTGGGCTGCTCTATCGTCCGCGAGTCATGTTTTTAGATGAGCCAACTTTAGGCTTAGATGTCTCAATGCAGGGGCGGTTGCGGCGATTTCTGACCGATTACAACCAGCGCAGCGGGGTGACGATGATGCTGACCAGTCATTATATGGCCGATGTGACTGCTCTGTGCCCGCGTGTGATCTTGATCCATAGGGGCGAACTGCTCTATGATGGGGAATTGGCGGGGCTGGCTTCAAAGCTGGCACCGTTCAAATTGGTGCGTCTTGCTCTTGAGGTGGATTCGCCGAAACCAGAGCTTCCCCCCGAAGCTGAGATCGTTGAGCAAGAGAATGGGCGCCTGACCCTGCGGGTTGCCCGAGCTGAGGCGCCCAAGCTGACTGCGCATCTGCTCAACACGCTTCCCGTAGCCGATCTTTCCGTCGAAGACCCACCTATCGAGGCGGTCATCGACCAGATCTATCAGGATGGGGAGGTGAGCGCATGAACCCTCGCGGAGGATGGGCGCTGATCAAGCGCACCTGGGCTTCCTGGATGCAGCATCGCAGCTTCTTTTTCCTTTTGGCTTTCGGGTGGATGATCCCGCCGTTGATTTATCTCTTTGTCTGGTCGACAGCCGCGGGCGGGGAGACAGTCGGCGGCCTGACCCGGGGTGAGTTCGTTGCCTATTATTTGATTCTGATCCTGGTAAATCAGCTTACGTACGCCCAGACCAATTGGACCGTTGGCGATCTGATCCGAGATGGAAGCATGAATGTTTGGCTGCTCAGGCCGATGTCGCCGATTTACAATGCTCTCTCGACGGAAATAGCTGGCAAAGTAGTTTATATGCTCTTTACCGCTCCGGTGGCGTTGGTGTTGGCGATTTTTCTGCGGCCAGAGGCAACATTTAGCCTTGGAAATACCTTGTTATTTATCCCTTCGCTACTATTTGCCTGGGCGCTGCGTTTCTTTTGGGGGTACTGGCTGGCGCTGCTGGCCTATTGGACGACTCGCGCACAGGCCTTCCTCTCTTTGCAAGATTCGCTGATTTTCTTGCTGGGCGGACAGGTCGCGCCAATGGTCTTATTGCCGGGATCAATGGCATGGATTGCTAGGCTGCTGCCGTTCCGCTATATGGTCGGGTTCCCCGTCGAAGTGCTGATGGGGATTCTTCCGTCAGATGAACTCGTATTTGGATTGATTGCCCAGGCTGGTTGGATGGTTATGGCGATGGCTTTGTATCTATTTTTGTGGTGTATAGGAACCCGGCGCTACGAAGCGGTGGGAGGCTAATGTGTATCATTTACGATTGATCGGCAGCTTTGCAAAGATCTCCGCCCAGAATGAGATGGCCTATCGGGCAAATTTCTGGATCAGTTTGTTGAATTCGGCGCTAAATCTAGTGACGGGGATATTAGGTGTGTGGGTGCTGTTTGAGCAGATTGAAACGCTCAACGGTTGGGATTTGCCAGCAACCCTTGCCATTCTTGGCGTATATTTATCGGTTGGCGCGCTGCGCGGCTTATTCATCAGCCCCAGCCTGGATACTTTGACCGGCATGGACGGTGAAGTTTGGACAGGCAAATTTGACTTTACGCTATTAAAGCCCGTCGATGTGCAGTTTCAGGCTAGTTTTCGGCATTGGCACCCTCTGGCATTAATTGACCTGGCGTTAGGGTTGGGAGTGTTGTACCTGGCTGTCTCGCAAATGGGCTCTTCGTTTACGGCGGGTTCCTTACTATCCTTTGCGGTAGCGTTGGCTATTGCGATGACTCTTCTTTATGCTATCCTGTTAGTTTTCGCTGGATTAGTATTTTGGAGTCCCGGCTTTCTTTTTACCTGGGTATTTGATGGCATATTTCAGATGGCTCGCTACCCTGTGGGAATTTATCCTACCTGGTTACAGTGGCTACTGACATGGCTGGTCCCCATCGGGATCATCACAACAGTCCCTGCTGAGGCGTTTACCGGGAATTTGAATCTTTCGATGTTGGTAGGGAGTGGGCTTTTCGCCCTGGTGGCCGTAATTTGTGCGTCGCTGGTTTTTCGCCTTGGCGTTAGACGTTATGCTAGCGCTTCGAGCTAAGAGTACACGGAAAGCACGGATTCAACAGACAAAATAATTGCCGGAAAGTCTCTAAGGTTAATGTCACTCTGAGCGAAGCGAAGAGTCTCCAGCCCTTCAGGCAGAGATTCTCCCCTGCACTTGCAACGCAGGTGCAGGGGTTCACGCCACGCTATGCGGCCCCTCGGGCAGGCGGGCATACGACCTTGACAAGAATATAATGTAAATTCGAAATCTTCTTGGTGTTCAGTCAGGTAAGTAGTTAAAGGAAACCTAACAATCCGAGTAATCGGTAGCACGGTAGTAAACCGTGGAGCGTCCCAAAGTGTCATGGCCGGAGGCCCGCCTGTGGCGTGAGCGACAAAAGGAGCGAAGAATCCATGTATTTGTCACTCAAAGAGTAAGATTCTTCGTCGCTGCTCTCCTCAGAATGACAGTTCTGCGGATGATTTCAATGTCCACGGTTAAGTACCGTCCTACCGAGTAATCCGTGCCCTATTATTTTAGCGGTTTGGCGTAAATTCCGATGTGATTGCCAACCACGCGTTCGCGGCCGGGGATGCGGTTGTTGATCGGTGAGTTGAGCACATCCGCCCCGAGTGGACCCTCGACCACCATGGCTGAAG